>JAGDXJ010000012.1 GCA_023256355.1 Nitrososphaerales archaeon | reverse complement strand
TACCCCTTTTTTAACGGGGGTGCAAAAAGGGGTAAGCACATGAAAGAGCTTACCCAGTTTACGATTTTCTTTTCGCGTTTTTTGTACAGCAAGGGTTAATGATGTAACCCTGGTTTCATCAATACAAGGTTGCAGGAATCAAAAGGTCACCAGTTTTGTTAAACTGAGGTACGAGAGACATCTGTAGAGAACTAATAAATTTTTCAGAAATTAAATAATTTCCAGCATAAACAAAATGTTAAGCGTTATAAAATGGCATAAAATCAAAATCGATTTCCTGTTTGTACAGTATTTGCCTTATTTTATGGAAATTTCAAAAAATAAAATCAGCAATCATAATTATAATATAGCATGGTGGCCTTTTGCTGATGAAAAAAATTTACCAAAAAACAATAATTATTCAGCTATCTAAATTTTTTTATGGTTGAACTCTCTGATAAACTTTTGATAGGCATTTTTAAAAGTTACAAAAACATAGCCACGGTAGGTTTTTCAAAGGATCCAGGAAAATGGGCTCACATAGTTCCTAAGTTTTTAATCGAAAAAGGTTATACAGTTTTTCCAGTTAATCCAACGACAAATGAAATTTTGGGACTTAAAAGCTATCCTGATCTCCTTTCAGTTCCGCATAAGGTCGAAATAGTTCAGATTTTTAGACCTTCAGAAGAAGTGCCCGCAATAGCAGAACAGGCCATTAAAAGGGGCGACGTCAGAGTGATCTGGATGCAGAAAGGCATATCCAACGATGAAGCCGCAAAAAAGGCAGAAGGCGCGGGCATTACAGTGGTTCAGGACAGATGCATGTACGAAGAGTACACCAGGCTTTTTGGCGAATAGCTTTTAAGCATTTTAAAAACAATTTTTAAGGAGCTCAGATAAGGCCAAGCTGCTTGACTTTTTCAAGAACCTCCCTTGAATGTCCGTTAGGGTTGACTTTTTCAAAAACATGGGCTATCCTCTGCTCTTTATCGATTATATAAGTAATCCTCTTCGTAAAAAGCAGTCCATCGGCTTCGTATTTTTTGATTACTTCTTTCTTCTCGTCTGAAAGTATGTCAAAGTTAAGCCTTCTTTTTTCATGAAACTTTTTATGAGATTCAACGCTGTCAGAACTTACCCCGAGCACTGTTATGCCGTACTTTTTCAGGTCGTCCATAGAATCTCTGAACTCGCAGGCTTCTGTTGTGCACCCGGGGGTTTCATCCTTTGGATAAAAGTAAAGAACCACCACTTTTCCCTTGTACTGGCTCAGCCTTACCGCTTTTCCATCCTGATTTTTCAGTTCAAAATCCGGAGCTTCAGTACCTATCTTTAGCATGGTATTATGTTTGCACATACAGATATTAAGGTTGTTATGAAGTTTTGTTCAGCGCGAATTTAAAATTTAGTAACAGCTCCGGAAAATTTTCTGCCCGATTTAAAAGCTTTGGATTCAAGAGCTGAACTTCTGCAATATTTTTTCAATTTTTATGAAAAGTTAGCACAGGTCACATTTCGCAAGCTGATAACGCCTTACAGAATTTTTAAGTTCACGTTATAACGATCTCTCCGTACATACCGTTTTCTGCATGCCCGGGATAGGTGCATATGTACCAGAAAGTGTTTTGCCCCTGAAGCTGAACCGAATATGAATAGGTATACGCGTTGCCATTGCTTGCAGGAGGCAGATAGGGCATCATTTCCATAAAACCTCCTGAAAAGGACATCATGCCCGGTCCAACCATATAGCTGTACGGCGGGGGCTGAACAGTTAATACAAAGTTGTGGTACATATCATCATCTAGATTGATCAGCGTAATGATCAGCGTAACCGGTCTGCCTGCTGTGTTAAACACCAGAGTGGGGTTTATCAGACCGTAAATGACAAAAACATCACCGTGTGCATAAGCCGGCATCTTTTGTCCGGTTATTTTTTCAGCCATGCTCCCCATCATGGCATAGACTGTCAGCTTTACATAAGTTGAGTTTATTACTGCTGTATCGTTGGCCGGAATCACCTTAACGTATGAGGGAACAGATAAAGCTTCCATCATGGCCTCGTTAACCGGGACCGTTTTTCCGTAATAGGTCATCATGCTGTAACCCTGGTAAGGTCTCTGATTATATACTGGCCCATAAAAATAAAGCATAAGAGGATAAGCAAGAAAGGCTGTCCCGATTACGACAATGAGAACCAGTGCAATTACAGCAGGACCTTTCATGCCCTGTTCACCTCAGGTTCCAGGGTTAAACCCATGATTCCGCCTATAAGCATTAACAGTGAACCCACCATAAAACCGAACATCGTTGGAAAGGCCATGACAGAGCCAGCTATGATAAGCACGGAACCCACGGTGGCCTTGTCTTTTTCACCGCTGCTCAGGAGCCAGATCCCGGTTATTCCAAGG
Organism: Nitrososphaerales archaeon; assembly: GCA_023256355.1. GTDB lineage: Archaea > Thermoproteota > Nitrososphaeria > Conexivisphaerales > UBA164 > CAYFFZ01. The sequence continues at coordinate 33,227 of JAGDXJ010000012.1, read as the reverse complement.
GCCACCACGATAAAGCCAAGGAATGTATAAAACGGGAACCAGCTGAAACCGTAAGCAGAAAAGTACATCATTCCCATATAAGAACCAGGATAGGCGTATGCTCTTGCGAACCAGAACCCGCGAAAAAGCATCAAAAAAATCCAGGCAAAGGCCTGAAAAGCAACACCTATCAAAGACAGCGTCAAAGCGGTTTTATATTCGTACATTATTTTCTCACGCGATTTATTTAGCGCAGGCAGATTTTATTATAGCGGTTTACAGATGTTAGTCATGCAACGCCATACTTTTTCTTGAACTCCCTCAAACAGGTGGGACAGCAGAAAAACCTTGTCACCCCTCTGTATTCAAGCAGATAAGGCTTTCCGCTGATGATGTTTCCGCAGTATTCGCACTTTAAGTCCGCCCTGATCCTTTTGAATTTTTTGTGCTTTTCCTTAACGTATTCGCTTATAAGGTGTGTGTTAACCTCAATGATGCCCTCGTTTTTACCTATCTCCTCGTTAAGCCTGTCAAGAGCGTTTACGTCTTCTACCTCGGATTTAACTAGAAGGTTGTAAAAGCCAGTAAGCCTGTAGATTTCAGTTACGTCTTCTAAAGCGGAAAGGCTCTCTTCAACCTTTTTGAGGCTTGAAGGGTCACACCTGATAAATAAAAAAGCCGAAACTCCGCTCTTCATCCTGTTCCTGTCTATCAAAACTGTGCTCCCCTTTATTATCCCTGAATCCTTAAGCCTTTTCAGCCTTGCGTTTAAAGAAGGAGGGGAAAGGCCCGTAACCTTTGCAAGATCCCTGAGAGACAGGCAACCGTCTTCAATAAGAGAGTTTATTATCTCAACGTCAACGTCATCCAGCTCCATAAATTTACTTCTAACCTTAAGGTTAAATGCGTACCTGTAAAATTACCTAACAAATGTTAAGAAAAATCGATATTACGCTCTGCTTTTAAACTGTTAATCATGGAAAACATAGACCCGGTGTGTGGTATGCGCGTGAAGGACACAGAACATAAGGTTCTGTACAAAGGCAGGATCTACTATTTCTGTTCAAGCAAATGTAAGGAAGAGTTCCAGAAGGACCCTGAGGGCTACCTTAAGTCGGGCCCACGGGGGATGCCTTCTTGAGCTCTGAAAAAGAAGAAAAGCTGAAGATTGTTGGGATGCACTGTGCCACCTGCGTGAACACCGTATCAAAGGCTATAGGTAAAGTTGAAGGCGTTAAAGCGGTATCTGTCAACCTTGCAACGGGTTTTGCAGAAATAAAGGGTTCTTACAGGCTTAACAGCATAGTGGAAGCTGTAAAAAGGGCCGGGTATGACGTTGAAACAAAAGATTTGAAGCTGGTCCTCAAGGCAAACCCCGAAAACTCGAGAAGGATTATGGAGATCCTTTCAGACATCCCGGGTATAGTTTCAGCAGATTTTAACCCGTCAACCAGCGTTCTGAACCTCAAAATAAACCCGGCCACAGCTGACCAGAAATTAGTGGTTGAAAAGCTCAGGGATTACAGTCCTGTAGAGGTTGACGATAAGAAAAAAGGGGAGACATCTTTTGTAAAACGCGAGTTAAACTCTATGATTTATTCTCTGGTTGCAGGGGCCATCTTTACTTCGTTTGTGCTTTATTTTCAGTACAGATACATGAATTTTTTGGCTTTTATTTTTTCAGTTCCGGTAATTGTATACTCGGGCAGAAGGTACTTTTCGGGAGCTTACAGGGCTCTGAAAAACAGGACAGCTGATATGGATACTCTTGTGGCGCTTTCTGCCGGAACCGCATGGGCTTACAGCGTGTTTAACTTAATTCGCGGCGGAGAAGTTTTCTTTGATGCGGCAAGCCTTCTGATAACCTTTGTGCTGGTAGGAAAGACCATAGATTCATACCTTAGGTACAGAATATCTTACGTTCATGCACCAAAATATACGGCAAGGCTGGAAAGCGGAAAGATAGTTGATTCAGATCAGGTCAGCGTTGGAGACATAATAACGGTAAAATCAGGGGAGGTCATACCCGTGGACGGAGTGGTCGAAGATGGTTCAGGTGAAGTTAACGAATCCATTTTAACCGGGGAAACGCTTCCTGTAAAGAAAAGTAAGGGGGACGCGGTTATATCGGGAACGACTTTAACAAACGGATACCTTAAAGTATACACCACAAGGGCTGGAGAGAGGTCTTACGTAAGCCAGCTGGTAAAAGCCATCAACGATGCCAGCACAACTTCTATTGGGCTGAAGAGGGCAGTAGACAGGGCAGCTGCTTACTTTACGCCTGTAATAATGATCATAGCAGCTGTAACTTTTTTTGTATGGCACTTTTTCGTTCCCGCAAGCCTTGCGCTCCTTTTTGCTATAGCCGTGCTTGCTGCTGCCTGTCCGTGCGCGCTCGGGCTTGCAACGCCCCTCGCCGTGCTGGCCGAAATCAGGGAGCTCTCCAAAAGAGGGGTTATAGTAAGGCACGGATCAGCGCTGGAAAAGCTCAAGGAGGTTAAAACTATAATCTTTGATAAAACCGGGACCATAACAACCGGCGATGTTAAGGTTGAACCCGTTAAAGCTTACGATGAGAACGGTCTTGAACTGGTCGCTGCGCTTGAATCTCTGAGCTCCCATCCTGTTGCCCGAGCAATTTCAAAGCTTGGCAAAAAAAGGCTTGAAGTAAAGGACTTCAACGAATTCCCGGGAGAAGGGGTCATGGGCACGGTGGAAGGCCATACAGTTATAGTAGGAAAAAGGGAATTCATAGCCAGCAACTGTGAAGATGTTCCTGAGGGGGACATAATAGGCTGTGTGGACTTTAAGCCGGTGGTTTCATTCAGGGTCAGGGATGAGATAAGGGAAGGCGTTAAGGAGGTTATAGCAGATCTTAAAAAAAGGTATCAAGTAATAATAGCGACAGGCGATTCAAGCGATTTTGCAGATCAGGTTGGAAAGGAGCTTGGCGTACGAGTCTACAAAGGGCTGACGCCGGAAAAAAAGGCTGAGCTCGTAAAATCTTTCGAGAATGTCATGTTCGTGGGGGACGGAGTCAACGATGCGCTGGCGTTAAGGACGGCGTTTGTAGGAGTTGCGATGAACACAGGATCTGAAATAAGCAAACAGGCAGGAGACGTTATCATATTTGCCCCAACGGCCCTAAAGGTGCTCTGGGAAGGGGCAAAAAAGCTCGAGAAGAGGATAAAGGAAAACCTGATCTGGGCTTTCGGGTACAACTCGTTTTTTATACCGCTAGCGGCAGGAGTTCTTTACCCGGCAATCTACCTTGCTCCCCAGTTTGCGGCCCTTGCGATGTCCATGAACAGCGTCACTGTAACTCTATGGTCGTTTCTCAGGCCATAAAATCTAAAGCTGAAACGCAGAATTTCATTACAAAACAGCTTGTCTGTAAGATGTTCAGCATTAATATATTTTTATTTTGGTTGTTTAAAATAAGCTTTTACCCTGGGCCTCGTAAGGTACCAGAGTATCAGTATCCCCATTACTGTGCCCAGCGGGAAATCGATCAGCTCTATTATGGCGCCTATCATCATAAGAATTCTGCCCCAGTTTTTGCCTGTGAGGAAAGCTACCGCAAAAATCAGCGATAAAGCTCCTGCAACGACAAAAGCTATACCGACGATAGCAAAAACTCCTCCGGCAGGAGCTAACGTCATACCGAGGAAAGTCATGCCAACCCAGAGAGAGATGGCTGAAAATATTATCTGTATTATTCCGAGCACGGTAACGCCAGCAGGTCGTGGTATGTAAGAAGGAGGATAGGGCGCAATTTTAAATGATCCGCACACAGGGCAATATATGTATCCATGAGGAACCGGTTGCCCGCATTCCTGGCAGTAGTATGTTTGGCTTGTTGTTGAAGGTTGAGCTGCCTGCTGGTTTGTTACGTTTTGTGCGCTTTCTGCAGTTTTTTGTTGATCATTTGCAGGCTGTTCAGAGGCTTCTAAGGGAAATTTATAGCCACATTTTATGCAGTAGACTGCATCATCAGGGTTCTGAGCTCCACATTTGGGGCAATATTTGGTCATAACGTTGTTGTTTTGGACGTATAATAAAAAGGTTCGCCTGTGCGTAAAAAGGAATTGGGCATTAAAACTGTAATGAGATGAAAACTTGCACCGTCAGTAAATGTCGATTAACAAGCGCAGACATTTTTTGTTTGTTAATGATTAACCATTTTGTGTGAAAATATGTACATTTACATACACGACGTTATATACAATCGTTGATAAATATATCTTATGAGAGTCCCAACGTGTAAATTTATAATGATATGGTCTTTTAGCTGGGGGCTTGGACTGATAGCGATATTTCCCGTGCTGAACTATTTAACGCCGTTTCTCAATCCAGCTTATAACAACGCGTACACTCCTGATGTATTCTGGCGCCTTGTGCTTTACTGGCACGGGGCAATATTCGTTCCGTTAATAGTGGCGTTAGCGGCCCTTATGTGTTCTGTCTTTGATCTGTATCAGATGAAAGGCTTTCCCGGCCTTCTGATAAGGGATTCTGTTTTTATAGGAGGGATCATAGCTATACCTCTTGCCGGCGTAGCTGGAATATTCGATGTCTATGACAGGTTTCTCTTCGGAATACCGCTGTGGTCTCAGATAGTTGCTTTTCTTGTGGGGGATGAAATAGCTTTGGCTCTGATAGCGGCGTTTGCGGTGAAGGCATTTCAGGTCAGCTCAAAATCTTTGAAGGCAGTTAACTCGTTCATGGCGTTTGCTGTTTTCCTTACCCTTATCTCAGCTTTTATGGGTCACATAGCTGGATGGATTACATGGTTCGGTCCATGGCCTTCTTTTGTGGGCAATTACATAAACCAGACAATGTATCCTGTCCTTGGCTACTACAATACAACAGCTGTAATAACGTGGACTGAAGATGTAGTGACGTCTCATTCGCATCTCATGCTCCCCGTAATAATGGCTGGAATAGTAGTGATAGTTGCCTTTGTTTACGGTCTTTTGAACGCTTCAAAAGGCGTCAGATACCTCACTTATGCAGGAATTACGATCATGGCAGGAGCCATGCTTGCTGCCGCTGTGATCTACATAATTTCTGGCGTTGGAAACTATTCAATACCTACTCTTTTTTCTTCCGGTCCCAGCGACATAAACGGGCTTGCAATGGACGACGCAATAACCGGGATCATAGGATGGGGTGCCCTTCTTATCATGATAGCGCTTATCTGGCATGCAGGGGGAAAGGGCATGCTCAGGGACCCGCTTTTTATAAGCCTGATAACTGGATGGATTTTAATTTACCTTACAATACCCGTTACGGGATACTGGATAGAATTTCATGAGACGTTCTTTGGAGCAGCGGGTGCTCTTCCAGGTGCTCCCGGGGCCGCTTTTGATTTTGCTTATACAAGGTTTCATCAGGACTTTGGATTTTTCCTTTTACCAGCGCTTGTAACTGCGATCGTAACTTTTGAAATATACGGTATCAGCGGGAAAGAAAGAGCGCTCACAGGTTACCTGTTCATCTCCGGGGAAATCATATCTTTTGTTGCTGGAGAGCTGTATTCCCTCGTATTTCTTTCGGCTCCGTTACTGATACTTGCGGGTTTTGGCGTTGCGCTCATGGCAGCAGGAGGGATAATAGGGATAAGGTACATGATCAGATGCAAAAAAGGCTGCCCGCGATCCGAAGATGCAGGTTTCCTGATGGTACATTTAAAGTCATGATATTTTTTGTTTTTTAGGTTTGTGCAAGCCGAACTCTGGATGTAATTGTCATTGTGTTTCCCAGCCCGTAATTCTTCACCTTTTCAACATCAATTCCGTTCTTTTTGCATATATCTTCGATAAACTTCATCATAAACCAGCCACCCATATGTATAAGCAATGAAGCGCCAAGCCTTGACAGGGGGTTACCCGCGCCCTCAGAATAAGCGTCGCGCGCAGCCATTTTTGCAAGGTGTCTGTAGGATGCATAATAGACCGCAAGCTGGGATTTTGTCAGCTTCAAAGATTTTAGCTCCCTGTTCTTTATCAGCCCGAGCGGCACGTTCTGCATAGGGGTTACCGTAAATTCAAAGGGTCTGCCATCAACCTCAGAGTTGCTCAGCCTGTTTATAAGAGCTACAGTTTCCCAGTTATCTTCGTCTGTTTCCTCCATCTGTCCAACCTGAACGGTAAAAGCTGGTCTCCAGTAATACCTGTTTAAGTTGTAAACGCCCATCCAGACTATCTCCTGCCAGCTGCCGTCAGGACCTACCCTGAGGGGCAACGTTTTGTTCGGCATGTGAAGCTTGGCAAGCCTTTCGCTGCCTGTTTCAAGACCAACCTGTATGCCTATCCAGTTATCCGGCCCAGCTTTTATAATTTCTGAAACCTTCTTTATGAGGTCAGGATAACCAGCCGGTATAGATATCCTCCCGTGGGTTGGATTTGTATGGGAAATATTCTTTACCGACATGACCCCTTTAAAAAGTTCTGTAATCGCTTCAAAGTTTGGTTCGAACCTGGGACCGTGCATGTAAGCGAATATTTCATCTGAATGTAACCAGGCTGACTGCAACCCTGCTTTTGCGTTTACCTCTATTTCCCTTTTTATTTTTTCAACGCTATAATACCTGAGGGGCCTGAGCGTTACCTCGCAAAAATCGCAGCCAATGCCACAGCCCCTCATAACTTCTGTGAGCCCTTTCATAGATGGCCTGACAATTTCAGGTATTTCGTCAAGAGTCGGGTACATCCTGGTGCCAATCCTGCGTGAAATGAACCTTTCATCAGGTTTGCTGAACCTCCTGAAGCTCTCATCATAAGAAACGTAGCCGTTAAAAAACAGGTTCCTGTCTATGCTACCCTCCGATATCTGCTCAAAAAGTTCGGGGGCCAGGTCGTCGATTTCACCCTGTACGGCGTAATCTACGTCAAACCTGTCAAGCTCTTCCGGCATCACGGTAAACTCCCATACTCCAGGGCCTCCAACTACAAGCTTTGATCTCCCTTTTACAGCGTTTATCTTTTTTAAAAGGAACTCCCACTCTTTTTTAACCCAGGCTTCATCATTTTTCCCGAGCAGCGCAGCGAAAGACATGGTTAACGGTCCAAAGCCAAGCGGATCCATGGTAGAAATGCCTATGACCTCGGTATCTTCACCTATAAATCTGTCTATGTAGTCAAAATGTGGCACAGCAACTTCTTCTCTCCTGTTTCTCTTAAGCAGAGAAGCTTCTATCTTTCTGACCGAATACGGGCTGAACATAGCCTCGCCGTTTTCCATGGGTGGAGACTCACTTCCCTTTAAAAAAGAATAGAGAAAGCCAGGTATCGAACCTGAGGGAGCACAGGGTAGAAAATCAAGTAACGGAAAGTTTCTGTAGTTATAAAGTAAAGTAAGATCAGAAATCAGAACATATTTGGCCATCTCATCACCTCAGAAATTTGGTTACGGGTAAGCTTCTTTTTGAAAAGCTGCAGGTCATGAGTTTCAGTTCGTACAAAGTCAGGAATGATACAGTAACAAAAGATTTTTCAGGCTGTTTGTGATCGAGCCCATCATAGCGCTCTTTTTTACATAAAATAATCATTGAACTTGTTTTTTCTTTTTTCATAAAAATCTTTGACGGGAAATTTTTTAAAAAAACTGACGTTTTATGTTAAACCACGGTCGCTTTTTATGGTCTTTTTTAGACGTTTTTTACAGGAATTCGGTTTTAGAATGAAATAGTGTGCGGGGTAATCTTCAACCTCATGAGCCATTTTATAAGCCGCGAGGCCTTAAACATCTCTGTGTTTTGCGCGTAAAAATTGGTTGTATTAAAAGTTCAAGCTCTAAACTAGGGAAGAAAGGCTTTCTATCTTTTTTGCAAGATCGATGTCCTTTTCTGTAACTCCTCCCTCATCGTGCGTCGTTAAAGCTACTCTTACTTTATTATATGAAATAAATATATCCGGATGGTGTTTAACCGACTCGGCAACAGGCGCTATGATGTTAACGAACTTTACGGACTGCAAAAAGTTATTAAAAACATATTCCTTGTAGATTTCATTATCTTTGTATGACCATTCTTTCATTGAACCCAGGGCTTTTTTTATATCATTTTCGGTCATCTTTACCATATTTAATAATATCCAAAATTTATTATATAAAATATTACCAATTTTTGTTAACCTTTTGCCTTCAGCTGTTGAATGGGGCCAACTGATTAAAAGCCTTTGCATCAATTATCTTAAATAATATATTATTACTGATCTTTCTTTAGAAAGTTAGTAATGTATTTCACTGTTTTGCGCATGGGCATACTTCATAAATTTTTTCAATATCTTTTTTCCTCACAGCCGGGCAATTAACGGCAAAATGGGCAACCATAGTGGCTACATCGACTAAATACGGAAGGGCTTCATACGTTTTTGAAAATACTTCTTCCGCGTTTTTTATACAAATAAAAGTTAGGTAAGGAGCTTTATTGCCTGAAAAAGTTTTTATGATCGCCTTAATTGAACCGCTAAGGTTTTCCGCTATTTTAAAAAACGGTTCTCCGATAGGCCCACCTAAGTAATAGGACTCTGGATCGTCATTAAAGATAAAATAAAGCCCATCTTCAGCGGGCTGCCAGTTCTGAGTGCCTGAAACAAATGTCCATCTACCTTCAATGCATTGATAAACCCCAGGCTTCTTAAAACTGGAAGACGTCTTTTCAGCCTGGGCCGAACTTTTGTTGAAAATTTCCTTTAAAAGCTTGTCGATTATCTTTGCCTCCTCATCGTCCATTTAGTGTTGTTTTTAAAATTCTGTATTTATTTATTATTTGAAAATGTTATTTAAAACGGTCTAATTTTTTTAAAAAAATCGCCATTAAAACCGGTTAATATATACATTCGTACGTTTAAAGTGTATAAATTATTCTATTTTTAAATTTAAAAACTTCAGAATAGTTTTTAGCTGATGCCAAATCTTGGAAAGAATTCTAAAGTCAGAAAAACGAGCTCTGCAAGAAAAAGGAATAGCGACGAAAAGGTAACTCAAGTCACAGTTCTGAGATCTTACTTCCACTTATTCTGCCATAAAAGGAGCTTTGTAGCTATTTCTTTCAGTTCCTCCCCTTTATCCGTCAAAAAGTATTCTACCCGTGGAGGCGAGTCGTTTGTTACTTTTCTTTTAATTATACCGTCTCTCTCCATTTCATCAAGCCTTTCACTTAAAGACCTTGAGCATATGCCGTTCAGTTTCTTTTTTATTTCGTTAAACCTTAGAGGTCTTTCTTTGTCCAGGAGCAACACAATTTGAAAAGTCCACGGTCTAGAGATTCTGTTAAACTTTTCTATTATGTCTCGATCTAACGCTCTTTCTCTATAGCTCACTTTTTAAATTTATAAAAAAATATGAAAATAAACCTTTTGTTAAAAGTATTCTTTTGAAATAAATTCATCGGCATAAGCCTTTTGGATTTTTTAAAAAAATATAGAAAGGCAAAAAAACGCTGTGCTCTCTGGAATTTTATATTGAATTGTGAACATGAAATATTTTATGAAGGGGCGGTCAACGTAATACTGGACGGTGAGGTAAACGGAGTTGTCGATATATGGAGGTGCAGAAAGTGTAACAAAGTCCATGCAGATGCCCGGCTCGTAGGCGAACCGAAGCTCCCGGAGAATGTTGGAACAGGAGTTATGGACGATTTAAAAAAATGGGGAATACTTGTCTGCAGAAGTCAGAATAAGTTAGAATGGAGCGTTTTGCCCGCAGGTAAAGAATACCTGCACCGCTGTGAAGTCTACGGGGACGAAAGACTCTTTATAGATGATGAAGGGAATGTAAAATGTGAGAATGGTCATGAGCACGCGTTCTTATTCATTGAAAAAAGCAAAAATTCGAGCCTTGTAGTGAGATGAAAAACATGTTAAAAGTTGTAATAAAAAGCGTTGAGATGGAAGACATGGCTGGATATCTAAAAGGCAACGTCATGGTCGATAATAAGAAGTACAGTTTCAGATGCATACTTTTTGGCAACATAGGAGGTCAGAACGTCTCTGTGCGACTTTCGCCACAGGCAAGAAAATGGCTCAGCAAAAGGGGTTACGATGCGAATAAAATCGAGGACGAAATACAGAAGCTGATCGTTGAAGGAGAATTTGTTCAGGCCTAAAGGAAAGGTTTCAGGTTATATAGTAACTTTTTCCTACATGCTTTCTACGGTATCGCCTTTACCCCTTGCGGTGTTGAGGGAAAGCCCTTTAATATCGCTTTTAACCATCATGGCTATAATTCCAGTTTTCATGATGGTTTACTACGCAATAAACATAAGCTGGGATGCAGGTGGACTGTTTACAGTTTCCAGCTTATTTAACAGAACTGCTGGCAGGATTCAGCTGTTGATGTGGACGCTGAGCTATTCCCTTTATGTTGTCTATACAAGCTTTTTTATTCCGTTTTACGTTTTGCATATGGGGCTTTACCAAGGAATTCTGGTCTCCTTTTTTATATTTGCTGCAGCTTCAGCCTTGACTTTTCTCAACCTGTCTCCTTTTGCTTTTATCGTGCTGGCGTTTTTTCAGATTCTTCTGATCATCCCTTTTGGATGGAAGATACATATTGGGTTTGTCCAACAGCCTGTACAGGATCTGTTCGTAAACGTGCTTAACTCAAGCCTGCTTCTCATATGCATAACCCTGGTTCCTTACTGGAACGGGGAAAGAAAGAGCTCAAGGCTCATGTTTGTAGCCCTCGCAGTTGCTTCAGCTGCCCTGCTTGCAGGAGGGTTCTACATTCCTCCTGATCTGATAGTGGAGGCTTCATCGATAGGTTATTTCTCGCTGATACTTGCTGAATACAGAGCGATCAGGGACCTGTACAGGTTCAAACTGCAGAAAAAAATGTCAGATATGATAATTTTTTCATGTATGCTCCTGGCTATGTTGATAGGTTCAACTGCTGTCTGGAAGTTCTATTATATAGCTTCAGGGATCTCGATCATGCTGCTTTACCCTGCGCTTTTTGTTTCATTTTTATCAGTATGGAGGCTGAGAAAGGGTAAAGCAGCAGCTCTGTTTTTTGTATTGTCCGGGATACTGATGCTTTACGCAGAGTACTCCGCGATTACTTTTTATCTGGTTTAACAAAGTTCTGTTCATAAACAGGAATCAAAACAGCTATTATGGCATCTATTCTGGCTCTTTTCTTCTTTATACTGGGGTTTTTAGCAGCAGAAATTCTGTAGATGTTTGATAAAGCCATCCTCGGATGCAGCGGTACAGGCCTTTCATTCATTCCTCTTATTATGAGCCCCTCTTTTTCTGCACTTTCAGAGAAAGGGAGTTCTTCACCGTTTAGAAGCCTGAAATAATAAAAAATATCATCATAATCAAGCTGCAGAAGGCGGGACAGCTCAAAAGCCAGGGCGCTCAGCTTTTCCCGGTCAGAACTCGTCTTCAGAGTAGACCCGTTCGTCAAGGTCTTCCATCGGATTTGCCTCTTCAACGTTGTCTATAAACTGTTCAACGCTTTCTTTATCTGTAAGTATGTACTTCAGTTTCCCCTTTGACATCGCGTATGAGCCTGGGCACAGGAATCCATCTCTTACTGCTATGGCGTCCGGCTTCATCTTAAGTATGTAGAACATGGCAAACTCTTTGCTCTTCATGTACCCAGGGTTCTGGACTTCTTCTACAACCCCTCTCGAATCGTCGTAAAGCCCTATCAGCTCCGCTTCATCAAGAGGTTTTAACCTGTGGTACCTGTCGTAGGTAACAGCTATTTTCATTTATCTATAACAGCGTTATAGAGCGTATAACCGTTTGGATACTTTTTGGCAATCACGGTTTTAATAATACATAAAACTTTTTGCCGAAAAAATCCAGAACAGTAGACAGATTGTTATAAAATCATGCCAGACGGTTCAAATTTTTTCTCGAAACTTTACAAGGCAATTCTATAGCATGCTTAAAATCATACATAAAAAATCAGCAAAAGGCTGAACGTTCTTGCAGGATAAAAAGACCTTTTTGATTAAACAAAAAATTCAGACTAAGTATAAAAAATCCATCAAGTTTAAATAATATACTTAGTATAAAGCTCATCATGAGCATCGCGTATTCGCTGTGGTTGTTCGTATACAGGTTAATACTTGGAATCACTCTCGTGATACATGGATACCCGAAGCTTAAGGATCGAGCCAGGAGCTCAGGTCAGTGGATGCAGAGCATGGGGATTCCAGCATGGACAGCTTTCCTTGCAATGCTCGTCGAAGTTGCAGGAGGGGTGGCCATTATAGCGGGTTTTCTGACAAGGCTGGCTTCACTGTTCGTGGCTGTTTTTATGATAGCGAACATTATAATGAAAAAGACGAAGATGAAAGCGTCTTATGTGTCTCTTGACAAACCAAGCTATGAGATCGATATGCTTTATCTTTTGCTTGCCATAACCCTGCTGGTTACAGGACCCGGGATAATATCTCTGGATAACGTCCTTGGAATTTCAGCGCTCTGACGCTGAGCATTAGCTTTAACGCTTTTTATAAAAATTGTTTTTTAACTTTTCGTGGGTTAAGGGGGCAAAAGTCCCATTTAGCGATTAATGAACAGCATCCACATGTCAAAGTACGGCTATGAACCGGAAGCCCTGATAGCAAGGTCAGGGTAGTTCACCCACAACACGTTAGGAAGCTGAACTGCATCAAAACGCTCGAGCTCATGATAAAAACTGTTTTAGTCTTTAACCATTGAAGATTCTATCATTTCAAGATCAATCCTTTCGGTTTTCTGGTTAAAGGTTCCGAATGCTACTGCAACTATGAGCATGACAAGCCCCATCAGTCCAAACGTTTTCACAATGCCCATAACCCCTATGAGAGTGGGGAAAATAAGCGTCCCTGCGTATCCTCCGAGCCTTCCAGATCCAAAAACTGCGCCGCTGAGCAACCCTCTGTACAGCGTTGGAGGTATTTCAAAAGAGTAAATCGATATCCCTGTATAGGCGGCACCACCAGCTCCCCAGATTGTAAGAACGCCTGCAGTAATAACGGAAATGACACTGGTCCCCGACATGTATACGATAACTGTCGCTGCTATCGCAACAGCTGTTCCGATTACTATGAGCCGCTTCCTGCCAATAACGTCAACCAGCTTGAAAGCCAGCACACAGCCTAAAATGTACATGATCCACTGAGCTGTTCCTATAATAAGCGATTCAGAACGTGGCATGCCGTATATCCTGATGAGCAAAGAAGGCAAATAGCTTGCGAAAACTGCCAGAATCATGGTCCAGATAAACAATCCGATAGAAAGTGTTGCCGTCACGTAAATGGCCCTGCGCGTTAACCTGTTCAGCGTGTTATCCTTTGTTCTGCTTTTTACCCATCTGAAGCTTTCCTTTATTCTTCTTCTCAGCAAAAGAGTTAAAACAGGTGGAATGGCGGCCAATCCGAGCAATGGTCTCCACGCTTCTAGGCCAAGGTTCAGGAGCGGCAAAGCGACGACGGTGGCCATGGCCGCTCCAACAGCCCATAAAAGCGTCTGAGTTGATAGCAGCGCACCGCGTTCTGATGGTTGCGATTTTTCAGCTATGAGCGATCCGCTCGCGGGTATGTCGCCTCCTATGCCGATTCCCACTAAAAACCTGCTCAGCAGTAGCATCTGTATGTTAAGCGAAACGGCGCTCAGGATTGATGATAGAACAAAAAATAAAAGCACGTTAAGCACTATGGCCCTTCTGCCTATTTTATCAGCAAGCCAACCAAAAATTATGGCTCCAATCACAGAGCCTATAAAAGGAGCTGAAACCACCAGACCTGTGAACAGGGAACTTAGCCTAAAATACGGTACCAGAGAGAGCAAAGCTCCGCTCTGCAGGAGCAGGGCAAAACCATCTGAAAAAGAACCCAGCCCTATAACTAGAGCCAGGTACATGTTTTCGCTTTTTAAACCTTTGAACTGTTTCATTTTTAAACAGGTTGTACCCCAAATATATATGCTCTAATTCAAAATTTTGAAGAATTTATGATGGGTTAAAGCTATAAGTGGTATAGCACGATCTGTTAACAGGTACAATCTTTTAGCTGCAATCCGTAAATTTATCTCCTTGTTTGCATCGTACTGAATTTGTTTATCGGCCATTCTAAAGGAACATTTAGCATCTTAACGCATGTAAGCTCTCTTGATCTGAATTACATGTTCTGAAAGCTTCGCCATTAAGGATTGTGTGTGCCAGGTTAGAGTAACTAACGAAAGCCCGTTTCAAATGATAAAAATATAAACATAATTTTAAAATATCAAGGCTGTTTTTTAAACAAGCATTGAAAGAGTTTTGGTTCATGGGACATAACTTATATTTGGACCTTCTTTATTTTCCTTTTACGCTTCTCAGCATATCTTACGTTTTGGATGGAATCATAATAGGCGGAAGGTTCCACGTTATGGTCGATATTTCCCTTATATTGGCTTATTTCTCTGGGCACGGCATAGCATCGCACTTTATAAACGAAGCTTATTCGAGACGTTTTACAAACAAAGAAATCTCGGATATAAAGATAGTCGGTTATGCAGCACTGATAATCAGCGTTATCTTGGGGCTTTACGCTTTGGTGCTGCTTAAATGGAATCCTTACCTTTTAGCTGTAGGGATTCTTGAGGTGTTTTTCCTTATAACATACAACCATCCGGCGACCATTTATCTTCATAATGATATAACGGTGGGGATAGCTGTGGGCGCTCTTCCTGCGCTCGCAGGATACATAGCTGCAACCGGATATCTAACTTTGGTATCGTTTTTGCTTGCTGTAATCTGTTTTCTGATAGTTATGCTTGAGATAACCCCCAGCAGGTTCATAAAAAAGTGGAGAAGGATGTCAAGCGAACCTGAGAAGATAGTGCTGAAAGATGGAAAAGAGGAACCAATAAGCCTAAAGGATCTTGTGGAAAGGCCAGAGAGGGTAATAAAGATAATGCTCGCAATATCTTACGTCATGCCCATATTCCTTTTCTTTCTGCTAAAATGATTATTTAACTTTGCGGGGGTTAAGGGGGGCGAAAGTCCTCTTAAGCTGTAGATAGCCCCCTTAGAAATGTTTTTTAAAGGCTTCAGAACATGATCTTTACAGGCTGATGCTAACTCTGAAAAGAACGCAAGGTCAGGGTAGTTCACGACGTTATAATTCATTAAAGGTTTTATAAAAGATCCGGGATGTAAAGCAGGTGGGTTTTAGAAAGATATACTGTGAGGTAAGTAGCAGAGAAATAAAAGTCCCTGAAAAAATAGACAGAATAGTAAGCCTCAGTCCCGCTATCACTGAAACCCTTTATCTGCTCGGGCTGGGTGACAGAATAGCCGGTGTGACAGCTTATGACGTACACCCGCCTGAAGCTCTAAATAAAACAGTAGTTGCAGGATACAACAGGGTTAGCCTTAAAAAACTAAAAGAAGTTGATCCGCAAATAGTTTTTGCAACAACCGGCTACCAGAGAGACCTCGCTCTGAAAATATCTGAGCTGTACCCTACATACGTGATTGAGCTTCCTGTTTCAGTAGCTTCAATAATTGACATGGTTGTTAAGGTCGGAGACGTTACGGGCGAATTTGAAAAAGCCAGGATCATTTCTAAAGGTCTCGTTCAAAAGGTTTCAGAACTTTCAGATTCTTTAAATGGTAAAGTTTACGTGGAAATAGATCTTGGAGGTCCTGTAACTTTTGGCGCTTTAAGTTATATAACTGATGGGGTTGAAATGCTTGGTTTGAAAAACATTTTTGGAAAAGATTTTGTTGAATGGGAGGTTCCAGATTTTAAAAGAGTTGTTGAGGAAGACCCGGATTTCATAATTTATGAACCAAAAATGTTCTCAAAAACAAGCAGGGAAGATGTCATAAAAATTTTGCGTTTGCGAGGCTGGAACGCGCTCAGGGCAGAAGTCATGATAACTCCTGGGCCTTATGATTTTCTGGCCCATCACGGGCCCGGTTTTATAAACGAAGCCATGCCTTGGATAGTTAAGAACGCTTTGCAATCTGAACAGCGTAACAGATAAGATCAGCGGCTACCGCTTTTTATGTTTGTGCTGTGTACAAAGGTTGGCTCGTAAGGATGCAGGTTCTTGCTGATGTTGTTGATTGCAGTTGTTGCCTGCGCAAAACCGATTACCAGAAGCTTTTGCTTTATTCCTTCACGAGGGGCCGCTATGTCGCCTGCGGCGTAGATTTTCGGGTCTGAAGTCATACAGTTAGAATCTATCAGTATTCCGTCCGGGTTCACATCAACTCCCCAGCTCTTAGCAGATCCTAGGTCAAGCTTGTACCCGAGCATCATAAGCATAGACTGGGCTTCTATTTCGAGTGTAGAGCCGTCATCGACCCTGCTGAGAAAAACCCTCTCAAGAGATTCGTTGCCGGCTACGCTTTTTACAACGTAAGGCACAACGAACTTAACGCCTAGCTCTTCAAGTTTTTTCAGATTGGACTGTGCCGCCCGGAATTCGTTTCTCCTGTGAACAAGGTAAACAGTTTTTGCTACAGAGGAGAGCTCAAGCGCCCAGTCAACGGCTGAATCCCCTCCTCCAACTATTACGACGTCTTTTCCCCTGAAGTCTTCTTTGCTTTTAACGAAATAATACACGCCTTTACCTTCATAAGCATCGACATCAGGAAGGCCTAGCCTGTTCGGCACGAAGTTTCCAAGGCCTGGCGTAAGGATCACGTACCTGCCGGCGTAATCGCCCCTGGACGTCAAAACCCTTCTTATATCGTTTTCTTTAGTGATAGAAAGGACCTTCGCGTTAAGCACTGATTTGACATCTACTGAATTCATCTGTTGAATCAGCCTGTCCACCAGATCCCTGCCCGTAACTGCAGGTATACCTGGGATGTCAGTTATGACCTTTTCTGGGTAAAGGTATACTGCCTGTCCTCCAAGGCTTTCTGAAGATTCCAGCAGTATTGTGTTAAGGCCTCTGAAAGCTGAATAATAAGCGGCCCATATACCAACGGGTCCACCGCCAGCTACGATAACGTCATAAACGGTTTCTTTTTCCATGTTATAACACTGTTATTTACAAATTTTAAAGTTTACGTCTAAAAATTTTTTTAAAGCTTTACGTTAATTGTTTTTTGCGTTCGTAAGCATTTTTTTAGATCAAATATTTACAAATGTTAAGTGTACCGCAAAATTCGTTCTTATAAAACGCGTTTAAACGCAGTAAATCGTTATATTATAATGATTCTAAAATTTACTAATCGTCTTTAGCGCGGAAATTAACGTCAGAAACTTAACAAATGTAAACATAAATATATATAAATTATTTTTCGATTTAAAATCGCATGTTTAAGCTCTCCGGCCGTTTGGCCTTAGTTTCTTCTATGTTTGTCATAGCTCTGATTGTATTGTCTTCAGGTAACGTAATGCTCAATCACGCTCAGACCCTTACAAATGCAGGGATTGTTGCTTACAGGGTTAAAGGCAATGCTAACCTTGCATCCCCTGGAAGTGAGGGTTTCTGGGCTTCCATACCATGGACAGAAGTCCCGCTTTCAGCGAACGTTCCAAATGGTGGTCATACATCATACATACTGGTTAAAATGGCTAACAACGGGACTGATCTGTTTGTGCTCCTTTCATGGAATGCCACCGTACCAAGCCACATGATGTCCAGCGTGTTCTCACTCGGTGGTGGTCCACCTGGTTACCCGCCCCTTTGGTATAACCAGAGCTCGGGACAGTACGTGCCTGCTCCTCCCAGAAGCCTTGAGGAAACAGTTGTAAAGTCATACTACGTCAATTCAACGTACTATTCACAGGACAGGGTAGCAATCATGTGGTACCTCGGTGGCCAGAGCGGAACGCCTAACGACTGCATGGTCGTTGGAAAGCCCAACGGTGGGGCGCTGCAGGCAGGCGGGGCAGCTGATATATGGGATTTTATGATGGGAGCTACATGGAACACAACTCAACCGTTCCATATAGGGGTTGGGTATCCGTTGAGGCCGCTTTCAGATTATTACAGATGGTGGAGTAACAACGTTACGTTTACCGGAGTAAATTACAGGGCTCCTCCTTACGGCTTTGCTCTAAACCTTTACACCAACGCTTCAAACCTTTATGAAGTCGGCCTGGGAACAGGTCTGTTTTACAACGATGTGGCTACAAACCAGACCAACCCGTATGTTGTTCAGGCCAACGCGTACAATACAACTCACACTTGGGTTGTTGAAATGGTAAGACAGATGGGAACGCCGGCAGGAGCTGGAAATTATGAGGTTGACCTTCAGCCAAACTCAACGTATGACGTTGCTTTTGCTGTATGGCAGGGTTATTATGGGGAAAACGCGTTCATAAAATCGATTTCTACTTTTATAACAGTGGATATATCGAATTCACCTCCTCCATCATTCTCTGCAGTTAACGGAGTGCTTTACATCGATCTTGCGTTTTTAGTCGTTGTCATCGCGGGGGCAGCAATAACGTATTTTGCTGTTTCTCGCAAACCTGAGCCGGTGGTCACAAAATGAGCGTTGATGAAGAAAAGAGGAACTTTTTAAAGGGCATGATCGCGCTTGGGGCCCTTATAGTTGTTGGAGGACTGGCAAAGCCCATCCTTGATTACGCTACAGTAAGCGGGGAAGTAGTAACAACGTTTCCAAAGGTGAAGGTAGCAAACATATCTCAGCTGGAAGTAAACCAGCCGGTCATATTTAACTACCCGCTTTCAAACGAACCAAACTTTCTTGTAATGCTTTCGCAGCCGGCAGAGTATGGTATAGGGCCGCAGAAAAACGTAGTAGCTTTCAGCGCTATTTGCGAGCATTACGGCTGCATATACCACTTCAGGACTTCTCTTGCCCCCTACGGAGGGCCTGATGTTCCGGGAGGACACTGTCCTTGTCACGGGAGCCTTTACAATTTTCTTGAGGACGCCAAGGTGGTAGGAGGTCCAGCGCCATGTCCGGTACCGCGCGTGATACTCGAGCTCGACAGCTCAACAGGAGATATTTACGCTGTTGGCATGGAACCGCCAACGATCTATTCGCACGGACCTTCGTGTTCTTCAGATGTTTCTTATGATCTGCAAGGGGGAAGCGTAGTCTGATGGACAGCGCAATCGAAAGGATTCAGAAGTGGATAGAAGAAAGGTTCGGGACAAAAGCTGTGGACAGGATTCTGAGGCCAATACCCAATTTTTCTTTCAGGCCAGACTACTGGACAGGGGCAATCCTTGTCACAGGATTCATCATGCAGGGGTTAACCGGTTTTCTTCTTTTGCTTTATTACGTACCTACGCCGGATCAGGCGTGGGCATCAACGCACTATATAGTTTCTTCACTGCCATACGGCAACCTTCTTTTAACGTTTCATCTTTACGATGCTTACGCGATAATACTGATTACTTTTCTGCACATGTTCAGGCACTTTTTTGTTGGAGCATATAAAAAGCCAAGAGAGGCGATGTGGTTCTATGGAGTTATACTCGGGTTGATTACTTTGGGGTTTGGGTTTACGGGTTACCTTCTTCCGTGGACAGTAATATCGAAATCTGCAACTGATGTAGGTATAGGGATGCTGAACTACTTTCCTTTATGGCTCACAGGGCCCGTTAAATCATTCCTTGTAGGAAACGGAACTGACGCCGCAGAGCTTACCAGGTTCTTCGCGCTGCACGTTATACTTTTGCCGCTGTTGCTTGCGCTGGTTCTTTTTCTCAAACTGTACACTTTTGAAGTGCACGGAATAGCTCCACCTTTAGGGCACTCTGAGAATGAAGAAGTTAAAAAAACCTCATGGATGCCTGGCGGAATACTTTACATACTGATGCTTGCCATGTTCTACATCGGCGGTCTTCTGATAATTTCTTCTGTTTTTCCTGCAACCCTGCCGCCTGAGTACTCAGTACAGGCAGCAATGTCGGTAACTCCTGAACCGGACTGGTACTTTTTATGGATATACCAGATACTGAAGCTATCAATATTCGGTGGTCCCAACATAGTTTATGCTCTAATCCTCGTGGGGCTTCTGTTCCTGATACTTTTCCTGGTGCCTTTAATAGACATGAAGGAAGGAAGAAGCCCATCTGAAAGGCCTCTGATCTTTACGCTTGGAATGATAGTTGTTACCTCTATCATGTTTCTTACAGTCTGGGCTTACCTTACCCCGGGTCAAACCATACCTTTCTATCAGGCCGTGATCTACATAGGCGGAATAGCGCTTATTGAAGCCCTTGCGGCGTATGCCGCTTTAAGGAGACACCGCTCATCGGCAGCTTCTGGCAAAGCCCATCCTTCGATCGCCATGGCAGTTCTTGTAACATCTGTAATCGGGGCATCAGCTTCTCTTCTGCTCTTTGAAAAGGGATACCTGATATCCGTTTTGCTCATAGCCGGTTTTATATACGCTGCCATGACATCGATATCTAAAATAGAGAGGCTGAGAAAATGAAAAGAGTACAGCTCTTGCTCGTGGGCCTGTTCATGACGCTTTTGGGCGAGCTGCTGAGCATCGCAGGAATATACCTATCATCCCAGCTTATTATAAATAACGATCCTTTGGCCAGGCTTCTGAGCGGCGTATTCATTGGGTTGCTCCTTATATCGTTCGGAATAATGATAGCTTTTTACAGGTTATCGGGCAGTTCTGAAGCATGATAAAGAACGCAACTGTCCAGGGCGTCGTTAGGCTTGCCGTCCTGGTTACTTATTTTATACAGCTTGTATTCCTCCAGTTGTTCATAAGGTTAGAGCCCACGATGTTCGGTTTAAACATTTCAGCTTTAACACAGAGCGTGATAAACCTTGTGGTAAGGTACACCCCTGTTCTGGTGCTTTTAACCACTGTATTTCTTATATACACTGCGCTGTACGTTTCATCAGCACCCGTAAGGTTTGTATCCCTTATCTTCCTGATGGCGGTGCTTGTAGATACAATTCTGCTTTTCTCTCCTGCTACTGCAATTCAGCTTTACGGAAATACTCTGTGGCTCCTTTTCAACGTCGTGGTTCTGCTGTTGCCGGAGGTGCTGCTTACGATTACTGCTACAGGTTACAGAAACGTTGCTGTAGCAGCGCTGGCCGTTTCAGGTTTTCTGGCATCTTCTTTTTATGTATGGTCTTTTTTGTCAAGGATTACGTTCAGCATTCCGCCAATAGTTCTGATACCCGCATCGATCTACGCCTTTGCAGCATCGTTTGCAGCTCTTTCCGTGTACACAGTCATCAAGTTTAAACAAAAATGGTCATTCTATGTTTCTTTTGCGATTACCGCTTTTCTGACAGCGTTTATCGTTTTTTTCACGTATTCAAACATTCTTGTTCAGAAGATAATCAACATGGTGCTTCAGACTTCCCTTGGGGCCCCAACGCCGCTTCCATGGTTCTTCCCTCTTTTTTCCCTGATGATCTTTCTTGACGTTTACTCTTTTTTAGTTTCCGTCAAAAGAAGGTCCCTTTCAACGCTCTCTGTGGCAGCAGGAGCCACGATGATCTTTACGAGCGTTTATCTGCCCTATAACATGCTTTATGTGCAGCTGTCTTTTTCAGGAGCGCTGTTGATTTATTTGGGACTGGCAGATCAGACGAGCCCAAAGGCCTCCCGTAACCTGGAGCTTGGGACGGCTTCCCTGAGCGCGTCTTCATAGTTTGCCATAGCTCTGCTGCTACCGTTCTTCGCTTCGATCTCAGCAACGAGCACCTTTACCAGTTTGTTGTAAGGTTCAGGCATTTTATCGATATCTATCGAGCTGAGCCCTTGAACGTCGTTTCTGTAAAAATAAACTAGCGCTTTAACGTACATTACATGAGGATCTTCTGATCCTGAAATTTTTTCTGCGCACCTGAGTTCAGCCTCTGCGCTTTCCGCTCTGCCAGTTGCCAGCATCGCCTTTGCAAGGTTGAGGCATGCTACAGAAAGTAGCTTATCAGAACATTCAGAAGAGAGAGCTTTAAGCGTAGCCTTTGCCCTTATCAGCTCTTCTACAGCCATCCTGTACTTCCCCATTGCGATCAGCAACGCCCCCTTGTTTATCATCATCCTTGATCTTTCCAGATCGTCACTGGCGCTCTTTTCTGCTGAGCTGAATTCGTTAAACGCTGTTATCAGGTCACCTTTTTCGAGGGCCCTGTAACCGGCTTCTCCTGTCATGTTTTCGATTGTTAACAAACTTCTATTTAACCTTATAGAGATTAAGTGGCGAAAGTCATCTTTTACAGGTTGAAGATAACCCCTTACAGATCGAGATAAATTTACGCGCTTGACAAAATTAGAATATTTGTAAAACACAGTTCTGTATGTGAAACGCTGTCGAGACGCCAGATGATCATGCAAATGACATGATGGAGCACAAAGCATTCTTCATGTCAAAGCGTGCTGATGAACCGGGAAGCTCCAACCGCGAAGCTGGGATAGCCCACATATTGCATAAATATAATGTAAAGTTATAGGAAGTCCCCTTTCACGCGTTAAGCACAAAAAAATATAAAATTTTCAAGATCCCCACAGAGAGCCCGAGCTTTTTGAACCAGATGATGAACCCGAGCTTCCGGTTGTGGTGCTGTTCGTTTGTGAAGCTGTGCTTGAACTTGATGAGCCCGTCGATCCCGACGTTCCCGAGGACGTAGATTGCTGGGTGGTCGTGCTGTAAGATCCAGAAGAGCTCTTGACGGGCGTTGCGCTCATGTTTCTGAGATATACATAAGCTCCAACAGCAGCAACAGCTACGATAACGACTACAAGCATGGCAACCGCAAAGCCGCTTATTCCTTTTTTATTCGCTCGCATTATTTTTAAAAATGTTCTGTAAAGTTTTAAACCAAATCAAAGAAGTTCGTTTGATTTTTTGCTGACAACGAACCCTTTTATGTATTCTTATCGCAAAAAATATGGACGTTTTTTCATTTTAGCAATTCTAAAGGAAATTTTATTCATTATTTTTAAAACAAATATTAATTCTAAATATATAACAGAGTTATAGTACAATTTTTCGTTATTTTTGTTAAAAATTATATATATAACCTCGGTTGATGGTTTTGTAATGACAGTGGTATCTAATGTCAATGAAGGAGAAAAGAAAAAATCGTTAATTTTTATACCGTTGGTGAAGGGCGAAGAGGAAGAACCGACAGAAAGGTTCAGCGACAATCCAATCAAGAGCACGCAGAGCATATGCCCTGAGTGCAACAGGATAATAAGCGCTGAAATATTTGAGAGAGAAGGAAAGGTCTACATGCGCAAAACGTGCCCTGTGCACGGAGAAACTGAAGAGCTTTACTTCGGCGATTACGGGATGTACAGGAGGTTCAGCGCATACTGGGACGACGGTAAGGGGCAGGAAGCTCCAAACGTTAAGATGGACAGGTGTCAGTGCCCTGCAAACTGCGGGCTATGTACAAACCACCTGAGCCATACGGGGCTGGCTAACATAATAGTTACAAACCGCTGTGACCTTACGTGCTGGTACTGCTTCTTTTATGTAAAGAAAGGACTTGAAGGGGCTTACGTTTATGAACCCACGCTCGAACAGATCAGGGCCATGGTAAGGACGCTCAGGGCAGAAAGGCCCGTGCCGGGAAACTCGGTTCAGATAACTGGCGGAGAACCAACGCTGAGGGACGACCTTCCGGAAATAATAAGGATGATAAAACAGGAAGGAATAGACCACGTGCAGCTGAACACGAACGGGATAAACATAGCGCTCCATCCAGAGCTTGCCAGGGTCTACAAAGAGGCTGGAGTGAGCAACCTTTACATGAGCTTTGACGGTGTGACTCCAAAGACAAACCCAAAGAACCACTGGGAAGCTCCGTATGCAATCGAAGCGTGCAGGAAGGCCAACCTTGGAGTTGTCCTGGTACCCACAGTCATAAAGAGCGTTAACGACCACGAGGTTTATGATATAATCAGGTTTGCAAAGCAAAACATAGACGTTGTCAGGGCCGTTAACTTTCAGCCAGTATCGCTTACGGGCAGGATGAGCAAAAAAGAAAGGGAGAAGTACAGGATCACGATCCCGGATGTTATAAAGAAGATAGAAGAACAGTCAGAAGGCGAAATAGCAAGCTCAGACTGGTTCCCTGTACCGAGCTGCTCGCCTGTAACTCACTTTATAGAGGCTATTACAAACAGGAAGCAGTACGAGCTATCGATACACTTTGCCTGTGGCGCGGGCACATACGTTTATCTTGATAGAGAAAATGACAGGCTGGTCCCGATAACCAGGTTTGTTGATATAAAGGGCCTGCTCGAATACCTCGATGACGTATCAGAAGAGATAGAAAGCGGTTCTAATAAATACGTGGAACTGGCGAAGGTTGCGCTGAAGCTAAAGGGCTTTGTAGACGAAAAGAACCAGCCAGAAGGGCTGGACCTTGCCAGGCTCCTTTTTGAAGTCCTGTTCAAGCACGATTATTCTTCGGTGGGCAAATTCCAGATGAACAGCCTGTTCCTTGGCATGATGCACTTTATGGACAAGTACAACCATGACGAAGAAAGGTTACAGAGGTGCGACATACATTACCTCACTCCTGATCTGAGGATCATACCTTTCTGCAGCTTTAACGTTATACCTGAGTGGTACAGGGACAGGATACAGAAGAAATACGGAATGCCAGTTGAGCAGTGGGAAAAGCAGCACAACGAAAAGCTTGAAGACAGGCTTTACAGGGGCCAGCTCAGGAAGGAAGCCATTAAACAGGGAACAGGGGCAAGCTGTCTGGTAAACGAAATGCTGAGCGGTGTAAACGGTTGAATGCGCAGGCAGAATACAGCAAGGAACCCTTTATAAGGGTTATTCAGGCCAGGAAAGAATCTGCTGAGAAGCTCAATTTTACCGTGGAATTTTCTTTTCCCCAGAATTTTTTAGATGGCATTACGCTCGAAAATATTAAAGAAGCTTACAGAAACATGGACAGGAGGATAAAACTGAAGTACAGAGTTTCAATTTATGAAAAAGGAATACTCTTCAACAAAAAAATTGCTGAAAAAGAGCTTTCTAAAAAGTGGGTCCTGTACTGGACAAGGGATCCAACCATACTCGAAAGATACAGAACGAACATCTGGGTGCTCGGGATTGATGAAAACCTTGAGTCTGAGTTCTTTATGGATTTTGAAGAAGCAAAAACCTTCCTTTTTTCATTAAGGGAAACGTTTTCAGTTCAACCCGAGAGTTTTGCAGATAAAGGCTCAAAGGTTTTTGCAGAGATCCAGGTAAGGTCTCACAGACACTATTTTATTGAAGCGATCAACTCTAAGGTAAGATCGGCTACAATAACCATCGTCTGAAAAGACAAAAATTCTGCACATTTTTGGATAGCATTTTTTAATTTTTAATCAAAATGCTTTATGTACATAAGATCATCTTTCAATATTTGCACATATTTACTCTAATATAATTTTTTCATATAACAGTGAAAATGACAGGGTTAAAAAGAAAAACAAATATATCGTGGCGTAGTAAATCTGTTAATTTGTCTGATTTCTGGGAATTCTATTCATGGGTTGAAGCCGCCGTTAAGTTAAACCCTGATGAATTCATAAAAAACGAGCCTCTCAGAAAGAAAGCTATAGAAGGTATAAAGGGGCTCGTTGCAATAATAGTTGAAGAAGGAGTAAAGCTGCTGGGAAGAACAACAAGCGTCGATGAGTTACCTGTGATGCTTGCTTCAGCCAGGGTCATAAAAGGCTCAACCGCTGATGATCTGGCTGAGTTGCTTGAGCTTGCACAAAAAGCGGATGAGCTTGATGTTTCTTTGCTGTACTCAAATCTGGTTAGGTTCATGGAAGTTTTTGAAGAGGTCTATTTTGCGATAGCGGAAAATTTAAAAGAAAAACAGCCGCCTGAAAAAGATAATATGTCATTATAAAAGAGATAATAAAAGAAACAGAATCGTCATTTATGGCTAGAGGAGCTATTGCTAACAGTTCAGTGCTTTGTCACCAAACGCGAGCGCTTTTTAATACCATTGCTAAAATCAGAAGAGCTATAAGTACAGCATAAAGTGCATGCGAGAAGATTATAACAAAGCATATAAAACCCAGAATCGCTGAAGCCTCAATTTTAAGCTTTCTGGGGGCTTTTGCATAAAAGAAACCCAGTATACCGTAGACTAATAACGAAAATGCGGCCATCATGGCGATTATTATAAAAAAAGGTACCAGATATCCTGGCATTTAAATAATATTTAGGCTTTCAGCGTATATATATTGCGCGTTTTATAAAAATAATATCGGCCTGATTGATAAACTTCAAGCTAAAAAGGACAACGCGAAATGTTCAGCATCTTATTGATGCTGTTCAGATGGCACCAACCCTGAAGAGCATATATATCCCAACCAGCACAATTATTATGCCATATGCAATCCTGAGCGTCTTCTTTGGAACCTTAACCGCAAATGAAGTACCAGCATAGCCTCCCCCGACGCCCCCTATTACGTAGAGCAAAGCTATTGAAAGCAGGCTTTCGCCGTATGCAGCGTATTCAAGCCCGCTCGCCACCCCGAACGTTCCTACGCTGAGCAGGCTTGTACCCACAGCCCTCGTTATGCACAGACCTGTTGAGAACATAAGGCTTGGCACGATCAAAAAGCCTCCCCCAATCCCGAAGTAACCGCTGAGAAGGCCAACAAGAAACCCGAAACCAGAAACCTTTGCGGCAGTAGATTTTGTAAGTTTCGGACACTTCTTCTGAGCCTCACTAATCCTTTCAGATTCATCCAGAGTGCCTGTCTTTGACGGCTCTTTTCTAACAGTCATGTACACGCCAAGGACTATCATCGCTATAGCGAAGTAAGTTAATAATGAAGTCCCTGGAGTTATGTGGCCTAGATATGCTCCAAGCAAAGAGCCTATAACTCCTATTCCGGCAAATAATCCGCCTGCTTTGACAGCCACGTTTTTCTTCCGCATGTGCATGTATGAGTTTATGTAAGCGTTTACACCGACTGCAAGCGCGGTTGTGCCTATGGCTATGTGTGCTGCATTGGGCAATGTGTCAAGGCCTACAAAGTACAAGAAGAGGGGCACAGCGAGTATTGAGCCTCCTCCGCCAATCAGCCCTAGCGAGAAACCTACAAGTATCCCGGAGATAACGGCCAGCACATACTGGATCAGCGTGATCATAAGTGTGATCTGACGCGTTCAGATATAAATTTTGCTGTAAAATCTATTAATAGAAAAAATTTCTAATATAAGAAATATTACTGGATTTTTAAATTTTTGGAACATTTATGATGATTTTCGCAGATCGAAAACCAGCAATTTCCATTTTTTGCGTTAATCCGTGCTTTAAAAACCATGTCGAATTTTTTTAGAATAGCTATCCGTGCGAAACGCTGTCCCGAACGGCTAAAGTTTTGTGATCATGAGTCCTGCTTGATTAGAAGCATCAGATGCAGGGTTGGGCGACTGACACCAATCCATTTTATCCTAAGCTTTGTTAGCCTCAGGTATACCTGAAAAGTAATAGTAATAAACACCAGTGTTAAAGTACGTGAAACCGGCAGCTAGCACAAAAGGAAGCGCCAGAGGGCCGAGCGCCATCAGCGTGCCTCCGGAATACGTTGCTATGGCAGAAGCAAGAAGCCTTGCAGCCTGGTTGAGACCGCTGGACGTTGCTCTCCTGCTCTCGCTTATCAGGGTCATCTGGAGCGCAGTCTGAGCTGGAAGCGAAATGGCCCTCAGCGGCGTCATTACAAGGTAGAGCAGCCCAGCTATGTAAGCTGCTGGAGAAAAAGGTATCAGCAGCATCATAGTTGCTGAAATCACCCTGGTCCTTGTTATCAGCCTGAGGAAACCCATCCTGCTGGTAAGAGAAGGCGTAAATATGTCCGCAACTCCCGAAAGGACCCCTCCGGCGCTCATCAGATAACCAACCTGCGCAGTACTCATATGAAAGAATGCATGAAATATTATGGGGTAATAAGGAGTGACTAGGCCCATGGAAAGACCGTTGAGCAAACCGGTTATGGCAAAAGCCTTTATGAACTTCCTGTCGTTTTCAGAAACTTTCCTGTCCACGTTTTTTGCCTGTTTTCTTGAGCTTTTGTACTTTTCACGTACAGGAATTATGACCACAGCTGAAAGCAGTGAAAGCAATACGCCGATCCAGAAAAGCGATATAAAGCTTATAAAAGAAACAAGCAGAGCTCCTGCAGCTCCAGCAAACGTTGAGAGCACGCTGTTAAGAGAGTAGATAAAGGTCCTGTTCTGATCGTTTGTATTCTCAGCGAGCATCGTAGTAACGACTGGACCAACTGAAGCGCCAACGCCGCCACCGACTAAACCACCGGCAACGCCAAAGCCGCCTATCGCGCTCGCAAAAGCAAGCGCGTAAAAGTTCTCTGTAAAGAGCACTATGAGAAGGGCTGCCGGTAGCGTGAGAAGGTCTATAAGCAGGACTATCTTGCGTCCGTATCTGTCACCGAGGACTCCTACAAGCAGGGATATCAGCGGAGTTGCAAAAGAGCCTATCGTGAACAGAACGCCTACTAGTATGAGGGAAAGCTTGAGCACGTCATAAAAATAGAGGCTTATAGCTATGGCTACAAAGCCGGCGGTCAGGCTTCTCAAGGACCTGGAAATAAAAAGGAGAGCTATGTTTCTGGTTTCCTGAGACATGCACTTTACTGCATTTGATATATCGGTTTAAATATTTTATTTCAAAATAATGAGCTATGTCATCACTGATAAAAATCAACATAGCTGGAAATCACAAGCTCGTAAAACAGCTTGAACAGATCATGACGTTGAACAGTCATATAAAGCCACGAGATCAAGCCCAGGTTATAGCTGTACGGAGTAGCTACAATTAGAGTAACCACCGAGACCTTGGTAACCTTAGGGCAGAGAGTAGGTTCTTCAACATTTTGTGTGCTGGTCTTAAGATTTAAAACATGAATACAAGCGCAGAAAATTTATCAGCAAGTTATAAAACAGATAGCGCATTTTTACTCTTGTGCTGGAAAAAGAAATCGTAGAACTGTCAACTATAGTTATATTTGCACTAAGCGCAGTGCTTGCCTTTTATCTGACAGTTAACGGTCGATCCATAAGCACCAGGTTCTGGAGTTCTGGCATGTGGATGTTTGCGCTTGGCGTGTTCCTGGAGGTTATTTTCGCATACGGAATCTACAGCCAGTTCCTGATAAAGCTGTATCTGCTGGTTGTGGCCTTGGTGGTAGAACTTCTTGCAATGGGATCTATAAATCTCACTGGAAAAAGGGTTCTAATAGTTGCTTACTACGCGTATTCTGTTGTATCGACCTTGTCCCTTGTGCTGTCCCTTGTCTATTCAGATATAGGCAACATAATAACGAACTTCGTTGTTTACGGATCACTCCCAGTGTCCGTGGTCGTAACGTCGTCAATCGTAACGTTTCCTGCGGCAGCTATACTGATAGCAGTAGCCGCAATCTCTTACCGTAAAAAACACAGCTACAAAATGCTGTCAATAATAGCCGGGACTCTGATAGTAAGCGTGGCTGGAACGCTTTACATCGCGCAATTTCCAGCGTTTCTTTATTATGCGGAGTTCTTCGGCGTGCTGTTTCTATGGCTTGGATTTTTTGATTTCAGGAAATTTTCTTCACATAGTTAATGTATAAAAATATGGCAAGGTAAAACGCAACGAGCGAACCCCCTATAGCAGTTACGTATGAGGCGTACAGCGCCATTACTGAGTTATTGAGAAACTGGGTGTATTCTGCAGCCGTACCAAAAAGATGGGGGTACTGGATTACTCCGAACATGTCAATCGAGATAAAGAGCCAGACCCCCATTATGTATTTTGAGATTGATTTCCCCAAAAAGTATGCGACAAACCCGGCAGCAGCAATTATCAGCGATATTATAAGTACACAGTAGTTTGTAGCAAGCGCTGAAGCGAAGTATGGCAGGTATTTTTCTGAAACCGCTATTATTATTATATACGCTAATGCAGTTGAAACCAGCGGCACCATTCTACCCCCTTCCTTTACATTAAACTGCACGTATGATACTGAAAGCGCTATCAGCGAGATAGATATGAAATAAGCCACGTTGAACGGATTGAGCATTGCTATCAGAGCATTTACAGAAGCCTGCGAAACATTAACGCCTATTCCTGAAACAGCCGAACTGAATATTGTAACAACCAGAAATGCCACAACCACTGTCATGACTACGTACAGCTTTCTATAAATCAGGTCCATCCTTTCATCTGAATGCGCTTCACTGTACATTATAAAGGCATTTCTCAGAATGAAGAACAGTCCAGCGGTCATTCCGAGAGCTATGTACATCGTTCCAACAAGCGATAGCGCAGACGGATATGTTGCTTCAGTATTTACTGCGTAGAATATGGCAAACGTCCCTATGGGTCCCCATAGCGGTGTGATAAATTCCTTTATCTTTGGGTAGTATTTCCTGTTTATCAGAAATACGAATGAAGAACCAACCTCAGCAATGAAAAGGGTCAGAAACGCTGCCAGCACAGTATAGTTTATCATGTACTGCACATTAATCATTCTTTATCTCATCCTCCACAGGCCTTGACCTGAAATGGTTTCTGAGGTAAATGAACGTAAAGGGAACTATTACAATGTAAAAAGCTATTATGGCAATCATTATGGGAAATATTGATTGAGAAGTGTTACCTGCCTGTGATACAAGCATGACGCCATAAATTATCCACGGCTGTCGTCCGAGCTCTTCCATTATCCACCCCAGCTCCATAAGAATAAATGTAAGTACAGAAAACAGAACAGCAAGCCACATCAGCAACCTGCTGTTCCACACGTCTATACTGGATATCCTTCTGATAACTGAAGGCATGATATGTCTGTACCTCCCGAGGATGAGCAGAACGTCGGTAACCAGAATATAAATTCCCACAAGGAAACCCAGAAGAACCATGGCGTCAAACATATCGTGTACGATGAGCGGAGGCCAGGTGTACGCAGGGAACTGGCTCAACCCGGGCACAATGCCGCTGGACGATCCAGTCGCGAGGATGCTCTGCAAATTTGGTATTGCTATGTAGTCGATCCATTTACCGTTAACGAAAAACCCGAAAAGCCTCTCCGGGGCGTGAGCCGTTGGAACAAGGTTACCTTCAAAAGCTGCGAACTTTTCCGGCTGAACATAATACAGCATTTCTATGCTGTAGATCCCCGTGTATATTACAAAGGCTGCAAACACAGAACTTATGGCAAGCAGCAGCTTTGCCGCCTTTCTGTAATAGATTCCTGATTCGCCAGCAGACCTGTGCTGTCTGTAAAAGAAATAGCCCATGACCATCATCAGGCCTGCAAGCACAGTTCCTCCAACTGCGTGCGGGTCTTCGTAAAATGCAGATGGTGAGAAAAGGGCCGCAATCGGGTTTACGCCGGTTATTATGCCAGATTGCAGGTATTCAGAAATGTTAAAGCCTGCCGGTGTGTTCATAAATGAATTTAACAGAGTTATCAGGATTCCGGAGCCTACAGAGCCAAGAATGACCGGAATTATAAGCAGAAAATGGTAATAACCGTTCTTTATTTTACTCCAGGAATACGCATAGGTTGAAAGAAATATAGCTTCGGTGAAAAACGCAAACACCTCTATATAAAGGGGCAGTATGTCTACTGCTCCGACTAAGGCCATAAATTTTGGCCACAGCAGCAGGAGCTCAAGAGCGACAACAGTCCCTGATGCCGTGCCTATTGCAAAAAACACCAGAAGGGCAGTTGTCAGTCTGCGGGCTAAAACCGCATAGTATCTGTCCCTGTATCTGATCCCTATAAATTCAGCAGCACCTATCACTATTGGCAGGGAAATACCGAACGATACAAGAAAGATGTGCACTGCAAGCGAAAACCCCATCGTTATGCGATCAAACAGCACTGCGCTGTACATGTTACCTTTTGCATTACATTTTTATTAAAGCCTTTTTCACGAATTTTTTATGATATATACCAGTTTATTCAAGTACTCCTAAACATATAATGACTGTTACGTCGATTAATGGATGCGGTTATAATTTTACAGCACAATACCGTGCGCTAAACGGATTTGAACTGCCGCATAAGGAGGGGAAGATGCAGTGCATGACTTTTAATATGTCTAAGAAGCGGTATAGTGATATAGCAGTATGACCACAACACTTAAATTAATAAAATTTATAAAGTAAACTTATGAGCGAAATCGACGTAAGTAAAATACTTGAATTTCCAGATGAATCGTTAGATGAGAAAGACAGGAAGATCATGATCGTGTTAAAGGAAGCAGGAATAAACGGTCTGGGGTTTAACGCTTTAGTGAAAAAGCTTCAGCCAGAAGTTTCTCGCAGCACAGTAGCCGTTAGGGTTGAAAAGCTTCTCAGGCTTGGCTACCTTGAGAAAAAGCAGAATTGGCGATCCGGCAAGTTAAAGCCAATTTACCTTTCAAAAAGAACACAGCAGATATTTGCCATTATAGATAAAAGCAGAGAAATGAGCAGCGATATTATTCAGAAATTGGACGAGCTGGATGAACTGGATCAGGAAGTATTCGAAAACTGGATCAACGAATTTAGAGAAAAATTTAACGGCCTGTTTGGAATGGCGGCTATGATAGCGGTCTTTTACGGAACATCTGCTGCAGGGGATATTTATTTACCATTTTTAATAAATGATTACAGGAATTTATTAAACAAGTTTACTAAAACCATGAGAGATAAACCAGAACTCTTTAAAGCGTTCAGAAGATGGTTATTTACGAAGCTCAAAACTCACAGTATTAATTTTGAAGAGCTCATGGAAAAAATGAAAAAAGAATTAGAAACGCGCTAATTTATTTTTTGTATAAACTTATATAACCCTTCATAAGCTTAGCGTTTTTGAAGAGATTTTTGATGATATCGAACAAAAAATGATCAGAAAAAAGCCAGCACAGGCTGAACTCCTGGACGAGAAGAATGTATAAGCTTAAGTTTTCGAGCAAAATGATATAAGAAAACACAAATGGAAACAACCCTTGTGTGATCAAAGATGGTTCTTTACGGTGAACTACCCTGACCGCAAGGTCAGGGCTTCCCGGTTCATCGCCGCGCTTGCTCTTACGTTAGCCTACTGTTTTGCCATCTTGCTTTTGTCAAATTTCAGCAAGTTTTCGCTTCCTGATGTTTTCTCCCTGATCCTTGCATTCTTTTCAGGGTTATTCATCAACCTGTAAAGATCGTGTGCTTAAGGTTTTAAAAAACATTTCTATAAGGGGGCTAAAAGCTTGAGGAAGGGGAATTTCGCCCTCTTTGACTCAAAAAGTTAAATATTAATAAAACATTTAAGCTACCCGGGGATAGTAACTATCCGGGGGTAGTTATGGGAT
>JAGDXJ010000014.1 GCA_023256355.1 Nitrososphaerales archaeon | reverse complement strand
CATGTTTATTTCATTCAAAGAATTTATTACAGATCTAAGGTCAAGGGATTTGAGCTTCCTTAATATCACGTCAGCTGACGGAACGTCCATACCCTCTGCCAGATAGTTTGATCTTGACTTTGCAGAAGTACTACCGGGAAAATCTTGCATTATGAGCGTTAGCCATACCCAGCTTTATATCCTTTTCCTTGAGCTATTATGTCTCTCTTTTCCCAAAATTATTAACACATAACAATACATACCATAGCTTGATTTTAACTGACAGCAAGATTAAATGGATGGTTGAACAGAAGAGCAGAGGCAGACTCAGCACGAGCGAGATTGCTTTGTTGCAATATATAAGCGAACCAAGGGTTAGGCATCTTTTGTCATAGCACAGGAAAACAAAAAATGCCGACTTTGAAGAAAACCGGCAGGCCGAGGAGAGTTTTAACTGAGAGCGAAGAAAGAGAGATCATAAGCGTTTATATGTATCCCACAAACGCAGTTGCTGTAGAACGTATGCTTAAGATAAAAAGGATAAATCTGGGCACAATCTCATCCATAGAATATCTATGAGAGGTTGAAACATAAAGATGAACTTATTAGGTCAAAGCCACGGTGGCTTATTCACATAATACTTTGACGGCAATACCTATAAGGAGTTAAAAATTATATTTTTTCAAATCAATATAAAATAATATATTATTGAATTACTACAATCGTAGTAAGTGGCTATATTTTTAAAGAATATATATAGGCATTTCATTTTTATTATTAATGATACCAGAGTTTATAACGTTTAGAACGTCTAAAAGCGGATTTTGGTATGATATAAGCGATAAAAAAATAAAAAACGGATGCATATACGTATATGAAATTTCTGGGGAAAATATTTTAAATAAAAAAATTGGCCAATGGATTTTAAACGTATATATTGAAAAGAACAGAAGCAAAGCATTTGTAAAAGCTCCCGTTTCTGAAAATACGGGTATCTTAGATTATCAAATTAGGTCAAAGACCATCGTATTTATGCAAGTACCACCTGAGAATTTAAAATATTATAATTATTTTTATCATCCAATATCGATATTTAAATTAGAAGGTGCCAAAATTAATAAAGAACGCATAAATTCAGAAAATGAAATTCCAAAATATATAAAGGAGGACAACTTTATAAAGAAAACTGATAAGGTAAAATTTGAAAAATATGGGGATATCTTAAAAGGCGAAAAACTAAAAGATAAAATGATTGTACTTATAGAGAAGGATTACCCCTGCCTTTTAGCGTACTATTTTTATCTTGAAGTAATCGTCGGTGTCTATTTAAATAATGAGCAATTAACACTGGACATTACTGATTCGACTTGCGAACCTTCAACTTGTAGATAAAAAATCATTAAATCGTAAAAAATTTTGTCGGCTTTAAGTAAAATATAAACTAAAAAAATATTTAAGCTAAGAATTATTAAATATTTTCAGTGTAAATAATTGAACGATGATGTAGTTACGGTTAATGAACTCAAGCAGGCCGTTAAAAAATTCTGTGATGAAAGAGACTGGGAAAAATTCCATAGCCCAAAGGATCTTGCAATAGGTATAGCAACAGAAGCAGCCGAGCTCCTGCAGATCTTCAGGTTTAAAAGTGAAAATGAATCAAAAAATATGCTCAAAGACGAGAAAAAGAGAAAAGAAATTGGTGAGGAACTTGCTGATGTCGTTTACTTTGTGCTGAGGTTTGCCCAGCTTTATGGCTTTGACCTTTCAAATGAGCTCAAAAACAAACTCAGTGAAAATGAAAAAAGGTATCCTGCTGACCTTGCAAGAGGGTCTAATGCAAAGTATGATGAGCTGGAGAGTGGTAAAACGTGAAGGAAACAAAGGAAGTATTTCTTGTCCCCGTGGGCAACCCTGAAGCTATTGAACACATGCAGAGGACGCTTACCAACCCCGTAGAAAAAAGGGAGATAGAAGGGGCAGGGGTTAAGCTGCCGGATGATCTTTATGATAATGACCGAATAAGAGTCTGGGGATTGCTTCCCGGTAAAGACAATGCGAACAGAAAGATATATGACAAAATGAAAGAGCGCGACATTGCCATTTTTGTATCAAAAAACATGGTATATATTACTGAAATAGTAGCCAAGGTTGAAAGCGAAAATCTTGCTGAAAGGCTCTGGGGCAAAATGGACGGACAGACATGGAGCCTGATATTTTTTGTAAAGCTGATTAAGCACCTGGATATGAGTAAACGTGAACTCTTAAAGATGCTAAATTATTCAGAAAAAGACCAGCTGAGGGGAACAAGAAGGGCTACAGGCAAGGTTATCGAGGTCTTCGGAAGCGTTGAAAATTTTCTTGCAGAAATCATCCATGGTAGCGAAACCATAACAAATTATACGATTCCAGAATGGGCAGACAGAGAACTCATAGAACGCATAAAAAGTGCTGTCAAGATAGGACACGTGCTCCTCTACGGTCCTCCGGGTACAGGAAAAACCACGTACGCAAAATTTGTCGCAGCTAGCATTTCAGGAGGAAATTTTATGATAAAAACTGCAAACAGCCTCTGGTTCAGAAGGGAAGTCATAGGTGGCGAAACAATTGAAGGTGGAACCGTTAAGTGGAAGTCAGGGTTTTTGATAGAAGCTTACAACAGAGCGTCGGATCTGGGTGACGACCAGCTTATGTTCGTGATACTTGACGAGCTCAACAGGGCAGATGCAGATAAGGCGTTCGGAGACTTTTTCACTATTTTTTCGAGCAACGACCATGACGAATGGCAGGTACCTGAAGACCTTGCAAATGAAATCGCTGCTTACGGAGAAAATGCGGATGATTCCGGAAAAAATTTTGTTAAAAAGTACAGAGCGCTCAAGAGAATAGGAACCCAAAATGCGCCGCTTAGAAGGATTAGAATCATAGCAACGGTAAATCTTGCAGACATAAACAACCTGTATTTGCTGGGTGAGGCGCTCCTCAGGAGGTTCATGCTGATAGAGTTTCCCTGTCCTGGCTCTGATAAAAAAGAAAAATGCAAAGGGTATGAAGGTGAAAAAACAGAAGTTGAGGGCTTAGAACAGATGCGGGAGCTGGTAAAGAAGGAAACTGAATCAATTTTGGGTAAAAGGAAACTGAATCTTAATGACTCTGTAAAAAATCTGCTGATTGAATGCGTTTCGAATATTAGGTGTATGTTTCTCAGTTATTACTATGAAAAAGACGAGGATAAAAGAACCCTTGCCGATTTTTGCCTTTCTCCTTCAACTTTGGAAAGAGCCGCTATGATACTGGCGGATGGCATGGATCACAGCGCAGATGATGTTATAAAAGCCATCAAGATGGCTCTCGGCACCCTTGACAGAAAAATTCTTAATGAGATCGATGAGGTAAAAAACAGATGTCAGTTAAGGTCTCAGACAGGGACACAGAGCTGATAAACAAGACAGCCAAGTACTACGTTGAGTACAATAAAATCATAACGCTAGAACAGCTCAGAAAACTCCTGAATACTTCTGAGAGCATCAGAAACGAGTTAAACTTGCAGATCAGATCCAGGCTTCTGATCATGACAATAGAAGAACTCTTAAAATCCGTTAAAAGCGCTGAAAGAGAGAAGCTAACGTACAGAGAGTATTCGGCTGAGATAGACCAGAACGTTTACGGGGCGCTTCACGTACCTTTAACTCTTAACGTTTATTCACAAGGCCTTTACGCCTACCTGACCACGAAGAATACTTCACAGCACCCAGCATACATGGTTTTGGGTGCCCTCATCAGGAAAGTGCTCAGCGAAAGTTTTAAGTTTATCGAAGAGGAGTTTGAAGACTTGTTCAAATCCAAAGAATATGTAAGAAATAAAATGAACGAGCTAGAAAGCTATGTTAACAGATTTCCTGAAGGCGAAATCAGGGAACCAAAAAGGTACGACCCACCTTGGTTAACCCGGGCACTAGAAGCTTACTATGTATACAGACGTGCAGAATTCGGCACAAGAGGCAGGAAATTTAAAGAGCAGAACAATGAAGAGCTGTACAGTATGCTGATTTGGAAACTTTACGAAATACTCACTTTCTACGTTGCAGTTAAAGCTCTTAATGCCAGAGGATACACCGTTGAACTGAAAAAATTTGAAACTGGAAAGGTTACCGCAGAAAAAGGTGACAGGAAATACGTTATACTTTTTAACAATCCTCCAGAGAACAGCAAGGAGATAGTGAAAAGAGTTGATGATAAAGACGATTATGATATAAATAATATAAAAGGTAGGCCAGATCTCTCTTTTGCCAGCAATGAAGAGAAGATAGTTTTTGAGTGCAAGTATTCAACGCACCAGAGCTACATAACAGCTGGCAGGTTTAAGGCTCTTGCTTATATTTACGAGTTCGGGCTCAGGGGCGCGATCTTAGTATTTCCAGGAATTGAAAATGAAAGATCCGAATTCGATGACGAAGGAACTATAGCACTAGTTGAGCTTGCAGAAAAGAGCGGAAATGTTCTTGAGTTAGATCTCGACGATGATAATCGTAAGCTGTTCCTGCTCGTGTTTGACCCTCTTAAAAGCACGGATGAACTGATAAGCCTTATGGGCAGGCTTTTTGATCTTCTCGGATTATGATCGACTCCCGAGAAAATCTTTTGATGAAGCGCTCATCGCCTTATAATATTACCTCCTTCTCCTATAAATTTAACTGATCGCTCAGTTTTCAGCTT
>JAGDXJ010000015.1 GCA_023256355.1 Nitrososphaerales archaeon | reverse complement strand
CAAAGAACAAACCAGCGTAAGAGGCAACTGGATTGTATATTATTGCAAAGATGAGCTAAGTTTAATACATTCCTTTATAAAATTCTATAACTATGTAAACCCGGACATAATATCTGGGTGGAACGTTGTTGACTTCGATATAACATACTTGCTGGCAAGACTGCAACGCCTTAATATTCCGTTTTCATTTCGTAGCACGATGATATTTGACCTGCTTGAGCCTTTTCGACAAATGGTGTCAAAGCCCTCGTATAAATTAAAAACAGTTGCTATGTCAGAAGGATTTATCGATAGCATGCCACAACATAAAGTATGGGAAATGAGCATAGAAGAGCTGGTAACTTATAACATGACCGATGTAAAACTCGTAAAAATGATAGAAGACAAATACAAAATACTTGATTACTACATACAGCTTAAAGAAATAGTCGGTGTTGAAGATATTAATTCAACAACCTCAGAGAGTGTGCTTATTGATACAACTCTGCTGAGAATGGCAAAACAGCGCAATGAAATAATGCCCAGCGTATCTCATAATAACAACGAACGGTTTGAGGGGGCAGTAGTATTAGAGCCACCTAAAGGATTATTTGAAGGAATATTTGTAGCTGATATGACGCGGTATTATCCCAGTATAGTTATTTCGTTTAATTTAAGCCCGGACACATTATCCAGTGACGGAGATATATTTTACCCAGATACAAATATTAAAACTACAAGTCAGCGAATTGGCATAATTCCAGAGCTGTGCAATTATTACTCGACCGTCAGAGATTCTTATGAAAGATTACTTACCAATTTGCCGATTAATTCTGAAGAATATAACATAGTTAAGCGCAAACGAGACGCGACCAAGTTCTTGTTGAATGCAGTTTATGGAGTATTGGGTTTTCCTAAATTTAGACTATTTGACGTTAACATAGCTAAGACCGTTACAGCCATCGGCAGGGAAGGAATACTAAAAAGTAAAGAAATAGCAGAAAACATGGGTTATAAGGTACTTTATGGCGATACAGATAGTATAATGATTCAAGCGCCGTTAGAGAAAACGACTGAAATAACGAAGAAAATAAACGATGAAATCAAAAACTACTTTAGCCAAAAATACGGCGCAAAGAATGTAAGCATAAGTCTTAAAGCTGAAGTATATATGGATAAAGTGCTATTCTTTGGGGTTAAAAAGCGCTACGTTGGGCATGTAGTCTGGGAAAAAGGCAGAAGCGCTGACTACATTAAAATAGTCGGTCTTGAAGCAGTGCGTTCTGAAACGTCAGAGTTTTCGCGCAACTTACAAAGAGAGCTGGTCGATTTAATATTTAAGAAGGCTCCTAAAGAAGAAATCATAAATTACATACTTAGGAAAATAGAAGAGTTTAAGCATTTAAGCATAGATAAAATAGCCATTTCCTCCAGCTTAAGTAAAGACACCAGCGAGTATAAAGTCATGCCACCTCATGTGAGGGCGGCTATATGGGCAAAGAACAACCTGCATGAGGATATACACGAAGGCGACAGGATCAGGTATGTTTGGGGTACTATGCCAAACATGCAGAGTACAGATGTCGTCGGGTTTACGGATGAAATACCTGAAGGAATAATAGTTAATTGGAGCAAAATGATAGACGTCGATATCCTGCAAAAAATAAGGACTTTCTTAGACGCTCTCGGCATAGATATTAAAGATATAAATACCGAAAAAGAAAAAAGAATAAGCAGTGATATAAGTAAATGGCTGTAGAAGTGCGTGTTGATCCAACTGAGCCAGCTTCGATAAAAGACTACATTAAGACGCTAGATATTAATTTATTGCCGGATGAAGCACTGCCTTTTGATTATCTTATAAAAACACCGCGCGTAATTATAGGTATTGAGCGAAAAACTAACAAAGATTTTGTAAGTTCTATTATAGACGGGCGCATTAATCAGCAACTATATTCTCTCTCAGCCAGTACTCATTACGGCATATTAGCTATAATCGGCAACGTAACGTCGGCACTCATGGATACACGTTTTCGGCGCAAGTCCTATATAGCTTTCTTGGTTTCATCGATTATAAAAACCGCGCATGATGGTTACGACACGCGGATAAGCCTGGTTAATTTAGATACTGAAGAAGACTTTAAGCTGTTTCTGGAAGAAATTATAAACCTATCACAGGGCAACCTTGTCAGGCTTCCAACAGTGTCGACGAGGAAGAGTGACGTAAGGGGGGCGGCTATTGCTTTTCTATCTACTATTCCTGGGGTTGGCGAAGTCACGGCAAACAAACTGTTAAAAAATTACGCATGCATTAAAGATATAGTCAACAGCGATTTAGAAACAATCGTAGATGCTGTGGGTTCTTATGACAAAGCTCAGAAGATATACAATTTCTTTAATATGTATTTTTGACGTAGCGATAAAACTTTATATAGTAAAATAGGTTAAATTTATGCAAATGAGAAGATATGATGAATTTATAACAGTAGCAAGAAAGATAATAAGCACTTACGACGGCACAGACATAAAGTTGACTACAAAGTACATACATGATGAATTTGGCTTTGACATGGGTACAAGTAGCATATTATGCAATATGTTTCAGGTTGCTCTTGGCAGAAAGAAGCTGGTTCTTGGCAAAGAAGATATAGCACACCTTAAAAACATACTGCTATCACTGAATGAATCGTTATGAGCATCAAAAACATAATAAAAAACATAATAAAGATGTATTTTAGCAAGAATGCAGTGCTTTTTGGTGGCACGGGTTTATTAAATGCTCTGGTAATGTCTCTTTTTTTGTCGTTCCTAGGGCTTTACATAGAACACTTCATTGCGTTAATAATAATAATACAGCTGTCAATAATTACTGATTTTCTGTTAAAAAATTACATTGTATTTAAGAATGTTAAAGCAACCGGAAAGAAGATACATTTTGAGTGGATTTCACTGGTTGGCGTAGCAATACAGGACTTAATGGCATGGTTATTATCCGGCAGGATTGAATACATTTTACTTTACCTGCTTACAGTATTAGTTGCTTTTATTCTAAAATATTATCTGGTTAGACTTATTATATGGACAAAACTGTGAACCTCTATGCGTGTAGTAAGGCTTATAAATTATTAACTAATAACTACATATATTAATGTCATACGATCTTATTTCTCTTCTTGACAGCTGGAAAATTATAGACAAATCTAGACTGCTCGAAGATAGCGATAAAGCTTTCGAGTACAGGCTAAAGGTTCAGAAGTCAGCATACCTGCTTCACTACCTTGGTATAAGCCCATTTAACAGCTATTCGTTCAGCATTTACCTTTATGGCCCTTACTCTCTAGACCTTGCAAAAGATTACTATGACGGAACACCATTAGAATTCACGGCTGATGAAACCATAATACAAAAACTGGAGTGGTTCGTAAAGCATAGCGATAGCAAGTGGCTGGAAGTTGCTTCGAGTATACTCTACATCTATGATAGATATTCAGAAATGTCAAAGGAAAACGTCCTGAGCCTGCTCAGGCTTTCAAAGCCTTGGGTAACAGATGAAATGTTTAAGGAAATATACAAGGATCTTTTAAGTGAAGGGCTGATTGCAGCAAAACAGGAAAGTATATCATCTTGACACGAACTACTTAATCTATTATTTCCAGAATGAAGCCAAAGTATTATCTGAAATAAAGCAAAAATATGAAAAAGACAACATCAAAAAAGCTGGCGATGTTGTTACCCGTTTAATAAGTAACGGTGCAGAACTCAGGATTTCTTTGATAGCTTTAGGAGAGCTTATTTTTCTATTCATGAAAGAGCAAGAAAGAAAAGAAAATAAAACGCATCTTAAATTTGATTTTATATGCAAGAAGCTGCAAAGCCTAAACTTTATTCTCTGGAGTCCACAGAAAGAAGATCTTTTTAAAGTAAAAGAGTTTTTTAATGAAATAGTGAACGAAAAGAAAGAGGAAGATGGGTTTAAAGATTCATACGTAAAAGGATCCGAGGATTACCTTTTGATTGCTATGGCCTATGCTGATAAGGAAAGTAATGGTTTTCTTACTTTCGACAATGATCTGATAAACGATGATTCGATTAACAAATTTATAGAAAATAAAAATCAGGATAGCGAGTTCAGAAAAAGGGGGTTTGTGATAACAAGCGATCCTGGTTAAAGCCTTTAGATCGATCTCAAGGTTCGGTTTTGATCAAAAACAAAGGCAGAATATTGCGAAATTAGTTTGTTTAGTTGATGAGAATTCGCAAAAAATAAGCGAAAAAGATCCTTAAGGATTAGGCGATCCTAGGATTTTAGCTTATGTGGTCTGATTTTTACTTTGATCTTGGGTTGAAAAATCGAAAGACCCTGGAGCTAGCTTATCAAGGATGGCTGTTATTTCGTTAATCTTTTCAAGGTCGGTTTTATTGAAACATAAAGCCTTTGAATTTCTGGATCGTCTGGAAATGTGTCTTTCAACCTTTGTGCTTCTTTATAAATATCTTGTAAAGCATTTTTCAGATCGTTAAGGCTCAGTGTGAAACCCTAGGTTAAAAAGCGAGAAGATAGCCCAGCTTTGAGCTTATCAATAACGGATTGTTGTTCATTGAAAAAAGGCAGATCCTTTTTAAGAAATAGATTGCTGAATATTTCAGACAGAAAGAATTTGATGGATGTTCTTGAAAGAATCAAAACTCTGTTTGGCATAGACTTAGTAGAAAAGGATCACGTATGGATCG
>JAGDXJ010000023.1 GCA_023256355.1 Nitrososphaerales archaeon | reverse complement strand
TTTCATTGGGTCTATCGCTTTCTATGATTTCCCCCTCTATTCTCCTTGCAAAGCCGGCCATGTAATCTAAATATTCA
The DNA here is from genome assembly GCA_023256355.1 of Nitrososphaerales archaeon. GTDB lineage: Archaea > Thermoproteota > Nitrososphaeria > Conexivisphaerales > UBA164 > CAYFFZ01. The sequence goes on along the minus strand of JAGDXJ010000023.1, from coordinate 4,777 downwards.
GGTATGGCATTTACTTCATCGATCGCTTCCTTTAAAGGCTTGCCCATATCAAGGGAAATAAGTCTTGCCAGATCAGGAGCTCTTTCTCTGATTTTTTGAGCAACTTTTTGAACGTATCTGGCTCTATCTATAGCCGGAAGCTTTTCCCATTTCTTTTGTGCTTCAAATGCAGCGTCTACTGCTTCGTTGGCCTGCTCTTTAGATGCAAAATTTACTTTTGTTATTATTTCTTCAGTTGCAGGATTAATGTCGTCATATACCGGTCCGTTTCCTTCAACAAATTTACCGTCTATATATTGGAGAACTTTTTCGACCATCGTTAATTATAATATTTAAAATTACAAAAATATAAATTTTTTAATAATCGGTTCTGTCTTTCTTATCTGGCTCTGAGGCAGAAAATGAAAATTTTGGTTTGATTTTTATCGATATAAAGATTTTTTTGTGATTTTAGTAATCACGAAAAGTTATCTTTTTATACAAGGTTCATAAAAAATGTATTATTGAGCAAAAAGGAAAGAATAGGGCTTCTTACAGAAAGGCAGTTGGAGATCTTGGATCTGAGGAAAAGAAACATGAGTTATGATGAAATAGCAAAAAAGCTCGGAACAACGCCTGAAAATGTATATATTCTGGAAAAAAGGGCGCTCAGGAACCTGAGACTTGCTTTTGAGACCATAAAAGCCGCTGTTGCCGGAAACATTGTGATGAAGGTTAAGTTCGAAAAAGGAACAAAGCTTGTCAACATACCCCCTGCGCTTGTCAGCAAAGCGGATGAAGCGGGGATAAAGCTTAAGGGAAATTTTACAAAAATATTTGATGACATTAGGTACAGCGTTCCTGATTCGATTTCAAAAAATGAGCTTGTTAAAGATATTTACGTTTATATAATGAGTGACGGTACATTTTTTATAGCTTCAGAAAATCTCTAAATAAGAAAGTAGATATATTATAAGAATTACAATTACTATTATCAAAAGAACTTTAAGTAGTTTTTTATCGTTGCTTATGACTATAGGTACAGGACCTATCAAGATTATTCCTCCCCCCTTGATCTTCTTTTCCTCTTTTTCCTTGTTTTCTTCCCCTTCTTCTTTTTCGATTCCCTCGGCTTTCAGTATTGTGCCTATAATAATTAAAACAATTCCAATAAAAACAAACAATACTGATAATAGAATTAGGTCCATTTACCCTTTGATCGCTTTTATCAATTCAGACATCCAGTAAGGCAGATCTGATGGCTGTCTTGAAGTAACCAGATTGCCATCTTTAACTACTGGCTTATCTTCGTACATTCCTCCTGCAGCAATTACGTCATCCTTTATCCCCTGCCAAGAAGTCAGCTTTCTTCCTTTAACCAGGTTTGCAGATATTAGTATCTGAGGGCCATGGCATATAGCTGCTATGGGCTTGGATTTTTCAGAAAACCTTTTTACTATATTTAAGGCTGATTTGCTCAGCCTTACCTTCTCTGGTCCTCTTCCCCCAGGTAATATCAGTATGTCATATTCATCTGGATTTACTTCATCAAATGCTAGATCAGCATTGAGCCAATATCCATGTTTAAAAGTGACCTGACCCTTTTTTGTAGAAGCAACGTGAACTTCTATACCTTCTTCCTGAAGCCTGTAGTAAGGGTAAAGAACCTCTATATCCTCGGCTTCATTTTCTGTTAAAATAAGAGCTTTCATATTAATAATGAAACTGATTCATTTTATAAAGTTATCTTTATTTTATTTATAATTTTAGAAATAGCTGCTCCGGGCGGGATTCAGCCCCTGAGGTAGGATTCTCCGACATACCAATCTCATGTACGACCGCGCTAATATACTTTTAGCTATCTGATTTCACCACCAGCACCGATCGAGAAACCGCGCAGGGATAAACCTGTTCTATACCGGTATAGAACGGCGCGCTGAAGTCAGTAGATTCGCAGGTAACAATGTTTCATGATATTCTAAGGTACAACAAAAAGGCATCCAAGCACCTCTTTGTATGCATGCACATAAGCAAACGAAGCCTTGTACCCTTTGCTACCTCTCTTCCCTACGCAACCCTTCTCCGCGCCTTCGTAGCTCTGCCCATTAGCTATAAAGCCTGTCATATCTATGTCGACGAACATAATTTCTTCCTTAGGTCTTTTTCCTGCTATACCATGCAAAATGTAATCATGCTAGAAGACGTCTTCAAGCTCCTTCAGGTTCTCTTCATTGAATGCATGCAATAGCCTGTTTATTGCCGATTTCTCTGCTAAATTATTCTTTCCTATCACTTCCTTTGCAAGTGTAGTGTCAGGCACAAGCCTGCGGTTTATTGATACCGTATGCTAGCATGAAGCTATTATATAGCACATCAATTCTCTTAGCTTGCCTTGCCAAGAGCAATTTATTTCACGGTCTTCATTTTTAGATGGACCTTTGAATCCATCAGGGAAAGGAGGCCTGAAGACCGCGCATATTCCATCACGGGCAGTGTGAATGAGTTCAGTATAGTCTGGGCTTGTTCATCGTCTGCCTCTCTCCGTCCGATATTGATGATTGTATTCATGGATGGAGAATGGAAGCGTTAAGGTCTAACACAAAATCTTTACAAAGATTGACTATTTGCACAAAACTTAGGTTTTTAATATCGCTGTTTGTAGAGAAAGGTTATTATAGAAGCAAAATAAAATAAAATGTTTGAAAATTAACACATTAACAATTGTAATAGTGATTGTTGCCGTTTTAGTGGCCGCAGCTTACGTTGAAAATACTTACATAGCAGGAACATTTAAAAATAAAAGTTCGACAACTCAGCAAACAAACAGTCAGCCTACAGTTTCTTACTCTGCAGAAATTTTAAACGACACTTTAGCTGAATCTACTTCCGAGGCCGCACAGACAGTTACAGTAAAAAATACAGGCACAGTTAAGATTGTAAACATAACATCAAAGCTTTACAATGGTACGCAGCTCCTCGGCACAGACACATATGTTGGCCCTGTCGATGCAGGCCAGATAGTTGTTTTCACAAGCGGTCCTTCCTATACGCTTTACCCAAATCAGCAGTATACTACCTCCACAAAAGTGTACTTTGCGAACGGAAAGTATCAAAACTTCAACAAATCTCTAACCTTAACCGAGCTTGGGCCAGTTAACGATTCGTTGTTCGTCAAAACCGATGAAATAAACTTAAACTCTGGAAGCTCGACTGCGACCTGGACTGTAACTTTTTACAACAACGGCACAGATGAAATAATGTACGCACAGGCTCATCTAACGGCCGGAGGACAGACTTATCTGATAAGCGCTGTAAACCTTAAACCCGGGCAAAGTTACACAGGCAGGCTGTCAAACGTTTCAGGACTGAGTTCAGGCCAGAGCGTTTACATTACCTGTTACGCTATCTACCTAGACGGGCAAACGTCCAACCAGCTTCAGAAAGTCAGCGTTTGAACTTAGAAAACTTCAAAACATCAAAACTCAAGGATCTTGATACGCCAAAGATTTTATTTTTACAGAACTTTTGCTTTGCTGAACTAACGAACTGCTGTTACAATACCAAGTTCAGCGATCAAAGCTTTTCTGATAACGCTCGTGATACCTTTGTGAAGAGGCTCTTTAAAGGGCTTGCTCAGAACACTCAATGTTTCAACGCCCGCTCAGTCGGGTTTTTGAACTTAAATTATTTATTAGCCAATGGTTCAGCATCATAACGGTAATTTCTTGATCACAAAATATAAATCGGTCGTTTGCAATGATGAAGTTTCTCTTAATGGTATGTTTTTACTGTATAAGAACAATTACAAATGATTTGTAACAGTTTTTTAATTTTAAAACGATTGTTTTTAATCATAAAGGCACAGTCGAAGCTTTTTTGCTGCTTTGTTTTTGTAAGCGAATTCTAAGCTTACAATATATTTTAGCTGATGATGCAAATTTCAATGCAGATTATGCTTTTACTTGCTTCAATTGATAAACTTTGGAGGCTAAGAAACGCTTGAGCTTGTTAAAAAACCGTTTAGCCATAATAAGGAAATATTATTCTTAAAAATATCAATCATTATAATGCTCGATCTAAATCAAGGAGAATATTCAGAATACTTGGCAGCATAATCCCCCAGTACAGGTGCTTTTATGTCTTCGCCGTTGTAAGCCTTTACTGCTATGTACATTCCGTAGACCCAAATCAAAAAGAACAGTAAAGGTCCTAGATAGGGTATAAAAAACAGAATGAGGTCCAGTATCATGGCAGTTACGCCTAGAAAGATGGCCTGAAGCGTATGAAATTTAAGCCTTTTATTATTCTGCCCTTCTGTTATGTATACGATTATTCCGCTAATCCAGGTCAATATATATGTAAAAATATACATGATGTTACCTTTTTCTTTTTGCATCGTTTTAACTGCGATTTACCTATTAATAAACTTTTTAGATATAGTTAAATCTCGGCTTTTAGTAGACAGATTTATAAATAAAAATATAAAGGCGAAAATGTGCTTTAAAAATATATTTTTACTTTTTTCTTCTGAGAGCTAAAAACGCTATCGCTATTATGATAGCAACTATCAATATGCCAGCTATCATCAATGTGTTTGAAGAAGATGAAGGCGTTGTAGTTGTTGCAGAAATATAACTTACAGGTACTGAAGCTGATACGCTAGATGCTGACACGCTGACAGTCCCCGAGCTCTGAGAAACCTTGTACCCGCTGGGAGCGCTTATTGTATATGAATAGTTTCCAGCGGGTTCTGTGAACGTTATCGTGCTTAAAGTTGAAGACTTTGTTATCCCGTTCA
>JAGDXJ010000040.1 GCA_023256355.1 Nitrososphaerales archaeon | reverse complement strand
CTTCATTGCAGCAAAGGCAACACAGGTTAAGCAAAAAAGCTGGCATTACCTTATCTAATGCTTAATTTTTATAATTTATGGACAAAACCCCTTTTTACAAACCATATTTACAATTTTAAAAAAATATCAAAAGCGTATAAATAAAAGTCCTTAAAGGAATAAGCATATGAAAGCGTTATTTTTTGTTATAACAGGTAGAGAGAATCCAGAAAGGTTTACGCTTGCCCTTACTATAGCCACGAGATCCGCTATGAACAAAAGATACGATGATTTAAAAGTAATATTTTATGGCCCGGGTGAAGAGTATTTAACGTCTATAAACGGTCAAGATCTTGAAAATTTTAGCTATCTTCTAAAAAATGGGCATGTAGATAGCGCGTGCGTAAACTATGCTGCTTCCAAAAATATAAAAGAACAGCTGACAAAACTTGGTGTTAACCTCCTGCCTACAGGCGAAAGATTAGCTTATTACGTAAACCAAGGGTATGAGGTAATTAGCTTTTAGGTTACCTTTCTTCTCTCCATGCTAATGCTAGATAAATTACTATAATTAAAAGCACATTAAAGAACGCAAAAAGGATAAGAGATATATAAAGCAAAGATGGCATCTTATTCATCAACTGCACTAAAAAGTCCATAAATGTTGATAGGGTAGATACTTGGAGTGCATTGGCTACAGAAAGGGTGAACTGTACCCCGTAAGTACTGATCAAATTTTCAGCTACGCTAACAGGAGGAATAACGGCGTAAGGCGCATGGGACAAAAGGTCTATGGTTTCTGCAAGATCCAGTACCGCTATAGAAACTGGTCCTAAAATTATACCTAGAGTTCTGTTGTCTTTTAAATAAAACACAGCGAGAACTGCAAATAAAAGAAGTGCCATAGATACGGTGACATAAAACGCTTCATTTAGCACATAGGTTGGTTTAAAAACAGCCTGAAGTGCAGGAGGGAGATAAGACGGCGGATTGCCAAATATAGACCAAGCCATTGTAGCAGAATTTTCGTAAACCTCATACAAGTAAATTGATGTAAAGATGCCATATAATATGCCAAACACCAGAGCTATCCTTTTACCAATTGAAATTCCAAGATCCTGATGTGGTAAACCTTTATATCTAACGCTGAACCCAAATATCATCATCATTCCCGTAAACGCCAAAGCAGCGCTCATTGTGCTGGCGTAAAGCGGAAGGTAAAGCGGGTTCATGAATGCTTTAAAAACATTAACTGAAAGGTCAAAGCCAATTATAGACGAAGGATCTGGCGTTATAGATGTGCCGGCAGGAAAGGCTGTATATGCAAACACTAGCCTGAACATAAGGGGGATCAAAGATGCCGATATTGCGAGCAAAACCCCGAGAATTACATGGTTCTTATACGACCATCTATTATATGTTCTGTAATACATGCCTATTACAGGTATAGTTATTATGACCCCGGCAACTATAGCTGCTGCCCATACGGGCCATAAAATTACGCCCGCTAAATTGGTGAAAACTGGCATCAACCCTGCAAGAAAAACTGTTACAATCGTACCAAAGACTCCGCCTATAGCATATACTGCTATGAGGTAATTCAGCATTACCTTCGCTAGATCTGAATATCTGCTGTCCTTTCTTTTACCTCCTATATATTCAATAAATGGCGTGATCCAAAGTATTCCCAAAACGGTATAAACCAGCGGTAAATGCACGTCAAAAGCCCATGAAAGCAAACCAGCTACAACTGAAGCACTTGCAACCATATTTTTCACCTCCTGCTTACATAAACCCAGATCCCATAAACAGCCACAAACGGTATGGCTAGAGCTACAATAATCAGTAACGCAACTTCCCAAACGGGCATGTTAAGGGCTACGTTTATGATAGCAGAAACGGGAACTCCTGTTATCTCGGGAGGGCCTGATGCTGCAGGAACACTTGATACAAAGATAAGCGGAAATCTGCCGCTTTCTGTTGCAAGAGCTCCACCTATGCCTGCAATTATACCTGAAAAAGGAATAAAATACTGGGATATCTTCTCTAACCAAGGCTGCAATTTATATAACCATCCAAACCCTATTTTCTTTAAATTTTCTCCGAATGTATAGTCAAGCCCCAGTGCAAGTGCTAATATTCCAAGCACTATCCCGAAACCCACCATCATGACAAGGTAAGCAAATGTAACAAATGTTGGGGGCCTTATGCTAGCTGGCCAACTGTAGTAACCCCAGAATTGATGGTTAAAAGTTCCATAAGCAACAAAGCTCGTAAGTGGATCAACCTTAAGCCCGCTCCAGTACATACCTTCAATAGCCGCTAACTTCAGAGGATCGTCGGAAAGAACCAGTTCGCCCTGAAAATGACCTAATACGAGTCCTTGAATTGCCGTAAGTACTGCAAGAGGAAGCAACATCAAATTGAGCACTTTTTTCCTTAGCGGGTCCCTGTCTCTAATATATTTGTATATATAAACACCGCTTACAAGAGACCAGCTTACGATAACAGCAGCAAGTATACCGTGGAATATGAATATCTGAGCGCCTGACCAATACATGTTTAGCATTTGAGTAGGCGAACCCCAAACCAACAAATATGTTATCGCTTTAGATATGGACTGACCTTGCTGCGTGAGGTTTACTATTTGAAGCCCTGGAGGGCGCATCGAAAGTGACGCCATCACGGCCAGTATATTGTAAGCGCTCCAGTAACCCCCAAAGGCCGCTGTTAGTCCTATAATAAAGTGTAACCAGCCGTTCTTTATTTTTTCCCAGGTTACAGTATAAATGGGCAAAACAACAACTTCAAAAAGAAAAGCAAACAGCTCAAGGTAAAATGGGAGCGCAACAGCTCCGATCATAGCTATAAAGTTGCTCCACACAGTAACAAGCCCAAATTCTACAAACGTTCCGTATGCGGCTCCAACACCAAATATTATTGTCGATATTACAGAAAACATTCTAGCTTTCTGAAAGTACGCATAATCTTTTGTTCGTAGATATTTGTATTCTAGAACTAAAGCCAGAGCTATTGTGCCAAGAAAAGACGTAGCTAATGCCATATGTGCTATGATTCCTGATGCCGAAAGAACCCTTAAAGGAGTAAGATCTATGGGCACATTTACTTTATTATATCTAAAAAATATAAACTTTTTTCACATGATGATAAAAAATTTGCTAATTTTTGACTGATAAGCCAGTTATATTTTTATTATCGTATTGTTCTCTTGATTTCTTCTGAAAGCCTTTCATATTTTTCTATGTCAGATTTTGTGAGGGAAGGTTTAACAATCTTAAGCGCTTCTTCAAAATGCTTCTTTTCAACAGGCTTTGCATGTTCCAATTTTTGTTCGACACTTTCTCTTAAGGCCAGCATAGCAGCCTCTCTTACCAGTGACGCGAGATCTGCTCCTGTATAACCCTCTGTTCTAGCTGCAAGGTCCTTTAGATATGAAAAATCGTTAGCCTTTATTTCGTCTGAAACCTTCAATCTTCTTGTATGTACTTTAAGTATTTCGAACCGAGCAGACTCATCTGGAGGTGGCACATAAACTAACCTGTCAAACCTTCCTGGCCTGAGTAGTGCAGGATCAATTATATCGGGTCTGTTTGTCGCGGCTATTACAACCACGTTCTTTAATGGCGCTATTCCGTCCATTTCAGCTAGGAGCTGGTTTACTATCCTGTCTGTGGCCCCACTATCAAACCTTGTGCCCCTGGCTGGCGCTATAGAATCTACTTCATCAAAGAAAACTACACAAGGAGCTGCCATCCTAGCTTTCTTGAAAATTTCCCTTATCGCTTTCTCGCTCTCTCCAAACCACTTGCTTAGGACTTCGGGACCTCTTACTGCTATAAAGTTAGACTGGCTTTCTGTAGCAACCGCTTTTGCCAGAAGAGTTTTGCCAGTTCCTGGAGGACCGTATAGAAGTATTCCTTTTGGAGGTTCTGTTCCTATTTCTTCAAAGTATTTGGGATATTTTAATGGCCATTCGACCATTTCCTTAAGTTCCTGTTTGACCTTCCCATAACCACCTATATCCTCCCAGTGAACTTCTGGTACTTCAACTATTACTTCCCTTAAAACTGTAGGCTGAACATACTTTATAGCTTCAAGTAAGTCTCTTCTTCTTAGCCTTATCTTGCCAAGCTTTTCGGGAGGTATCGTTGGCTGTTCTGGATCTATTTCTTTGTTGTCTATAGCTTCTCTTAACCTCATCATGGCTGCTTCTTTGACCAACGCGGCTATATCTGCACCAGTATATCCGTTTGTCATTTCTGCTATTTCGTCAAGGTCTATTTTATCTTCCTGTGAGCATATTTTTTTGCTTATTTCTTCTTCTCCACACTGCGGAACATTCCTTAGATGCACGCTCAGTATTTCTTTTCTTGCTTGCTTGTCCGGCATTCCTATATATATTTCTCTGTCAAACCTGCCGGGTCTTCTTAAAGCTTCATCTACGGCATCAGGCCTGTTTGTAGCGCCTATGACCACTACTTGACCCCTTTCCTGAAGACCATCCATTAGAGTTAAAAGCTGAGCTACGACCCTTCTTTCAACTTCACCAGTTACTTCCCCTCTCTTTGGCGCTATTGCATCTATTTCATCTATAAATATGATGCTGGGGGCATTCTTTTTTGCTTCTTCAAACAGGTTTCTCAAGTTTTGCTCAGATTCCCCATAATATTTACTCATTATTTCTGGACCGTTTAATGTCAGAAAGAACGCGTTAGCTTCGCTCGCTACAGCTTTTGCAAGCAAAGTTTTACCCGTACCTGGAGGACCTATTAAAAGAACCCCTTTAGGAGGCTCAATCCCGAGGTGTTTAAATATTTCAGGGTGCCTCAACGGTAACTCTATCATTTCTCTTATCTTCCTTTTTGCGTCTTCAAGGTCCCCAATGTCTTCCCAAGATATTTTACCAACTGGAACCTGAACTTCCTTTACTGGTTCCTCTTTTAGCTCTATTTCTGTATCTTCGTCAACATAGGCAACAGGCCCTGGAGAGACAGACATGACCATAAACTTAAGGGATTCACTATAATATGGTATAATGATCAAAGACCCCCTCCAAACTGGTTTTCCGAGCAAAAATTCTTCTTTAAAATATTCTGGATCTGCCTGAACCTTGACTTCTATGGGGGCTATAACAACTTTCTGAGCTGGTGATATCCTTGCCTTCTTTACCCTTACTTCATCTCCGATACCAACACCGGCTCCCTGTCGCAATGTGCCATCAAGCCTTATTATTTCTTTATCTTCATCCTCATAATAAGAGGGCCAGACCTGTGCGTAAACGCTGCTTTTCCCGATGATTTCTATATAATCGCCAGTTGATATGCCAAGCTGTTTCATAACCTTTTGAGGAAGTCTTGCTATAAACCTTCCCACATCCCTGCCCTTTGCCTCTTCAACCCTGAGCTTAACTTCCGTAGAGTTCATAAATAATTTTTAAAATTTATAACTTAAAAATATTACTTTAGAATGAAAATTTATAAAAATGTACGGGCCCGGTGGGATTCGAACCCACGACCCTCGGGTTAAAAG
>JAGDXJ010000002.1 GCA_023256355.1 Nitrososphaerales archaeon | reverse complement strand
GAGCGCCCGGCTCATAACCGGGCGGTCGTGGGTTCAAGTCCCACCGGGCCCAAATTATGAACAGTTCATGTTCCGCTTTAAGTAATCATATGAGAGGACATCCCAAAGTTTACAATGACCTTGACGAATTGAAAGCGAAAGAGAGCGTCAAGTTGTGGCTTACAAAGCTTGCTTCAGGGGACAGCCAGGTGTCGGCCCTTTATTCATTTGCCAGGTATCTGAGGTGGAGAAAGGCGAGGGGGCTTGAATCTGACCCTGACAAAATGATAAATGAATGCCTTGACGGCAACAACCGGACACTGATTAAGCACCTGAATGAGGCGCTGGAATATGCCAATGCCTACGAAGGGCGCAGGGAGACAGCCCTCAAGCAGTACAAGAGGATAAGGTCGTTCTATGCGCACAACCACATTGAGCTGTCCCACGAAACACTGAGCATAAAGGTTGGTTCTAACTGGCTTTCAACTAGGGTGACTGCAAAGGATTACATTGAATACGTGGCACAGGTCCTGACAAAGGCAAAACTCGGCATCAGGGACAGGGCAATAATCCTGATAATGTTTCAGAGTGGCATGGACGCCTCAACGCTTGCTTTGAGTTTCAACTATTATGGCTATCTGCAGCTTGCCGATGCACTGGGTAGCGATCCCAACCAGTGGGAGGTGTCGACGTGTCGAGTATGTCCAATCAAAATTAAGGTGGTGAGGCCCAAAAGGGAAATTGAATATTACACGTTCATTGACATTGACGCCGTCAATGCCATAAGGGATTATCTTACGCTCAAAAGGGGAACGCCGGCAATGCTTCCGGTTAAGCCCGGCGAAATGCCTAAGAGTGAACCGCTGTTTCTCAACCAGTTTGGGCAGTCGATTACGCCAAAGGCCATTCCAGGGTCTTAACTGCTATGCCGGCCCAGCAAACCAGCCCAGAATCTTGGCCTCAAGTCTGCAGGGCCGTGCATTGACTAGGTAATTTGGCACCTGGACACCTACACTCTTTGGCACAAAATACCCCCTCTGTTTAGCTAGACCACGCCGGCTTAGTTGCCCCCTAAATGGGAAATACCCTGACCTATGCCCGGCTTTGACCTTATATCCAAAGTCCGGCATATTGGACCATAGAGGGTAGGTCTGGCAATCCCAAATACCATAACTGTCATGGAGTAAAACAGGGTCCAGGATAACCGGTATGATTGCAGACTTTAAAAAATCGGTCATGGTGGGGTTTTTTGATTTTTTAGTATAACAAAAAAATAGTTAGCTAACCGCGTACGCGTATTAAGAATGGTGAACGGCTTTAGGGGGTGTTTCGCTGTGTTTTTACGTATTTTTCTGTGTTATATGCGAAATTTTATCCATTTCATGATTTTTCGTATATGTGATAGAAAAATACAAATTTCACTTTGCTTTGTCATATATGAAAAATGGCTCATGAAACGATGATAAACTGCCAAAACTGACCCAAAAATGACCCGTTTTTGACCTATTTTGTGGCTTTATCTATGCATGGCAGACTTTGTACAAATAAGCGAGCTCGACGAGAATAAGGTAAATAATCTAATAGACCGCATAAAGAGTAAAAAGGTCAAATTGGCCGTGCTGTTCATGTCCGACTGCGGCCTAAGGCTAGCAGATGTTGCCAGATTGACACCGGCCAACCTAGTGTTTGACAAGGACGGCCAGCTCATTGCCATACAAAACCTTAAGCGTTCTCTCTGGAAATCCCATGCCGGCACTAGGACAATTTCATTGAGCTTGTTAAGAGCCTACGGCTTAATTTCCCTAGAACATGAACAGGAAATTAACTCAAACATAAAAAACTACAAAGTAAGCACACGCGCAGTTGAGATTTCAATCAAAAAGATAAGTGAATTCAAGGCACCAGATTTCCGTCACTATTTCATTTTCAAAGCCCTAAGGCACAAAGTACCGCTCGCTATCATAGGCCAGGTGTTTGACGCGAGCCCACTACGCTATGAAAGGATTTTGTACACAGATGAGCTGATAAAATACTAACGCTCAGTAAGCAGAACGCTTATATTTATGCAAATTGACTAATATTATATGTTCAATTTCGGCAACCAGCCGACATTATTTGAATATGTGAGTGATAAGATAGAACATGAATGGCAGCCTGATTGGAATATGCGTGAGGAACGTCAGTACAGGGATGACTTGATTGGTTTTTTGGATAAACACCTTAACAAAACGCACCGCATCAGGCCAGAAGATGGAAGGGGTTTAGCAGATATTGGGATTGACGGGAAAATAGGAATAGAGCTTAAGCTTAATCTGCACAGTAAAAGTGAAATAAACAGATTAACAGGGCAGGTTCAGGATTATTTAGAAGATTATGAAAAGGTTTTGGTTGTGCTGCTTGGGAAAGTAAGCCAAGGAGTTATAAGAGATGTGGAGTACAGCATGCAGAAATTATCAAAGTCTTATGTGAAGCCAGACCCATTATGGGGAAGCTTCAGGGAAGTTCAAACAAAGCAGATTTTGGTAATAACCAAGTCGCCAGGTAAAGTAACCAAGCCGAAACCCAGAACAAGTTCTAACGATGATCTGTTTTCAAAAGCGAGAGAATTAGACCGTAAGCTTTCTAAAGGAATGGGGTTGGGATAAAATTGGCTAATAAAAAGCCTAAACGCAGTGTCTGGGAAGAAAACACGGATGCCTTATTTGGAGTTGCTAATTCACGTTACAGGAATAGGAACGGCACTTATGCTAATGACCCATTTAAACGCGTGGCCGATATGGCAGGGATACATTTTAAAAAAGGTAGGAAAAAGTAAAGGTTTATCTTGACCATAATAGGTGCCATTAACCATTTTTGTTAGTTCATTTATCTTATGATTATGATTTTTTTGGTAAAGAATTATTTATATAGTATTAGCGCGCTCTTTATAATAACCAATATAAAATGTGGCAATATAGGCACAATCATAAACATTATAGGCCAAGGAGGTATACCAGACGACCTTTTAGCAAATTTAATAAATTATTATTCATAATATTTATCACTTGGATATTTGCAACAATTATACTTTATTTTATTCAAAATTCGATAGTTATTTATGTTTGGTATATAATTGATGCCCTAGGCGCTATATCTGGCCTATGGTTCGGTTTTAGGTATTACCTATTTATTTCCAAAATATATGACGTTGCAAAGTTATTCGCTATGGTTTTTATATCAAGTGTTTTAGCATTCATACTGGGTATTTTCGTTGTGCCATATTTTCAAGTAACTGAATTCTCCTTTTATCCAATAACATATTCGTTTGGCTACACAATGTTTGCTTACTCTCTTGCTTGGTTTATTACCACATTAGAATTAGGAATAATCTTTTCAATTTTATACTCGCTTTACAAACTAGCACATACTATATTTGTGAGGTTTTAAATTCCAAATCGTTCTTGCAATTATTTATGTTATTCAAAAATAATAAATTTTGAAGATTTTATTAATCAAAATTTAACATTTATGTGCTTTATATGTATATGACGCTTAATAATCCAGAGGGCAATTCAGAGTCAAAGCACAAACGTGGTTACTGGAATGAAGTGATCCCACCGGGAGACCCAAGGGAGCTTAACGTCTTTACCAATTACCACATTTCATTAGGCACAATGCGTAAAGTAAAAGCGCTAAAAATTAAGCTTGGCTTCAGGACAGTTGATTCTGTCATAGCTTACATGGCCAATGTGATTGAAAGGGAAGGTGTTGTACCCGTGGCCAACTATGAGCAGGCATTTGAAAGGTCCGGCACCAGACCGATAATCATAACTGGCGAAAGCGGTTCGGGTAAGACCACAACCGTAAAGGCTCTCATTGACCGCTACATGAATGCAAGGCCGGGGCCGGCAGCGCCAACCATCGGACCAAGGAACGCCTTTATCCTGGACGTGGACAATGAATACCAAGAATTCAAGCGCATAGACCTGGGCAAATTCTTTGGCATAGATTGGGGCAGTGCCAATGGCCTGCGGATCCGCTTTGTGCCAAACAGCAACGTTGAAATATCAAAAGCAGAAGCAGCAACCTTGTTTTCACACCTGAACTTCATCAAGAATTCAGGGGCTCTCCAGTCCTGGGTTATAGTGGTTGAGGAAGGGCACAGGTTCAAGGACGACACAAACCTAAGGGCCCTGCTGATCGAGGCACGCAAATTTGTTAGAAAACTGATCATCATAACAACTGACTGGCGCACCTACGAAGGGATAACTTTAACCATGAAACCCGCACCATTCAATCAATAAAAAAATGGCGTGGTTTACACGCCTTCAAGCTTTGTTACTCCATAGATTTTTATGTCAAAATCGCGCATTGTACTCATCCTAGTCTTGAGCCTATCTATTTCCTTTCGTAGTTCGCTTATTTCAATATCTCTGGCTTTCAGCTCCTCTTTGAGCCTTTCATTTTCTACTTTTAAATCTCTCGCATTCAAAAGTTGAAGTCAAACTCCTCTTCATCTTTCGTGTTTGCCGATTTGCTTTCTTTGTCTTTTTGTGTCGGTTTCTTTTTGTCTTGTTTGCTTTCGTTATTCTCAAGCTTTGTTTCACCTATTATCTTTTCTTCAACCGGGAACATTGCACTTAATTTATCGTTCAGCTCTGCTATCTCCTTATCCTTTGCAACCAGCTCAGCTTTCAACCTATCTATTTCTGCCTTTAGTTCCTTGGTCTCAGCTTCCAGTTGTTCACAGCAGTTGTCTGGCTCAAATTCAAGTTCACTGGTACCTATAACTGTTTCTTTTATTGTAATATTACCTGGCATGTGCCATATGTGAGTTGATTTATTTTCATTCATGATTTATCACCCCCTTCTGGTCTCAATAACCTAGCTACTTCATCTTCCGGAATTCTTAAAGTGCCGGTTGGCAACCTGACGGCCTTAATCTGCCCCTTATAGATCATTCTTCGCACTGTGCTCTGGCTAACGTTCAGCATTATTGCCAGCTCCTTTACGGTGTACATTTTACCACTCATAGCAATGATTATAAAGCACCTAATGCATAGTAATACGTTAATTGATTAACATATTGTCTAACTGTTTATAAAGATTTAGTTAAGTTTATATATAGTGTCACCGGGCCCATTCTTAAAATCTTAATAAAGTTTGAAGCTAATACTGGAGAAGTAAAAAACGCTCACTTTACTTTCAAGCAAAAAAGACAATAACTGCGTAAGAAACAAGAGAAAAAAAGCACGCAAGAAAAGCGTAACCCAACAGCGGGACGCCGTATTCGTAAGATTCTGTCTTTTTATCATTCTCACTGGGGTCTTCGCTCGTCTTCCTTAGTTTGTCTTTAACAGGCAGCCAGAAATTTTTTTCACGTTTTTCTATACTGTCTCTTTTTACCTTAAGCCCTTTCTTTTTTATATAAACTCTGTACAGATCAAACGCTGTTATTAGGGAAATAAATACCGCTATAAAGTTTAACGCGTAGATGGCAGAGAATATTGCGGGGAGACCTAGCAGATCACCGCTTGCTATGTAATTGTATCTGTACAGTAAATAGGAAGCAATAGCTATCACTGCAGCCATAAATAAACCCACAGCAACTATCATTGTTCCAAACAGGGCATAAGTAATGACGTATGATATGTATGGCATGAAAATGAACACATCGTCTACTTCCCTCTTTCTGAAATCCTCTATTGCTCCAGGTACATACAGTACCGCTACAATCAAGATTAGCGCTATGTTTAAGATCCCCTGCATCTGGTCATAGATTTCGATTTTAACAATAAAAATTTTTGCTGGATTTAAATAAAGGTTTAAAAGCAGAAAAACTACAAAAACAAAAGTTGTCGATATACCTGTATAACGTTTATAGAAACCCGAACGTGGGATTGTTTTTAAAGGTATCTGAGCGTGCGCTTTTGATACCTTATGGATACCCGGAAAGAAAAGGAAAACTTATGGCAGAAATGCTGAAGGTTAACTTTTATTATGCCAGCGCAGGAGGAGGCAGACTCCTCGGTCCGCTTCTATCGATAAATACTTCAGGTGCTCTTATAACGAAGTTTGCTACTGATGACGAAATAATAAGCTTAGAGAACTCAATCAACGGTCCCGTAGAAAGGCTTGATTCTATATATACATCTGTAGGAAACCTCCTACTCGTAAACGACTACGGCGGCATTGCTTCTCCAATACTTTCTGACAGAGAAGTTGAACAGGCGTCCAGAGTTTTAAAGATAAAGCTGATCAGAATGCCTATAGCCGGATACTTTCAGGTTGGCGCTGTGGGCATAGCTACTAACAAGGGAGCCCTGCTGCACCCCATGACCAACGAAGAGGAGCTAAAGAAAGCCAGAGAAATTCTAGGCGTAGATGTAGATGTTGGCTCTATCAACGGCGGAGTGCCTTTTGTTGCTTCAGGAATAGTGGGAAATACAAACGGGCTCATCGTAGGAAAAAGCACGACCGGGCCTGAGCTCATGATTATAAGCAGGGTCTTTAAGTTTGAGGGTAACCCAGTAAAACACATAAAAATGCTTGAAGATTAAAAATTTTTATGCAGATCGAAAGCTTCTTACTTTAGGGCAAAGATATGTCAGCTTTTAGGGCTGAACGTTTTTTATAAAAATGAATATAAAATGTTTGATAAAGTACTTTTAGCTTCTAAACTTGGACGTTTATCTATTTTTTAGTATTTTGGTTCAAAAGTTTATATAAGCACCTTTACCATTATAATGTTACATATGAGTAATAAATATGTTGGGAAAGAGGTCCCTCAAGCTGATTCTTGGCTTAAAGTTACAGGGACCCTGAAGTACGCCTTCGACACATTTTTTCCTGGAACCCTTTATGCAAAGCTTGTAACAAGCAAGTATCCTCATGCAAAGATCAAGAACATAGATGTTTCTGAAGCTCTAAAGGTAAAAGGAGTGATTAAGGTAGCAACAGGTAAAGACTTTCCATATAGGCTTGGCTTGTACCTTTCGGACAGAGACGTTCTGGCTGTTGATAAAGTTAGGTGGATAGGTCATCCTGTGGCAGCTGTTATAGCTGACTCTCTGGAGGCTGCCGAAGAAGGAGCAGAAAAGGTTAAGGTTGATTATGAGCCGCTTGAACCAGTGCTTACCGTTGAAAGAGCTCTTGAAAAAGATGCTCCGTTAATACATGAGAAGCTCGGGGAGTACAGGGTCTTCCCCGGTTTTCATCCTATTCCTGGCACTAACATAGCGAATCTATTCGAGCTCAAGCACGGGGATGTCGAGAAAGCTTTTCAAGAAGATGATGTTGTAATCATAGAGGAAACGTACAGGTTACCCCAGATAAGTCACGTAACCATGGAAACACAGAATGTGCTTGCATGGTGGCGGTTTGACGATTACGTTGAGCTATGGACCAGCATACAGTCGCCGTTCGCAACCAGGTTTTTGATGGCTGACGCCATCGGGTTGCCAGTTAACAGAATAATAGTTCATGCGCCGCCCGCAGGCGGAGGTTTCGGGTTAAAAGCCGGGCTTGGATGGGAACCGCTTGTTGCACTTCTTTCAAAACTTGTAGGAAGAAAACCGGTAAAGCTAGTTTTGAGCAGGGCCGAACAGATGACTTCTGCTCCGGTAAGGGATGGTTTTATAGCCAAAGTAAAGGCCGGTTTTAAAAGGGACGGAAGGTTTGTTGCTTACCAAGCCGACTTCTACCTTGATGCGGGCGCTTATGCTGATTATACGATAAACGTTGCAAGAACAGCCGGGTACTCAGCGGATGGAGCGTATGATGTTCCAAACGTACACGTAAAATCTTATGCCGTATACACAAACAAGATACCAACAACAGCAATGAGGGGCTTTGGTCACCCCGAAAACCACTGGGCCCTTGAACTCACGCTCGACAGAGCGGCAAGCGTTCTCGGAATAGATCCGGTAGAAATAAGGCGCAGAAACCTTTTGAAGCCAGGTGAGTCTGTAAGAGCTACAGGAGAAAGGGTAAGGGAAGATGAAGGTGATCCTCAGAAAGTTCTTTCAGTACTGGCGCAGGCATTAGAACCAGATCATGTTGATAGACCTTCAGAGCCATGGAAGGTAAGGGCAAAGGGCATAGCGCTGCTTGTAAAGGCTCCTTCTCAGCCTCCTAACGCAGGATCGTCTGCTGTTGTAAAACTGAACGAAGATGGCACGATAGATGTGCTTACAGGAAACGGAAGTATGGGACAGGGAACACCTACATCGCTGGCAGTAATAGTCGCTGAAGAATTTGGTATTCCGCTTGAAAAGGTCAAGATCAATCAGCTTGAAATGGTGAGCACTGATACCAACCCATATACGTGGCAGACCGTAGGCAGCAGGGGTCTCTTTTCAGATGGCATCGCGCTTTTGAGGGCAATAGAGGACGCGAAGAATCAGATAAAGGATACAGCTTCAAGAGTTTTTAAAGTGCCCGTTAGCGATGTGGAAGTTTCAGATGGTTACGCTTTCTCAAAGTCTCATCCATGGATAAGGAAAGAAATAAAGGAATTTGCTATGGGGTACACGTATCCTGACGGGACAACCGTTGGCTCTCCAGTAATAGGAAGGGGCAGCTATGCGCCTGTGCTTAACACCTTCCTTGATGCCAGCGGGCATGGGTCAAACACAGTGTTTCATACTTACGGCGGAACTGGGGTGGAACTGGAGATAGACCTGCTTACAGGAGAAGTTAAGGTGCTAAGAGCTATACAGGTATATGACATCGGAAAAGCCATAGACCCGCTTTTAGTTAAAGGGCAAATGGATGGTGGCTTTATAATGGGCCTTGGCTCTGCTCTTTACGAGGAGTTAAAATTTGGCGAGGATGGCAGAGTTATAAACCCGAACCTGATAAATTACTATGTACCTCATTTTGAAGACATGACAGCAAGCATGGAGAGTTACATGATAGAAACGCCTCAGAAGGACGGACCGCTTGGGGCAAGAGGAGTTGGGGAGCACGTAATGGTCGGTGTTGCGCCTGCTATAGCAAATGCGATACTAAGGGCCACAGGCGTAAAGATAAACCAGCTTCCTATTACAGCTGAAAAGCTGTGGAAAGCTATAAAGGAACAAAAACCGGAGCTTATAGAAAAGGCTCAGAAACTGTTTTTCGAAGAAGGCATAAAAGAGGTGCAGCAGGTTTGAGCTTTACAACACCTTATTTTACGCTTCCAAAATTCACCTATTTTAAACCTAAAAAACTCGAAGACGCTCTATCTTTGCTAAGACAGTACAAGGGGAAAGCAAAGGTTATGGCTGGCGGAATAATGCTTGTAAACCTTATGAAAGAGAGACAGATTTTCCCAGAATACGTGATTGATATAAAAGGTATAGATGAATTAAAGAAGATCAGCAAAACAGAAAACGGAATTAAAATAGGGAGCGCAGTGACAGCCATTGAACTGCAAAATTCTTTGATAGTCAGGGATAACCTTCCTGCGCTGGCAAAAGCCGCATCTTATATGGGAGACCGAACGCTTCAGCACACTGTTACAATAGGGGGCAACATAAGCGTTGGGATGCCAAGTACTGATGGGCTTCCTGCGCTCATGTCGATGGATTCTTTACTCAGGATAAAAAGTCAGGACGGAGAGCGGACTATACCGGCCTCAGAACTTGTTATTGGTTTGGGAAGGACTTCTTTAAAAGATGATGAAATGATTACAGAAATAATAGTTCCTTACAGCAGCGGTTTAAAGGGCACCTATTTGAAGTTAATCAACGCAAGCGAGGTAGCAATAGCTACTGTTGCCGTATCTGCTCTCTTAAAAGAAAGAAAGCTATCGGTGGTAATAGGGGCAATAGCCCCAAGACCCTATTACTTTGATCATAAATCTCTGCAATGGAAGTGGGAAGCTTCACTTTCAGAAAACTTAAAGAATGCTTCAGAAATAATAGGTTCAAACGTCAAACCTATGTCCGATGCGGTTGCTAGCTCAGAATACAGGAAAGAAGTTTCTAAAGTGCTTGCTGTTCGCGCATTAAAGGAAGTATTTGGTGGTGCTTAAAATGAAGACGATATCTCTAAAGGTAAACGGGATAACAAAAGAGATAACAGTCGAAGACAACGAGTTGCTGCTTAACGTGTTAAGGGAGAAGCTTGGTATAACGAGCGTAAAAGCAGCATGCTGGAGAGGAGAATGCGGTCTGTGTACTGTACTGCTGGATGGTATACCGGTGAAGAGCTGCATGACCCTTGCGGTTGAAACGGACGGAAAAGAAGTGATTACAGCTGAAGGTCTGTATTCTGACGAAAGAGCAAAGAAGCTGATGGAATCTTTTGTCAAACATGGAGCTATGCAGTGCGGTTTTTGCACGCCTGCCTTTGTAGTCACTTCTCACTACGTGCTTACCAAGAATCCTGAAGTCGACGGCGAAGAACTGAAAAAAGAGCTTAACGGCGTAATTTGTAGGTGTGGCACATACTATCAGATATACGAAGCTGTTAAAGACGCAGAAAAATACTATAAAAAAGAAACAAAATCTTAAAATTTATTTTTCTGAAATATTTTTTAGAAAGGCACTCCTTCTTCTTTAAGAGCTTTCTTTAACTGATTTATGTCTGCATCTATTTCTGGAGGCTCTTTATAAAGCGACTGCGCAAAAGCAAGGTCTTTGAATCCTGAACCGGTAACAAGAACAACCACACGGTCGCTGCGGTCAATCACTTTGTTGTCAATAAGCTTCCTTACAGCGCCAAGAGCCGCAGCTCCGCTGGGTTCAGCGAATATACCCTCATACTTTGCAAGGTCCTTTACAGCCTGTGCAATTTCTTCGTCGTTTGCCGATTCTCCTGTACCTCCGGTCTTCTTTACTCCCTCCAAAGCTGCATCCCCATCCCAGGGGTATGGATCTGATAGTCCCGATGCTATGGTGTGCGGATGCTTTTCAGCCTCAATCTTTTCAAATGGTATGTTGTTTTTTATGGCCCTGACAAGAGGGCTGTTCCCTTCAGGCTGAACCGGCACAAGCCTTGGATAATAGTTTGCTAAGCCGATCTCCCTTAGATCCCTAACGCCTTTCCATATACCAGCAAGCAGACAGCTGCTCCCTGTGGGAACTAGCATCCAGTCATATGGTTTCCATTCGAACTGTTCAGCGACTTCGAACGATATGCCCTTTGGTCCTTCAACCTGGTAAGGGTTAAAAGGCCCAAAAGAAGGTGAAGGGTACCAGCCCATCTCTTCAACAGCCGCAAGCATCATCTTTACTGTTGGATCCTCTCCTTTTTCGATCCCCCTTACCTTGATGACCGATGCTCCGTAAAGTTTTAGCTGGGCAACCTTTGAAACGCTTGCAGTTGAAAGGACAAAAGCCACAGTCTTTATTCCCGCTTTTGCAGAATATGCTGCTAAGGCTGCGGCCGCGTTACCGCTGCTTGCAGTCGTATCAACCTTCACGCCCAGCTCAACGGCTTTTGCTACGCTAACAGACATAGATCTGTCCTTAAATGAACCTGTTGGGTTTCTTGTTTCGTCCTTAATATAAAGCTCTTTAAGCCCGTATGCTTCTGCCAGCCTTGTGGCCTTTATCAGGGGTGTTCCGCCTTCTCCAAGTCTTACCGCATACTTTTCATCTACGGGCATCAGCTCTCTCCATCTCCATGTATCACGGGATCTTTTTGCAAGGGATTCTTTGGTGAGCTTTTCCTTTATCTTTTCGTAATCATAGAATATATCAAGCCTACCAAGGTCTTTTTTATCACACATAACATGTCCTTCTTTTGGATCATAAACTTTTCCGCACCTTGAACAAACCATCTTTGTTACGAAGCTCATTGTTTCTCACCCTAAGGTTTTGATTTTGTTTTTTAATAGCTTTTTGGAACGCGCAATAAAGATATTGTTCCATAACGCTTATTATTTTAAATATACGTTATTTTTACCATGGGTTTTAAGTTATCTGGCTTTGAAGGCGGAAAGGTCGAAAAGCACGAGATGGTAATAATCGGGAGCGGTCCTGCAGGCTTGACCGCAGCAATCTATGCAGTTAGAGGAGGAGCAGACGTAATACTCGTTGGAGGTTATTCATCAGGAGGTCAGTTGATGCTTACGAGCGAAGTCGAAAACTTTCCTGGATTTCCTGAACCTATTCTTGGGCCTGAGCTTATGAAACGAATGAGACAGCAAGCTGAAAGATTAGGTGCGCAGATAATAGACAAAGATGCAACAGAGATAAACCTGGCAGAAAGGCCTTTTAAAGTCAAAGTAGAAGATGACACCTACATTGCTGAAACTTTGATACTTGCCATGGGAGCTTCGGCAAGGGAACTAGGTTTACCTTCGGAAAGAAAGTTCAAAGGCAAAGGGGTTTCTTACTGTGCTGTCTGTGATGGTATGTTTTTCAAGAACATGGATGTTGCCGTTATAGGAGGAGGAGACACGGCGATAGAAGATGCTATATATCTGGCAAAAATATGCAACAGCGTTACAGTTATACACAGAAGGGATAAACTGAGGGCGCAGGCTGTAATGCAGAAGAGGGCTTTCTCGCTTCCGAACATAAAGTTCGTATGGAACACTGAAGTGGTGGAGATCGTCGGAGACAGTAAAGTTGAAGGTATCAAGGTGAAGAACAGAATTACAAATGAGGTGAGTTACATACCGGTTAAGGGAGTTTTTGTGGACATAGGGCACGTGCCCAATACGATGCTTGTTGAAGGACAGGTTGAGCTTACCGAAAACAAATACATCAAGCTTTACGGAGAAACAGGGACCAGCGTTAAAGGCGTTTTTGCGGCAGGCGATATCGCTGATCCTGTCTACAGGCAGGCCGTTACTGCAGCGGGCATGGGCGCTAAAGCCGCGCTCGATGCTTTGAGGTACCTGCAAGAAATAAAGGAAAAAGAATGACAACAGACAACGAAAAACTATCTAAGATAATAGGCCATGTATTAGAAAAAAGAAAGGATCTTACAAAAGATAGGTTGATGGAGCTCATACAAGAGAAAAAGCAGCAGATAGGTGCGGGATACCTTACCGACCTTGGGGCTCTTTACCTGATATTGAACGATCTAGGAATAAAGCTCGATGAATACCTGAAGCTATCAGAAATAACAGGAGAGAAGAAAGGCGTAAACCTTACAGGCTACCTTTTATCATATAAAAGATACGAAAAGAGGACCGTTTTTTACCTTTATGATGAAGCTTTGATGAGGGGTATCTACTGGGGTGAAGAAGATGTTTTCAAAAATTTCCCGGTAGGCTCAAAATTAATTTTAAAAAACGCATTTGTTAGAAAGGGCAACAACGATCAGCTTGAAATTCATCTAAACTCACAGTCAAACGTAAGTGCGACCAATGAAGTTTTAAAGCTGGAAGAGCTAATGTCCAGAAGCCCAAACGCGAAAAACTTTATAATAAGAGGCATAGTCGAAGGACCAATAAAAAATGTTTCATACAAAAGAAAAGACGGAACAGAAGGCAGCGGCACAAGCTTTTTTATAAGAAATACTCTAAAATACAGGAGCGTTCTGTGGGACAGCGAAGCTTTTATAGAAGAAGGTCTGACGATAACAGCTGCTCCTGCTTTTGTCAGGAAAAGCGAATATGGTAACGAGATATCGTTTTTAAAACCGTGCACTGTTGATATTTCGCCATCCATAATGGCCGTTTTTGGAGAAAATGAAAACGTTCTGCTTCTGGATGAATTTGGAAACGTAAGGCCTGCCAAGCTGAACGGCGCGTGCAGCGGCTCAGAATCCATAATAGTAAAAAAGGCCAGGTTTCAGTTCCCAGTTTTTATCATCGATGATTGTTTAAAGTATGACGTAAAATTGAACTACCAGCCTCTTCTGCAAAAAATATCTACAGCTGAAAAAGGATACACGTCACTAGATTTTATCGTATTGTCCGAGCTCGTTATGAGGGCATCTGATAAATATGAAATGATGATTGGGGATGATTCAGGAGAGGGAAAAATAATTGTGACGGCTGAGTTATCAACCAGACTAAAAGGTTTTAAAGTGGGAGAAAAGGTAAGAGCGTTGGGGCTGTGGTCACTTGGCGAAGGTTCTTTTCTCGCAAACGAGTACGCTTATTTTATAAAAGTTTAATTTTTAATAAAATGCTGTTAAAAAATTTTAGCTGCGTGGAAAAGATTATAAAAAAGTTATAACTTTTTAAAGTTATGAAAATATACAGGGTCAGGACTTATGTACCGGGCTTTGACGAAATACTTTATGGAGGTATACCTGAAAGAAACGTAGTACTGGTTTCAGGAGGTCCTGGAACAGGCAAATCGATTCTCGCAAAACAGTTTCTGTATAACGGGCTTTTAAAAGGAGAACACGGGGTTTTCGTTGCGCTTGAAGAACATCCGGTATCAGTAAGGAGGAGTTTTGCACACTTTTCATGGGATATATCAAAATTTGAAAAAGAAGGGGCATTTGCGATTGTTGATGCGTTTACATCCGGTATAGGATCATCAGCACAGAGAGAAAATTATGTGGTTAAAGACCCGGATAGCGTGCAGGATCTCGTTGATGTTTTGAGAACAGCAATAAAGAACACAGGGGCAAAAAGAGTAGCTATAGATTCTGTTAGCACCCTGTATCTTACAAAACCAGCCCTTGCAAGGGGCACGGTGATGATACTTAAGAGGATTATTGCGGGGCTGGGGAACACAGCGCTCTTTGTAAGCCAGATATCTGTAGGGGAGAGGGGTTTTGGAGGTCCTGGTGTTGAACACGCTGTAGATGGAATAGTTAGAATCGATCTTGATGAGATTGAAGGAAGACTTTACAGATCAATCATAGTCTGGAAGATGAGGGATTCAAAAATATCGATGGTAAGGCACCCAATGGAAATAAACGATGACGGTATAAAAGTTCTCTGGGATAAATCGTTGAACATATCACCAGCAGGCGCAAAGATTTATGAGCTGCCCGCAGACGTAAAGGAGGAAATGAAAAAAGCTGTAGAAGAAGCTGAAAAAGGAGTACACGAGGCTCAGGAAGAGTTTTGAATTAAAATTTATTAATAACATTAAGGTAATAAAAATATATTATGAGCGCTGATTCTGTACCATTAAAACCCTTAGGAAAAGAAGATATCAGAAAGCTGGAAAGCGCTCTCTTGACTATTTCCTTTTTTTCTCAGGAAACGCTCCAGGCCATAGGGAACCCTCATGAACGTTTGACCTGGGTTGACTCCCTGTATGTTGCTGCCGCCGCTTTTGCAAGGGACAAAGCTGGAATGACAGCAAGCCAGATAGCGGACGAAATAGGGGTCACCGAAGCGACAGTAAGAAAACACCTAAAGGGGGAAACCAAGGCCGGGCAGATAATAAAGCAAAGCTATGAAAAATTAAAGAGTGAAGGGTTTAGCGTAGCTGTGCCTGGCTGTGAACAATCACAGCAGGTTAAAAATTTAGAGGATCAAGTAAAAAGTTTGCAGGAAACGATAAACAAAGTAAAGGATCTTTTAAACCAGGCATTAAAGGCTCTCAGTTAAAATTTTTTGGTTTTTATTTTTTTAACTTTATATGGTTAAGGGGCGAAAGCCCTCTTCTGTCAGCTTTAGATAGCCTCCTTATAGAGAAATATTTTTTAAAGCCTTCAGCGCAGAATCTTTACAGGCTGATGTATAATCCTGAAAAGAATTAATGGGTCAGAGGAAAGAAACTTTTCTCATGAGAAAATCTCAGGAAGTTAGACCATATAAGCTGAAGTCTGTCAAAAGCAAAATCTAAAAGCTAGCGTGGAAGCAAGCGCTGCGATGAATTGAGAAACCCTAACTGCGAGGTTGAGGTGGCTCACTTTGTTCTGGCGCAAATAATTTAAATCGGAAGAGGATTTTATCTCATGCATTGAACCTTAGACAATTTATATCTTTGATTAGGGTACCTTCCCTTAGCGCCACTGCAGCACCGCTTTTGGTAGGAGGAGCTATAGCGAGCAGGTTAAACACGTTTAATCCAATTCTTTGGGCAGACATGTTCGCCGTTGCCCTTCTGATGCAGCTCGCGACAAATGTTTTTAATGAACACGGCGATTATGTAAACGGTATAGACAGGTATGCATCACACGGGTTTGCAGGGCTTATAGTAAAAGGCGAGGCATCGCCCAGAGAAGTTTTTATGATAGCCGTCATCTTTGACTTTTTAGCGGGAATTCTTGCAATACCCATAGTGATCAGCAGAGGTTTTACAGTGCTTACTCTAGGGATAGTAGCTTTTCTTGTAGGTATTCTTTATTCAGAAGGCCCTGTTCCTATTTCAAGGACACCCTTTGGTGAAGTTATAGTGGGCCTCACTATGGGGTTTATAGAAATCGTTGCTACAGTTCTTGTTTCTGCTGGAAGGCTCGTGATGATGGTTTATCTTCTATCCTTACCTCTTTCTTTGCTCGTTGCATCTATTCTAACAGCTGCTAATACTAGAGACATTGACAAAGACAGAGATGTTGGAAGGAAAACGCTGGCTGTGCTTCTTGGGAAAGAACGTGCTGCTCTTCTTTTCTATTCAATGGTAATATTCTCTTATATCTGGATACCCGTTGTTTCAATAATAACGGGAAATGTTAAAATAAACCTGACATTCTTAACTTTACCTATCGCCTATCGTGGCCTGATCAAACTTAAAAAAGAGGGCTTTCTGTATGGAGTAGAAATAAGTTCGATTATATATATTCTGTACAGTATATTTTTGGCTATTTCAATATTGATCTAAAAAAGGGTTAAAAAATCTCATCATAAAAAAACTTAAATTAAAAGCAAACAAAGCCAGTTGATGCTCCTAGCTGAAACCAAATCCCAGAAAACCGCTGTTTACGCAGCTTTTTTTGGAACTTTTATTGAATGGTATGATGTTGTTATAGCAGGAATAGCGGCTTCAACTATATGGCCGATTGTATTCTTTGCGGCTTTTTCCCCTGTTGTATCGTTTGCGCTTTCTATGCTTTCATATACAGCTATGTACTTTGCAAGGCCTTTTGCTGCGCTGATATTTGGACATTTGGGAGACAGGGTCGGCAGAAAATCATCTCTTATCGTCACTATTTTGACGGTTGGCGTTGCCATGTTTTCGATAGCATTACTGCCTCCGTATTCAGCTATAGGCCTTGCAGCTCCTGTCCTTTTGCTAGTGTTCAGGTTTCTGCAAGGCTTTGGTATAGGAGGTGAATGGCAGGGCGCCATATCATGGATTTATGAAGTTGCGGAAAAAAGAAAGGGTTTATGGACATCTTTTATTCAGGCTGCTAACCCGGTTGGGTTCGGTCTCGGCCCGCTTGTTTTTCTTCTGACAGAATTAAGTATGAGCAGGAAGGCTTTCATAATATATGGATGGAGGATACCCTTTATACTTGGAGGTATCGTAGTTGTTGCGGGTATAGTACTTAGGCTGAAGATGATTGAAAGTCCTGCTTTCAGATCCCTAAAGCTTGGTGGAAAGGTTCTGAAGGCGCCTTCGCTTCAGGTCTGGGAAAAGTATTCCCGGTACATAGCCGCTGGAATACTTGTATCAGCTTTTCCAACGGCAGCTGCAAACCTTCTCCTTAACCCTCTGGGTCTTTCTTACATGAAAGCGCTTGGGATCCCTTATTCAACCGAAATGCTTTCAGCAATACTTGCCGGATTTGCAGGTTTTCCTTTTGTTTTGTTTGGAGGTTATCTCTACGACAGATTTAACATGCTTTATGTCCCGATAGTCACAGGAGGAGCTGGACTGGCCGTATTTTCCTTTTTTTATTTCCCTATACTACAATCAAAAAATACTCTCTATATAGTTTTGGCCGCAGTCTGCGTGTTTGCTTTTCTTTATATAGCGTTTGGAGCTCTGGGAGTGACTCTCAGCAAGGTTTTTCCCGTTAACATGAGATATTCAGGAATCGGATGGACACTGCAGATAGCGACGCTTATAACAGGATTGATTTTATCATTCGGAATCCCTGTTTTCGTTAACGCTTCAGGAAATTTGCTTCGGTCCTGGCCTTATATATCTATTACTGTTTCTCTGCTTTCTGTTCTCGGATGCATATCAATAATTTTGCTTGAAAATAAGCTAGAAAGCAACGCAGAAGTTCTATAATAAAGTATCGATGATTAAATGCTATAAATCTTTTAGCTATGGGCTGTTACTGTAAAAATACAAGTTGCCGGGAAGCCGGGGGTGGGATTTGAACCCACATAAATGCGGTCTGCAGCCGCACCCGTGGCCGTTCCGGCACCCCGGCTCATGATTGTTTTATTCTTTTAATTTATTAATTTTTAGTAAATACTCCAGAATAGCGCTGTAATCTTCTTCTGCAAGCCCATATTCGGTTGCTGCAGTGTACGTGCTCCAGAGAGTTGAATGAACAGGAAGGTAAACGTTATATTTATCTGCCACCTTTGAAATCAATCCAAGGTCTTTTTTCATGTGTTTTAGATAGAAAGTCGGTTCATAGTTGCTTACGAGCATCTTTTGCCCCTTTGTTTCGCTGAACTCTGTCTTATAACCGCTGGCGTTTACAAGATACACAAACAACCTTGGATCGACCTTCATCTTTTGCACGAACGCCAATCCCTCAGCTATCAGTTCAGCATACCCTGCAACGAGAAGATTGAAAGCCAGCTTGAGTGACAGCGCATCTCCTATGTTCCCCGCATATATTGTCCTTATAGCAAACGTCTTTATAAGGTCAGACATTTCTTCATACTTTGATCTGTCTCCTCCTATAAGAGCTATAAGTTCACCCCTGAGAGCTTTAGCAGGTCCTCCTATTAGCGGCACTTCTAACCTGTATGCGTTTTTTCTTTTCAGTTTTTCATTTATGTACTTGGACATTATAGGAGAAATGGTACTGAAGTCTATTATCATTTTATTTGGCCTTATATAATCGGATATGCCGTGATTTCCGAGAATAACATCTTCATCTGCTTCATCATCTGTAACGGTTACGAGTATTACATCGCTCTTTTCTACTACGTCGCTTATGGATGGCAGAATTTCAACTCTATCTCTTATCGAATCTACTTTTGATTTAGTTCGGTTATAGCCGTAAACAGTATACCCTGATTGTATAGCTCTAAGAGCTAATGCTTGTCCCATTTTTCCTAATCCTACAAAACCCAGCTTCAATTTCACTACTTATTTAAAAAACTTAATTATTTAACCTTTATAAAAAAAATGATGGACTGTTTAGAAGGTATCTACACCCGCAGAAGCATCAGGAATTTTACTGATAAACCGGTTAAGGAGGAAGATATAAAGGCGATAATGCAGGCCGCAATAAGCGCACCAAGTCCCCATAACGAGCAGCCATGGGATTTTTTGATAATTACTGAAAAACGGCTGATCGAAAGACTTGCTTCAACGTTAAAAGAAGAATACGTTAAAAGCGGAAAGGCAGACATTGAAAAAGCTGAGAGAACGCGCAAAATAATTTCATCGGCACAGGTTATTATAATAGGTTTGCTCAACATAAAAAAGCTGAAGAAAGAAAACGAACTCGAAAGGATCATGGGGATTCAGAGCCTTGCAGCGGTTGCTGAAAACATCCTTGTAGCCGCAAACTGTATTGGCCTTGGTGCCCACTGGAGAGCAGTTCCTCTTGTCAGGCCTGACATTTTTAAGAAAATGTTCATTCTGCCAGACCATGTAGAGCCCCAGTGGATGATACTATTAGGGCATACGGCTTCAGTTCCAAAACCAAAGTCAGTCATCAAAGAAGGAATTTTTCATTTCAATAAATGGGTTTAATGGGGCTTCCGCTCTCATTAACCCCCGTTAAGTTAAAAAAACAGAACAGGCGTTAAATGTTAGTAAGCGATGAAAGAAAGGGCTAAATATAGACGCATAACAATCTTATGGAAACATGAGAAAGATCCCGAGGACAATGGCTACCCAGCATCCGGACAACGCGAACGTCCCGGACTGGGTAAAAGGGAAAGGTTCTATAGAGGGAGACGATGAGGTTTATGAGGCTTATCTAGCTTACTCTTTTTATGGCGTAGAAGAAGTAATGTGGGATGCAGAAGGAAAAGACGTTGACACTCACGTAGTGCGTAAGCTTTTTACCATGTATCCAGAATACTTTAAGGATAACGTTCTGGGAAAGCATATATTTTTAACATACAGGGTACCAAACCCGTTCATCGAGGGGGTTGATAGAAAGGTTTTCGCTGAAACTTTAGAAAGCATACCGATAAACCACGATGTAGGTGAAAAATTTTACGGCGAAGCTGTGACTGTTCCTGTTTTTGAAGCCATCTTACCCTTTACCACGCACTCAGAACAGCTTATTGCCTTAGCGAGGTACTATGAAAAGGCGGTCGTAAACAAAGAAAACATGCAGCTAACGGAAAACCTTAACGTCAGAGATTTGATAGGAGAGACAAAACCTAAGTGGCTAGAGATCATTCCTCTGGTTGAAGATAAGGATTCGCTTCTTAACATAAAAAGTATTATCGAAAGGTACGTTAATTCGATCAAGGTTTCATACCTCAGGGTCTTTATTGCAAGGTCTGATCCAGCCATGAATTATGGCATCGTATCTGCGGTTCTGCTGGCAAAGCACGCGCTTAGCGAACTGAAGAATGTTGAAGAGCTTCATCATATACCCATATATCCTATAATTGGTGTAGGAAGCCTTCCGTTCAGAGGTCATTTAAATCCCTTAAACGTTGAAAACGTTTTTAATGAATACAGGGGGGTGTGGACTTTTACCGTACAATCTGCTTTCAGGTATGACTATAAAGAAGAAGAAACCAGAAGCGCAATAAGATTTCTTAACATAAGTAAGCCTTACGAAAAAGAGAGCTTTAGCGCGGACGAGCTCAATACGCTTAAGAAAATAATCGATATGTACACTCCTGTATATCAAACAGTTATAGAAGGCCTGGCACCTCTGATAAACGAGATCGCAGGCTTTGTACCAAGAAGAAGGGCCAGAAAGCTGCACATAGGGCTTTTTGGATATTCAAGAAATGCCGGAAAAGTAACTTTGCCGAGGGCTATAACTTTTGTAAGCTCTCTGTACAGCCTGGGGCTTCCACCAGAAATTTTTGGCGCTTCTGCCCTTGATAAGTTAAACGAAGAAGAATGGAACATGCTAATTTCAACCTACAGGTTCCTGGATATAGATCTTAAGGCTTCAATAGATTATTTTTCTGACGAAAATTTAAAAATACTCAAGGATAAAATGATTGTAAACGAGAAGATAGTTCAGCAGATTAAAAGCGACATCAGCTTTATCGAATCAAACTTTGGAATGAAGAAAGCAAGCGAAAAATACGACGTTTTAAAACACAGGCTGCTCTCAACGTTAACTCTTGCCGCTCTGCTTGAAAATAACAGAGAAGAAATCGTAAAAAACATAACAGAAATGGCCAAGCTAAGGAAATCTCTCGGTTAAGCTTTAAAAAGCACTGCCCCAACCCAGAGCTTACCATGAAGCCCCGTGTTAACCTTCAGGACTTTGTAACCCCTTTCTCCTAAAAGTTCTGAAAGCTTTTTATATTCAGTTGTAATCATTACTCCACAGCCGTCATCCTCAAGAATTTTATCAATCCTTTTTACAAAAAGTTCGTAAATCTTAAGCACCTTTTCTTTTCTGCCGCTTCTTATGCCGTACGGCGGGTTTGAAATGAGGAATTTAAACTTTCTCTGGAGATCGATCTTTATCGAGTCCCCAAGAATAATATCTATGCTTTCGCCAAGGTTGGCTGCGCTTACGTTCTTTAACGCGCCAGTAAAGTGTCTTCGGGAAACCTCTATACCTACGATTCTCTCTTTAAGGTCAAACTTTTTACCTATCTTTTTTAATGCTTCTTCTTCGTCTTTATCGTCGTAAAAGCTGAGCTTTTTGTACAGAAAATCACCGGATGGCCTTACTGGCGATGATTTAGCGTAAAGCGCAGCTTCAATCGGTATAGTTGCCCCTCCAGTGAAAGGATCTATAAAGCTTGATCCTTCCCACTGAGACATTATGATCAGTGAAGAGGCAAGGGTTGGCTTTAACGAAGAAGGATGGTTATAAACTCTGTATTCTCTAAAGTTAAGCCCACTACCTGTAGTGTTTAAGCTTATGAAGAGCTCGTTACCTATAAGGTCAGCTTCTATTTCTATATCCGGCTCATCAAGGTTAACTTTGAGCCTTTTACCTGTGCTTCTCTGATAAGAATCTATTATTGACTGCCCTACAACCCTTGCTATGTCGATAGAGGTGAATTCATGTATTCCGCTTCTTTCAGACCTAACCGCAAAGGATTGATCGGGCTTTATGAAGCTGTAATCAAGTGATAAAGCTTTGCTGTATATGTCTTCCAGGTTCTGGACAGTTTCTCTGCTTAACAATAAAAGAACTTTATTGATGGTTCTTGCAAAATTGTTCAGCACATACAAGCAGCTGTAATCTCCTTCAAGAACAACCCGTGCTTGCCTGGTTTCAATTGCCCTGCAACCAAGCAGTTCAGCTTCGTGAGCTGAATATTCTTCAAAGCCTCTTATGGCTGTAACAAGAAGGTTCAATCCAAGTGAACTAAATAATTTGCTGATAAAACGGTTCCTATAAAATCGCGAACAAACAGAACGATTAAAATATAGTTTGTTATAATGGGTATGAGTTGGAGCATGTCAGAATTATAGGTATAACCGGCATGCCGGGGGCAGGTAAGACCACGATAGCTTCTTACGTCTCCAGCAAACTCGGGATACCAACTTTTTCTATGGGCAACGTAATCAGAGAAAAGAGCATAGAGCTCGGTTATGGGCTGAGCAAAGAGGGCCAGAGAAAAGTCGTAAAGATCCTTCGAGAACAGGGCGGAAAAGACATAGTAGCAAAGCTTACGCTCGACAAGATAGAAAAAAGCAATTCAAAACTCATTGTAATCGATGGTATAAGGTCTCCTAATGAAGTCGAGTTCTTTAGCAAGAACGCGCGCATAATAATTTTAGCGCTTCATGCAAGCCCAAGGAGAAGGTTTTATCTTCTTAAGAACAGAGGGAGAGAAGATGATCCAAAAGACTTTAACGAATTCAAAGAGAGGGATAAGATCGAGCTCGAGCTTGGCATCGGTTCTGTGATAGCGATTGCCGACTATATGATCGTAAATGAATACATAACGGTTGAAGAGCTATATAAACAGTTTGATGCGCTTCAGGAAAGGATCTTAAACGATTTTGAACGTCTGTAAACGTTTTTATTTTAAGAAGTTTATAATTTATACATGAGCCTTGAGAGCATTATCAAAAAAGATATAATAACTGTTGACAAAAACAAAACAATTTCGGAAATACAGGATCTATTTGAAAAACAGAGGGATCTTATTGTTGTTTCTGATGGTTTGTTCTATGAGGGAATAATAAACGAAAGCCTTGCTTACAAGCTTAATTATGATCCTACTACTACCAAAGTAAAAACTCTTATGAAAGTAGCGCCGAAGCTATCCGATAACAAAAACATAGAGGACGTAAGCAGGCTTATGGTAGAAAGCGGTTTTAAAACGCTGCCATATGTTTTGCAGGATGGTAGCCTCGGCGGTGGAGTCTTTGCTGATGACGTAATAGCTCAAAGCCGCAGCGTCTTCAGGAACGTAGCTGCAAAGGACATAATGACGCCCGATCCGGTTACTCTTGACATAGATTCAACAATAGGGCAGCTTCTTTCCACAATGAGAAACGCAGGAGTTTCACGAGTTATAATTATGAAAGATAGAAAGGTAGCTGGAATTGTAACGCTTCACGACATAATTCAGAAGGTCATCAAGCCAAAGTTCAGGCAGAAAAGGGATAGCCCTATTGGGGAGATGAAAAACATAGCCGAGGGTTCAGTTAAATCAATCATGACAGAGGATGTAAAGACGATAGATGAAAATGCCAACGCTTTTGAAGCTTTTGAGCTGATGAAAAAATTCAGGTTTTCATCGGTTGTTGTCACAAAAAACGGGCATCTCAGCGGCATATTGACAAAAGAGGATCTTCTTAAACAGATAGCTTCGATAAAAGTTAAAGAACCGGCAATATTCCTTCAGCTCTCAAGGAAAGGAGTCATAGAAGAGCTCGAATACGATCCTGAGACGATAAGAAGCAGGATGGTAAGCTTGACAAGAAAGTACTCTAAGATTTTGCAGAATTCAACGTTAACAGTTTACGTAAGTGGGGATCAAAAACAGAGAAAGGGCAAACCGCACGTTATAATAAGGATACAGGTTAACGGTCCTTACGTTAAGACTTCTGTTACCGGTGAAGGTTGGGGGATAAGAAATTCGCTTGTAGACGCTATTCACAAGCTGGAAAAGGTTCTTGAAAAAAGACAGGTAAGCTTAACGAAAGGAGTTTCAGATATAGAACTTCAAGAACTCTTGAATTCTGTATTACCATAAAAATTATTTACTTTCTTAAAAATACCCAGTTCTGTCCTGGGTTTCTTTTTAGTTCTACCCTCTTAACATACTTAGCTCTTAGAGATACGCGTGGAGGCGGATTATGCCTTTCTCTACCCTGTAGCTTAGGCGTTTGTGATCTAACCTTTCCTGCTTTTGTAATACTGCCGTGTGTAGGCATGTTAAATGTTCGCATTAACCGTTTAATTAACTTTTTGGTGTTTGCTCTGTTTTTATAATTTTTGAAACCATAAGGTAAAAAGCTGCTAGCTTAAGCATGTACAGCGTTCAACTCTTAGCATTTTCTGTTGTTCAAAATTCTCTTTCAAGATAGCTTAGAGGTCAGCGTAAATCGTATATATGCGGAAAATTATAACTAGGGTAAAAGAATGAATTGCGAAATATGCGGTAAACCGATATTCGGCAAGCCTATAACCATAGAAGTAGATGGCGCTTATTTGAAAGTATGTGAAGAATGTGCTAAGTATGGAAAAATAGTGAACGAACGCAAAAGCGGCGGCATAAAAGAAAGCGGCTTCGCCAAATCTTCAAGAAATCAGGTTGAAGATGAATATGAACTTATAGACGGTTACGGAAGGATCATAAAAGAAATGAGGGAAAAGATGAACCTAACCCAGGAACAGCTCGGAAGAAAGATAGGAATAAAACCATCCCTCCTTGCCAAGATCGAGCAGGAAAAAATCATCCCGGATTATCCAACTCTGAGGAAGATCGAGTACAGTTTAAAGGTGAAACTCAGAAAGTGAACGAAAGGTCCATAGTTGTAACTTACAGAGAACCTTACTCCGAGCAAGAAGCCCTCGAGCTGGTTTCTTCAGCAGGGTACAGCCCATCAGTTTCGTTCAAAGTGAAAAGCATGAGAGAAGGCAAGTACGGGCTGCCAACTGGTAAGGCAGAAGAGTTAAAGAAATTGACAGAAAAGTTGAACCCGGAACTCGTGATAATCGATGAACAGCTATCAGCTTCTCAGATTTATCATTTGAGCAAACTTCTTGGCGTAAAGACCATAGACAGGATAAGGCTGATACTCGATATATTTGAAAAAAGAGCCATGACAACTGAAGCTAAGCTTCAGGTAAAGCTTGCAGAATTACAGTACGAAGTACCACGTATTAGGGAGACAGTCAGGTTAGCGAAAATGGGGGAGCAGACTGGCCCCATGGGTTATGGCGCTTACGAAGTTGACAAGTACATAAGGTTCCTTAACAGACAGATAAACGGCTTAAGAAAAAAGCTTGAGAGAGAAAGAATGAGGAGAAGCCTACATAGACAGAAGAGGCTCGAAGAAGACAAATTTATAGTTGCCCTAGCAGGTTATACGGGGGCCGGTAAAACAACGCTTTTTAATGCTCTTACAGACGAGAACAAAACTGTAACCGGAAAGATGTTCACTACTTTGACCACCACCATAAGAAAGATAAACGGATTGAATAACGTTTATCTGAGCGATACTGTTGGATTTATAGAAAGGCTTCCCCATTATTTGATCGAGTCTTTCAAGTCTACGCTTGAAGAGTTAAAATATTCAGACCTAATACTTCTTGTCCTTGATTACAGTCTGGATGAAGAGCTTTTCTGGAGAAAGTACATGGCAAGCCTGAACGTCCTTGAAGAGCTTGAAGTGAACCTGGATAACGTAGTAGCTGTGCTCAACAAAATCGATCAGAAAAAAACTGATTTTGTATTTCAAGACAGCAGAATAAAGGATTATGTCGAAATATCAGCCCTTAAGGGGATAAACCTCGAAAAGCTCAGGGAGATTATACAGCAAAAATATAATGAAGGAAAAGTTCAAGTTATAAATACAAAAGAAACTTTTTAATCCGCTTTGATCTTTCCTGTAAGGGTATCAGATAACCATTTGATCCCCATAGTAGATATCTGATATTTTGTGGTCTTTGAGTCCTGAATTCTTGTAACGTGTCCTGCTTTAACAAGCTCGCTCAGCCTGCTGCTTATCGATTTTCCCGGAACTCCAAGGACGTTTATTAGATCCTGCAGGGTCATAGACTCATCTTGTATCTTGTTTAACAGATAAGCTATCCTGTTTCCCACCAGCTGAAGGGTTATCTTTTGTTTTATGCTCAGGTTTTCCCTAACCAGTATGCGGGGTCCTTCATCGGTGATCTTTACGTAATCTGAAAACATCTGAATCAGTTCCTGCAAATCATACTTTAGCAGAACCTTTTTTGCAACATCTATGGCTGGAACGTTAGAAGCCAGAAACCTGGTCACTGAAACGAGCACGTCATCAGGGTTGCCGCTGAATGTTGCTGAAAGCTCTCCGTAGCTTATATCAACTTTTAGTGGAGTAGAACTCATGCCATTTCACCTTGTTCCTCCTGTATTATCTTCGAAGGAACAGAAATATATACATATTCTCCCCTCTCGTTCTTAAACCGCCTAATCTTTCCTTCTTTTGCAAGCCTCAAAAGAGATACTGCAACCGTCTGTTTTGGATAGACAAGGCCAAAGCTGTCGAGCACTTCTTTTACCTCAGAAAGCCTCCTGGGCTTCTTTCCCCATTCGCTTATGAATAGCTTGAGTATGTTAGCCGGCAGGGATGAATTTGGGTCTGGCTGTATGTCTGGTAGCTGGATTATGTTTTCGGCTCGCTTTGCCTGTTCGTCCTCTTTTTCTACAACTGTAACTTTGCTTTGTAACGAATTCGGGCTTTTAGATACAGTGTCGTAAATTTTCAAAGCCAGCTGACCTAGGTATTCCATATCATCTTTTACTCCATAAATTTCTATCTCGTTTACACCAATTTTCAAACGAACCTTAGAATAATTCATCGACATCGGCTTTCACTTTAGATTACTTCTAAATTATCATATAAAAACTTTTCTTAAAAGAATGTAATAAAAAGTTAACCGGGATGTTAATTATAAGAAATGGTTTCTGTATATCTACACATATTATTCTTTTTTCATACTTGTTTTATGCTATAAAGATCTATGCAAGAAAAATTTAAATTAAGTTATTGGTTTGTAATCTCGTGCAAGGTATAGCTAAAATAAGCGGCAGCGCCATAGAAGACCTGAACCTAGAAAACATAGGGACGCTTATCGAAAAAAGGTACAAAAACTCTGGCGTTTTCGTTATTTCTGTTCCATCCGCGATAAAAAAAGATATAAAAAGAGCCATCGACACAGCCCTGAAAGACGATCAGAAGGCTAAAGATCAATTCAAGAAAATATACGAGAGGTTCAAAATCAGAGGTTTTTATGAAGAAAAAAAGACGCTTGAATCAGTTAATGGTGCTCTTGAAATCCTGGAACTAATATCTAAGATAAAAGAAACATACCCTGCGCTTGAAGGTCAAATTTACCTTTCAGTTGAGAATATGGTCATTTCATCAATAAAGAAATTTTTAGCAGAAAAAATCGGAAGCGAAAAAATCAAAACCTACAACGGTTATGAATCCGGGATCATAGTAGATCAGTCAAGGAACGAAATAATGCTTAACGCGACAATTCAGAGGTGCAAAAATTTTATAAAAAACGCAGAGGCTGATAGCGTAACGCTTATAGGAGGGCTTACGGCTTCGACCTCCGATAAAAAGATAGTTAAGCTTCAGGATGGGGGTTCCGATCTTATCGCTTCTTCCCTTGTTATATCTTCAGAAAGTAACAGGCTGGATCTGTGGACAAACGTCAAAGGGCTCATGAGCGCTGATCCTTCAATCATAGAGGGTTCAAGAAAAATAGATATACTGTCTTACAGCGAAGCTTTAGAAATTTTTTCTTTTATCCCGAGCATATTTAACCCAGAAGCCATGGAACTTTTAAAAGCCAAAGGCGTTGAGCTTTATGTAAACGATATAAAAGCTCCGCTTGAAAGCGGGACAGTAATAAGAGGAGAAGGCGTTGTTTCTTCAAACGTAGTTAAAGCTGTCGTGCACCTTGATAGCCTGGCCATATTCACGTTAATGGGTACCGGGCTGAAGTCGCTTTTACCAAACCTTCTCAACAGTTTTTTGCTTTCTAACCTTAAGTTTTATACAGTGACACAAAACGCATCCGGCTCTGAAGTCAACATAATAATAGACAGAAACGACGTCAACAGGTACAGGAACATCATAGAGATCCAGTTTATGGGTGAAAAGATTCAGGATTACAGGATACTTGACAACGTATGCGCCGTCTCAATTATAGGGGAGGGAATGAAGGGGACGCCCGGTGTGGCAAGCAGGCTGTTTGGAGCTGTCGCAAAGGAAAAGATAAACATAATAATGATAACTCAGGGTTCGAGTGAGCTTAACATAGGTTTTGTTATAAACAGCCAGGACTGCAAAAGAGCTATAAGCGCAGTGCACAACGAATTTATAAATTCAGCTTGATCTTTGAATAATTTATCAAAAACGGCTCTTTCCTTTTAAACATCTTCCAGATATTTATTAACATGAGATGCTTGGCGATTTTTGAAAACAGCGTATACAGCTTTGCAGATTCACAGAAACTTAAAGGATTATTGAGATCTAAAGGGTTACAGGTTAATGATGTTAGGGTGGGAAAATACGTTGAAGTGGATTACGTATCTGATTTGTTTGATGGTGAAAAAATCGGTCAGCTTTTAAAGCTAAACAAAGTCGAAGAATGCGAGTTAGAAAAGTGTAACCATGATCTAGAATACCTTGTAAAGAACGCAAGATGCTGGGAGGCCCATGAGCTTCTTGAAGATTTGTGGCACAGGGCCGATGGCAACGAAAAAGAAGATATACACAGAATTATAAAAGTTTGCGTCGCCGTTGTTCATTATCAGAGGGGAAATGTAGATACTGCAAAAAGGATACTCAGAGAAGCGCTTGAAAAAGGGATAAACGCTGAGCTTGCAAAAATGCTTGGCATAGGTTTTCTTTTACAGAAAATAGGTGAAGATAATGAAACGGCGCTGAAAAACATAGCGCTGGCCATATGGGCATAATCCTGTTTAAACTTTGTTATTTTTACCCCCATTAAGTTAAAATAGTTTGCAAGGCTAATCTGTTTCAGCGTATGAATTTTGAGTTTAACATACACTATGAAGAGATAAAGAAGCTAGTAGAAAACATAAAAGAGCGGGTTACGCCGAATCAAAAAGATAGAGAGAGGCTTAAAGAAGTTGAAAATATTATATCTGAAAGGCTTAGAAAGAGAGGTTTAAAATTTATTCTTGGCGGTTCTTACGCAAGAGATACATGGTTGCCAGAGGACGCCGATATTGATTTTTTTGTCCTGTACGACCCGGCTCTGGGAGCTGATGAAATAGGAAAAAAAGGGCTGAAAGACCTTGAAGAGGTCGCCAAAGGCCTGAATTACTGGAAGAATTATGCAGAGCATCCCTACGTAGAAGGCATGATAAACGGTGTAAAGTTCAACCTGGTACCGTGCGCAGATGTTCCGCTTGGAAAGTGGATAACCAGCATGGACAGAAGCAGATACCACAACGAGTACCTTTTGAAAAAACTTAACCCTGAGCTCAGAGGCGAAATTAGAGTCTTTAAAAAGTTTCTTAAAAGCAACGGGCTTTATGGTGCTGAAATCAAAGTAGGAGGCTTTAGCGGTTATGTATCCGAAGTGCTTGCAGTAAAGTACGGATCATTTGCAGACATCCTTAAGAACA
This sequence comes from Nitrososphaerales archaeon, assembly GCA_023256355.1. Lineage (GTDB taxonomy): Archaea > Thermoproteota > Nitrososphaeria > Conexivisphaerales > UBA164 > CAYFFZ01. The sequence goes on along the minus strand of JAGDXJ010000002.1, from coordinate 9,758 downwards.
TTGTAGCTTGGACGCAGGGAGAAGTTGTGGCGCTTGAGCCTTATGATTATGATCCAAAAAAAGTTTTTACAACGCCGGTAATAATCCTGGATCCTGTCGATCAGAAAAGGAATTTAGCCCTCGCGATTAAGAACAGGATTTTGGCAAAGCTTAAAGTGTTAGCGCTAAACTTCTTAACATCTCCTGATGTAATATATTTCACAGAAAGACATCCGGTGCCTGAAAACAGAGCATCTGGCAGCGTAGTTATGGTTTCTTTTAAGGCTCCTGATCTTGTGGAGGACATCAAATGGGGGATGTACTATAAAGCCGAAGAAGCTGTAAGAAACGCGTTTAAAAACAGCGGTTACAGAATTATCAGGTCTACAGTTTCAGAGCAGGATGCATGGGTGACGATCGCGGTTTTTCTTGAGTTCGATAAGAGAAACTTTGAGATAAGGTTAGGTCCATCCGTTTACTCTCCTGAAAACGTTACAGGATTTCTGAAAAGCCACAGGTACGTTTGGGTCGAAAACGACATGCGTTTGTATTCATTTGAACCAGGCAAATTTATCGATGCTAAAGATGTGCTGGAGAACTTAAAAATTAACCCGACAAACTGGGGCGTACCAGCAGGAATTTCAAAAAATTTCTCTGAAGGGATCGTTTACCGTTATTCAGAGCTTGAGGATTCGGCCTTATACTTTAAGAGCGCAAAAAACGCATTCATCTCACTTTTTGAGACTTTAGCTATGGATTCAAATAAATAGCTAACCCTCATCGATCCTTTTGCTCAGATTTAAAGATGCATAATATTTACAGATATCATTGATCACGCACTGGTTACATTTTGGCTTCCTGGCAGTGCAGGTTGTCCTTCCGTGCTTAATCAGCAATATATGGGCTTTAATCGGATCGGGAAACACTTGAAGGAGTTTCTTTCTCATTACGTCGTAGCTTCCCTCAGCTATTCCTATGCGTTTTACTACTCTTTTTATATGCGTATCTATTGGAAATGTCCTTGCATTGAGATAAAATATGAGAAAAACATCAGCAGTTTTGGGTCCTATGCCCTTTATTTCGGTAAGCTCCTCGTAAACCTTCTCAGGTTCTTCTTGCTTCAGCTTCGTAAGATCCCCTCCGTATTTTTCGAGGCTCCAGCTCGCTAGGCTGATTATTGTCTTTGCTTTCTGTTCATACAGACCTGCTACCTTTATAAGCGGTTTTATTTTATCTGCACCAGCTTTCACATAGTCCTGGGAGCTTGTAAGTCCGTTGGCTACAAGGTTTTTCATGGCTTTTAATGCGTTTCTGTCTGTAGTGTTCTGGCTAAGTATGATCGAAATCAGTATTAAGAAAGGATCCTTAAAGTTGAGTGGTGCAAATTCGTCTTTATCTATCCTGTAAACATCAGAGAGCCTTTTTATTATAGTCTCGCCCAACGACGAGCTCATAAATCTTTTCTACCCTGTTTTTTATTTCATCATCGTAGTATTTAAACTGAAAAACAGCATAACCGGTGCTGAATACTGTAAACCTTGAATCTTCATAAAACCCTGTTATATAATTTTCATTTTTTAAAGCAACCTTAATCCCGGGATTTCTGGAAACAGTTTCAAGGTTTAAACCATCAACATAATTATTAACAAAAACTGTAGTAAACCCGTCTTTGCTGCAGCTAATTTCTATACGGGGCTCTATCTCTGGTTTTGCCTTCATGTTGCAAACACCGCATTCTGGATCTTTCTTAAGGTCGACTGTATCAAGGCTCCCTGTGCTGAGGTCGAGCAGAGCAAGCTTTCCAAAAAACGGCGAGCTTCCATTTAAAACAAGGTTTATCGCTTCGTTAACTTCCAAAGAAGCTATCGATGTAACTATAGCAGGATTTACACCTGAAGTAGCACACGTCGGGAGTTCACGGTCTTTAAAATCCCCGTAAAACTCGTTAAGACATGGAGTCTTGCCTGGAACTATGCTGCTCAGGTTTCCGTAGTTTTCTATAGCCGATGCAAACACGTAAGGCTTCCCCAGGGTTACCGCCAGAAGGTTTAAGTTGTATCTTGCTCGCATGTTGTCCAGCCCATCTATTATTATATCTGAATCATTGATTATCTGTTTCATCATATTATAATTGTTAGCGCTTAAAGCGTGCGGGTAAACCTTAACCCCAGAATTTATTAACTCAAGCTTTTTTTCTGCCGCATAAACTTTTGGTATGCCGACATCCCCTTCATCATAGAGGATCTGTCTGTGCAGGTCGCTTAACGATACGACATCTCTGTCAACTATGTGGATTTTTCCAAAACCTATCCTTGCAAGTAGCGAAGAAACCATAGAGCCGAGCCCTCCAACGCCTACAACCGTAACCTTAGATTTTAGAATCCTTTCCTGGCCCTCCAAGCCTATATCTTTAAGAACGATCTGTCTTGAATAACGGTTTAAAAATTCTTCATCAATCATTCTGTTGTATAAACAATACTGTTGTTTACATAAACGTTTTTAACTTTTTTCAGCACTTACAAGAGCAGAAAGCTCTGCCTCATTTATATCGTCTTCAGATATTTTTTCGACGTTTTTATCATCGCCCTCTATTATGTAAACAGTGTGATCTGATCCGTCGCAGATTTTTTTGGCCAGAAAAATCTGATCTGTTCTTGCCAGCCTCATAAGAAAATCTATCTCAGGCTTTTTGGCAAGAAGCTCACCTTTCTTTATTGCAAAGATCGTCTGTAAAGCTACCAGGTAAAGAACGCCGGGTTTCTTAATGCATCCAGCCTTCAGGTTAACCCTGAAAATAACTGGTCCATCTGGTTCCTTATCAATCAACAGCCTCAATCACGACCGCCATGCGCAACAGGTAACACAAGCACTTTATCTTCATTCTTAGGCCTGTAAGCAAGACCCCCTACTAGGGATGCTTCGGCATCGTTTACAAAAACCAGAATGTTCGGATTGTCTGGTTTTAAATCGGGTTCTTTTGTGGAAAGCTCTTCAAGTATTTCCTTCAGGCTTTTTTGTCCATTTACCTCAATGTTCAGTTCTTTTCCAAGCTTACGCGAAAGGCTCCCGTACAGGACCAGTTTCATAAACGTTTTACCGTTTTAGTCGTTTTTATTTTTTGCTGAAGTTATTGACATCAAGCAAAAAAGCGGTTAAAAGGGACGCAGTCTACTGAAAGTATTCGTATTTCTTTTAAATCGGGATCCTCAAACCTCATCGTGCTTATTGATGCATTGTGTATCTCTATCTTCCTGACTTCTCTTCCGTTAACATTAAGCGGAAGAGTCAGAAGAGCCCTTATCGGTTCCAGGTGGCTGACTGCTATGACTTTTGTGTAACCTTGTTCAAAAGTGTTCTTTACAAAATCCAGCATCCTTTCCCTAATCTTCTGATACTTTTCCAGTCCATATACAGTTTCTGAGTTAAAGTACTCCATGAACCAGTCAGGGTCATTTTCAAATATTTCCTTCGTGGGTCTGTTTCGAAGGTTTCCAAGCTCGACTTCTCTCAGTCTTTCGTCTTTCATAACTTCGAGGGAAAGCTTTTCTCCTATTATCTTTGCTGTCTGGTAAGCTCTGTATACTGGGCTTGAAAATATTGCTTCGGCCTTTGAATCCAGTAAAAATTCAGCTGCCTGTTTGGCCTGCTCTACACCTTTTTCTGTAAGCTTGTAATCGTTTTTGAGGTCGTTGGGAAATAAACCGTCTCTGTTGTTTTCTGCATGTCCGTGTCTGACAAAGAATACAGTTAAGACCATACAATAACCTTTTTTTCTGAGTTTAAAAACTCTTTTTAAATGTTTAACTTTTCAGGGGTCAAATGGGGCGAAAGTCCCATTTCCTTTGCAGATCTAAGGGAATCCGCGATGTCTTGAAGAGGAAAGCTAGCACTCCGATCGAAGTTGACAGGTTGTTAAGACAGCAGGGGTATGTCCGGTGTGCGGTAATGTGGTCAAGAAGCTGTCAGATCAGGAATTCACGTGCCCCTCGTGCAGTTCCTTGTTTGACGGGGATGTTGCGTCAGCTCTGGTGATAAAGGATAAGGGGCTCTGCCTGTGGAACGCAGATAAGACGTTCGAGGATGATCTTGCAATAACATGATTGAATACAAAGCATTCCTCATGTTAAAGCGTGCCGATGAACCGGGAAGCCATGACCGCAAGGTAAGGGTAGTTCACAATGATTGTATCAGGATAGTAAGAAGGTCAGCTCTAAAGTTTGCATCGTTTAAATTCTTTTCATGGCTTTTAGAAAAAAGTTTATTTTCTGATCAATTAAAACCTTTGCATGGTTTATTTGATACTTGTTAGGCACGGGGAGTCTTTATGGAATATGGAAAACAGGTTCACTGGCTGGGTTGACGTTCCGCTAACTGAAAAAGGAAGACAGGAAGCTAAAAGTGCAGGCGAACTCATAAAGGAAAGCGGTATAAAGCTCAGCGTAGCCTACACAAGCCAGCTTTCCAGAGCTATAGAGACTCTCGAAATAATACTGAAGGAAATCGGGGACAACGTGCCTGTTATAAAAGATTATCACCTTAACGAGAGGCATTACGGTGACCTTCAGGGGCTGAACAAAGCAGAAACAGCAAGAATCTATGGAGAGGATCAGGTAAAGCTCTGGAGGAGAAGCTATGACGTTAAGCCCCCTGGAGGGGAGAGCCTTGAAGACACTCAGAAGAGAACTGTGCCTTTTTTCAAGAACACCGTCATGCTGGACCTAATTTATTATAAAAAGAACGTTCTTGTAGTAGCGCACGGAAACAGCCTTAGGTCAATTGTGATGTATCTGGAGAACATTTCACCAAACGACATAATAAACGTTGAGATTCCAACAGGAGTTCCGATAGTTTATGAAATAAACGATAAAGGCGGCGTCATAAAGAAGTATGAGCTTAAAAAACTTTTATTGTAGTGATTTTTAGATAGTAACGATGCCACAAATAAGGTACGATAACATAACAGGCGTTTCCCACATACAATGGGATGCTAATTTTCCTATAAGGTGTCCTGTTTGTAATAATGAATTTAGTTCCATTTTTTCTATATCAAAGGAGAGCGTAAACAGGTCAAGCTTTCTCAGGATAAAGAAAGACGATATAGAAAGCTGGGACGTTCTGGTCGGGGAACATCCGTTGCCGCTGGTTGATGATAAATATACAGGAGAATGGAACGACTGGCCATACAAAAGCGAACCGGCTAAAGGAAAGCATTACGCCATTTTCATAGGCAAGGAACATGTGCCGTTTCACGAGCTTTCTAAAGATCAAATATACGAAGCGCTGTACGCTATTCAGGAAACTTATAAAAAGCTGGCTGATCTGAACCGCGTTATATACATAGGCGTTACAATGCTGTCTGCGAAGGGCCAGGACATGGAGGGGCACCCTCATTTTGACGTAATAGGGTTGCCTTTTGTTCCAAAAACCATAAACGAAGAGATGAACAGGTTCATGAAGGCTTTTGAAGAAAAAAACTCATGCCCATTATGTGAAGTAATAAAGGCTGAAGAATCAGGTTCAAAGCTGATATACAGCAATGAAAACTGGATAGCTTACTACCCGTGGTCCCCTTCGCGGATCAACGAGATAAGGATCACCAGCACTACGCATTATAAACCTATAACAAAGCTCACGCAAAAAGAGCTGCAGGACCTTGCCTTTCTGCTGCTCACAGTTTCAAAGACCCTTTACGACGTTTCAAAAAGCGACTACGCCATAGTCTTTCACCTACTTCCTCCCAAAAGAACAGTAACATATTATCATAATTATATTCAGATGTTTACAGTAAACAGCGTTGTGGAGTCCTTCCTTAATGGGTTTGGAATTTATGTCGGAAACTCAGATGCAGAATCAAAAAGGCTCATATCGAGCTTTAAGTCTGTTCTGAAAGAAATGGTTGGCCTTTAGCGAAACAAAAAGATAAATAAGTTAATTAACCAAGAATTTAATGGTGTTAACATAAATTGCAGAGTCAATCTGATGTTGAAAACAGAATTAACGAGCTTGCTAATGCTATACAGGTTTTGGAAAATTACTATGAAAGCATAATATCAAGGATTTACCTAATCGGTCAGGCGATTGAAGAGACTAAGGCGGCGCAGGCTGCAATAGAAACCCTTCCTGAGGGCAAAGAAGCAGAAATCGTAGTTCCTCTGGGCGGCGATGTTTTGCTAAAAACAAAGGCTGATTCTTCAAGCAAGATAATGTTAAAGGTTGGCGGAGGGGTTCTGATGGTCAAGAAAAAAGATGACGCTTTGAACTTTTTAAAGGAAAGGATAGGGGAACTGGAAAAAGCTTTATCGAGCGCCCAGCAGGACAAGAAAACAGTGGAAGACAAGCTCGAAGAGGCAAGGTATGAGCTAAACGAGCTATTAAAGAGATCTCAAAATGTTCGATAAGCTGAAAAAAGTTTTTTCTGATTTTATTTCGAGCGTAACGGGCAAGATAACCGAGAAAGATATAGAAGAATTTTTTAAAGAAAGGGAGATTGATTTTATAGAAGCAGATGTATCTGTTGACGTAATAGATTATTTTAAAAGCAAGCTTATAGAAGAAGTAAAGAGCATAAAAGCCAACGGTACCAAGCAGGAAACTATAAGGGAACTTCTATCAAGGACAATAATTCAGATTTTTCAGGATACTGAAACGCTGCCAGATATCTACAGAAAAGCTGTAAAGAAGCCATTTGTAACCGTTTTTCTGGGGATTAACGGTACCGGGAAGACTACGACTGTGGCAAAAGTTGCTTATTCGCTTAAAAAGCTGAAGTACAGGCCGCTGATGGTTGCGGCAGACACTTACAGAACAGGGGCGATAGAGCAGCTAGCTGAACATGGGTCTAGAATAGGGGTAGAAGTATTTTCAAAAAAATATGGCGTTGACCCTGCAGCTCTTTCAAGAGAAGCTTATGAATATGCAACCTCAAACGGCCATGACATCCTTCTTATAGACACAGCTGGAAGGATGCAGACCAATGAGTCCCTGCTTAATGAATTGACAAAGCTGGTAAACGTTGTGAAGTCAGACCTTAACATTTTTGTTGGTGATGCGCTGGCCGGGTATGACATGATAAACCAGGCAACGGCGTTCCTTCAAACTCCTGGGTTTTCTCACTCAATAGTCACAAAGGTTGATGCTGAAGTAAAAGGGGGTTCTATACTGAACCTCGCTTTTTATACCAAGAAACCCATAATGTACCTTGGCACAGGGCAGAGCTATGAAGACCTGACGCCTTTTAAGCCTTCATGGGTTGTAGAAAGGTTGTTGGGTTAAAATTGGCAGAATCTATTTTTTATGATGAAATCATCTCATGTAAGGCCTGTCCAAGGCTTGTAAATTACAGGGAATCTGTCCCTGAAGTAAAAGAAGCATTAAACGGTTACTGGAAAAAGCCTGTCCCAGGCTTTGGCAACCCGCGTTCTAAAATAATGATAATAGGATTGGCGCCAAGCGCTCAGGGCGGTAACAGGACCGGGAGAGTTTTTACTGGCGACAGATCTGGAGATTTTCTTTTTGAAGCCCTTTACAGGGCTGGTTATTCAAACAAGCCGTTTTCTGTCAACATAAATGATGGGCTTAGGGTAGATCATGCCTACATAACTGCTGTCGTAAAGTGTGCTCCACCGGGTAACAAACCTACATCAGAGGAAGCCAGAACGTGCAGTGAAAAATTTCTCAAAAGGGAAATCGAGATGATAAACCCACGAGTTATTGTGGTTCTTGGATCTTTTGCTTATATGTGGACGCTGAAAACACTTGAATCGCTCGGGAAGAAACCCGATAAGGCTCAAAAGTTTTCACATGGCTGCAAAGTTAAAGCTGATTCATTAACCATAATCTGTTCTTATCATCCTTCGCCTCAGAACACTTTTACAAAGAAGCTTACCCTGGAAATGCTCGTAAAAATATTAAATGACGCAAAAAAGGAAGCTTCTTTGCAATGACGTTTTTATCATTAACATCAGATAATATGATAAGGCAAAAACTAAAATATAACGGTAAATGCACTAAAAACTGAAAAAATTTAATTACTGAGGTTTGTTTATTCAGTTTATGTCATATACAACGAGCCTGAGGGGAATATCATATGGAAGAATAAAGGAAAAAGTTACAGAGTTTATAAGAGAGGAAGTCAGGAACAAAAAAGCCGTCATAGGGCTTAGCGGCGGCATCGATTCTTCTCTTACAGCCTATTTAGCTACGATTTCTCTTGGCAAAGAAAAGGTGCTTGGGCTCATAATGCCAGACTCGTCGTCCACGCCTTATGAGGATATAAGGGACGCTTTAACGCTTGCTTCCTGGCTCGGGATAAGCTATCGTATGATGCACATCGACAGAATTATCAGTTCATATTTAGCCGGTTTTGATTTTACGGACAAAAAAGCATTGGGAAACCTTAAGGCCAGGATCAGGATGAGCATACTATACTATTTTGCAAACGCAAACGATGCTATTGTGATAGGCACAGGCGATAAGAGCGAGATATACCTGGGATATTTTACCAAGTACGGTGATGGTGGTGTAGACATACTGCCCATAGGCGACGTATACAAAACAGAGGTAAGGGAGCTTTCTGTTCATTACGGGCTTCCTGAAAGCATAACTAAAAAAGAGAGCAGTCCAAGGCTTTGGCCAGGACAGACAGCTGAGGAAGAACTAGGCATAACGTACGAGGTTGCAGACAGAATACTTTACGAGCTCATAGACGTTAAAGTTTCAGAGCAGGAGCTTATAAAAAAGTGGGGAAAAAGCGGCGAAAGGGTGTTAGAGCTGGTAAAGACAAGCGAGCACAAGAGAAAAACACCACCTATAGCGTTGCTAACATAGTTCGCAAAACGTTTTTAAATGTATCTTAACAAAGGTATGCTAAGTTGAAAGGAAGAAATTATCGAAGACCAGAGGGTATGCCTTACGTAAGAAGAGAATATATTGACGCTATACCAGGCTTAAGGATAGCGAAGTTTACAATGGGAAAGCTAACGAGCGGCTATGACTACGTATTAAGGCTAACTTCTGAATCGAGCGTACAGGTCAGGCAGAACGCGCTGGAAGCAGCCAGGGTTGGCGCGAACAAGGTTATAGAAAAAATAGGTGAAGATAACTACTTTCTTAGGCTTGTTCCGTTTCCTCACGTAATTTTGAGAGAAAACAAGATGATAGCCACTGCAGGCGCAGACAGGCTATCAGAAGGAATGAGAAGGGCATTTGGCAAGCCTGTAGGTCTTGCAGCCAGAATAGAACCAGGGGACTCAGTGCTGGAGATATATGTAAAAAAGGAGTTCCTTGACAAGGCAAAAGAGGCTATGAGAATAGCAAGGTCTAAATTACCGATGAAAACTAGACTGGAAATACTTCAGGCACAGCCGGCTTCATCTTGATTCGCGTAGACTGGGAGAAGGTAGAAGAAATAGTAAAAAAGGAGAGGCCGAAGTCTGTCATCGTAGTTGGCCCTGATGGCATAGTTGATGTTTTACTCAGTTTGGCTTCAAAGCTAGAATCAATAGGAGTTAAGACGTTCATATCTGGCGATCCTTCCTACGGATCGTGCGATCTACAGATAAACAAGGCAAACGTAACAGGGGCAGACCTTATTTTCAACGTGGGACATACAATAGGACTTGAAAAGGTAGGAAACGTCAGGTTTATAGATTTTGAGTACCTTTTTGATGATCAAGAGATAAAAAGCATAGCAGATCTTGTGTTAAAATATACAAACGAAAAAGGTTTACATGGGAAAATAGGTTTTTACACGATTTCAAACTATCGTTCGGCATACATCA
>JAGDXJ010000030.1 GCA_023256355.1 Nitrososphaerales archaeon | reverse complement strand
ACTAACTGTAAATCGCCCATGACGTTTTAATCCTATTAATAGGATATTAAAAAGGTTATCTACAAATTAACTTAAAAATTTATGCTGCCCTATTAAGAGGACTGTTTTGCAAGCAGGCTTTTTGGCGTATAATTTATTCCAATTCTCTTGAAAAGGTTCTCATCCTTAGGATAATGATAGAACGAGCTTGGCCTGACATAATAATCATTCTTTAGTTTTCTTCCTGTCCTCTTTTCCCATTCTTCGATGCTCATTGAATATTTTTTCTGTATTCTATCCCTGTACCATTCAGGTATTACGTTAAAAGTACAGAAAGGTATTATCCTGTCATCAGGCGTAAGGTAGTGTATGTCACACCTTCTAACCCTTTCTTCATCATGATTGTACTTGTCCTGGAAGTGCATCATACCAACAAATAATGACTTCATCTGAAGCTGCCCGAGCGAGCTATAATCGTGATTTATGATTATGTTTATGAGTAGCCTAGTCAGATTCAGCCCTGAAGGCATTTTGTTTCTATCTATAAAGCGGGGCAGGTTTGTGATTACTGAAAGCCCAACCATATATTTGTTTTCTCCGCGTTCTATTTTTTCTGCTTTCTCTTCAAAGAATTTTAAAAGCCCGTCAACATCAACGAACCTTGTAATAGGTACCATTTTTCCATTATCGTTAAAGATGTATGTTGCGGCGCCACATGCAAAATGTGTTGTGAGTTCATATTTGAGCTCTCCGGTCCATGCCTCTATAAACCTCGAAAGAGGCATGGCCGCAGGTACCGGGAACCAATCTTCCTGCTTTACTTCACCCTCGGTCTGTTCTTCTATTCTTTCAATAACATCAGGTATAGTTATTCTGAACCTATCTCTTTCGTGTTTTGGCACCCTTCCGACAAGTGAAACTGGTTGATAATTTATCCCTCTAACTATGTCCATGTTATAGAAAGCAAACCTGAGCATATCCCCTACTTCGTGATCATTAACCGTTCTTATTACAGTTGGAACCAAAACCATACCTAGACCCGCTTTTCTACAATTGTTTAAAAGATCTGGGATCTCCCAGTAGTTCTTTGGATTAGTTTCAGGTGTAACACCATCAAAGCTTACATAAAGAGTGTTTACGCCCGCTTCTCTTACCTGTTTGCACAGATCTGGCTTTCTAGAAAGGTTTACTCCATCTGAATTCAGCTGAATATGAGTTATACCTTCTTCTTTTATTGCCTTGATAACGTCTAATATATCATCCCTTACTGTTGGCTCACCGCCCGTTATTTGAACCGCAACGCCGTGAATTGGTTTTTCGTTAAGAAGGTTTCTTATCATCTTTCTTATCTGATCAATGGTAGGTTCATATATATAGCCGGCTTTTTCAGCGTAAAAGAAACAGTACCAGCAGTTAAGATCACACCTGTTAGTAACAACTAGGTTAGCAAGAGCGGTATGGCTAAGGTGATTACTGCAAAGGCCACAGCTAGCAGGACACGTTATGTTGTTTAAAACGGTTTTAGGGTTCGATATTCCTATACCATCCCTTGCATATTTAGAAAACCTATCGTACATTTCATAAGATCCAAAATAAACGTCCTCAAAATAACCGTGTCTTGGGCACGTTTTTCCGATATAAACAACACCATCTCTTTCAAATATTTCCGCGTCGATTACTCTGTTGCACTCAGGACATATGCTCCTTGTTTTTCTGATAAACCTAACACTAGCTTTTTGGGATTCTTGCTGTTTCTGCTCTACTAATACCATAATTTTGCATTAAAACAGGTTATTTAAAAACATTTTTTACAATTAAACAAAAAAATGTAAAAATTAAAAGCGTTTATGGCCAGATTCCACGAAGCTTTATTGCTTGAGAGACCCTTGATACAGCTACAGTAAGTGCTGCTGTCCTCATATCTGTCTTGTATTTTTTGCTTGCATCATATACATCATTGAAAGCTTTGACCATCTTCTGTTCTAGCATCTTGTTAACCTGTTCAAGTGACCACTGCAACCTTTCTAAGTCCTGTACCCATTCAAAGTAGCTTACTGTTACACCACCGCTGTTAGCAAGAATATCGGGTATAACTACTGCTCCCTTCTGATATAATATTTCATCCGCCTCAGGAGTTGTCGGCCCGTTTGCACCTTCGCCTATGATCTTAGCTTTTATCTTTCCGGCGTTGTCTTTTGTTATAACCTGCTCAAGAGCAGCAGGAACCAGCACGTCTACATCCAAAGTAAGAACTTCATCGTTGGTTATCTTTTCTGCATCTTTATATGTTGTCACAGTTCCGGATTTTTCTTTTTCGGCAAGTACTTTGTCAACGTTAAGCCCGTTCTTATTATATATGCCTCCTTTAGAGTCACTGACAGCGACTACTTTCATACCGTACTCTTTTGCCATTATAATAGCAGCGTTTGAACCAACGTTTCCAAAGCCCTGTATGGAAACTGTTGCTCCTTTAACGTTTATGTTTAACTTCTTGGCAGCCTCAGCTACAACTATTGCTACACCTCTTGAAGTAGAATCGTTCCTTCCCAAACTTCCTCCTATCTCTATAGGTTTGCCGGTTATGACTCCTGGTTCCAGATGCCCTTTAAGAGCGCTGTAAGTATCCATTATCCATGCCATGTGTTGAGGACCTGTGTAAACGTCTGGTGCTGGCACATCTTCATAAGGACCTATAATACCAGAAATTGCATAAGCGTACCTTCTTGTAAGCCTTTCAACCTCACCCGGTGAAAGTGTTTTAGGATCACAAATAATACCTCCTTTGGCACCGCCTAGAGGAAGATCAAGAACTGCTGTTTTCCACGTCATCCACATAGCAAGCGCTCTCACTTCATCAAGAGAAACGTTCGGGTGGTATCTGATGCCGCCTTTATAAGGCCCTCTTGCATTGTTATGCTGAACTCTATATCCTGTAAAAACTTTGACCTTTCCGTTATCCATTCTAACTGGAAGGGATACCTGAACTTCTCTCTGTGGGTGTGAGAGAACTTCTCTGAGATCTTCTTCAAGGTTTAACAGATCTGCAGCCTTTTTTAGTTGTTGAAGAGCCATTTCCCAAGGTGTTGCTTTTTGAGTAGAAGTTGAATTTGTCAATTCCGCATCAAAATATATAAAATTACTATACTTATAAGTATTATTATTAAACATTTTTATTTTTATCGCTCCTTTATTGTAAAAAATACAATATTTTTTGTTGTTTTAACTTAAAACTAGGCGATTTTTAATAAAAAATTTAAGCGATTAGTCTAGCTCAGATAATTCTCCAAGGTAAAAGTGGTAGCTTATAATTTCTTTTTCCTATAGCGTCTGTTACAGCGTCTGCTACTGAGGCTCCAACAGGAATTATGCTTACTTCACCAACACCTTTTGCCCCAAACGGTCCGAGTTCTTCATAACTTTTTATGAACTCTACATTTATTAATGGCGAGTCTGTTATAACAGGAACTACGTATGTTGTATAATTTATGTTTAAAGGCTTTCCGTCTTTATCATAATTAAGTTCCTCTATTAATGAGTAACCTAATCCCTGAATTATTCCCCCTTCTATCTGGCCTGCTGCTATTGCCGGATTAATCACGTTCCCTATGTCAGCTATAAAATCAACTTCACGTGGTTTTATTTTTCCCAATAGCTCATCTATTTCTACTTTAGTTATGATGACGCCATACATGTAAACCATATGAGGAACCTCCAGAGTTCCTTCAACGGCTTCAGTATACCTTGGAACTTCTAATGTAGCCTCAAAACGTGTTGACTTACCTTTAAACCTTAACCTTTTGGCCAGTTCATAAATTGAAACCGTTTTATCTTTAAAATAAAAGTATCCGTCTTTATAAGTTATAACATCGCTTTTTGTCATAAAGTATGAAGCTGCCTCCATCTTGAGTTCAGATAGAGCCTTTTCGCATGCTAAAAGGAGTGCATTTCCTGCGTTAAAAGTTGATCTTGAAGCGCTTGAACCTCCTGTATCTGGGGCAAACTTTGTATCTGAATGCAGAACATTTATCTGTGATAAAGGTATCTGCAGCTTTTCTGCGACGAGCTGAGCATTTCCAGTATTTATTCCCTGCCCATAATCTACGTTGCTGAACATAATACTGACCCTTCCTTCAGGTGCTATTTCTATTGCAGCTGAAGGAAACTCGGGCAATGTTCCGAAACCTACCCCTTTTACCGACACGGCTATTCCTACTCCCGTTCTCTGGAACGGACCCGTAGGATCAGGCCTGTAAAAAAGTTCTTTAGCTCTTTTCAAGGCTTCTTCTAAACCTTCAGCGTGTCTTATTTCGTTATTAAATGGTCCTACCTCACCTGTCTTAAGGATGTTCTTTAACCTTAAGTCAATCGGGTCTAACTTTAGTTCGTCCGCCAGCTCGTTCATCATGCTTTCAATTGCAAAATTGCTTTCAGGAGCTCCAAATCCTCTAAAAGCTGAAGCTATACCGTTGTTAGTATAGACCAAGTTTGCATCAATTACATAATTAGGGATCCTGTATGGACCGTTTATGGTTTCTATACTTACATCTAGTATAGTGGGCCCAAAGCTCTGATATGCTCCAGAATCAAGGTATATTGTGGCTTCATTTGAAAGCAAAGATCCATCTCTGTCAACAGAAGTTCTTAACTTTATCTTTGAAGCTGTTCTGTGGAAACCCGCTATTCCGCTTTCTTCTCTAGACCAAACCAGCTTTACTGGCCTTTTGGTTTTGTACGCAAGCAGAGCTAGATGAATTTGAACGGTAATGTCATCTTTACCCCCAAAGGCACCTCCTGTTGGAGTGTTTTTTACTCTTATTTTTTCAGGGGGTATCCCTAGAACTCTAGATATCTGGATCCTATCTCTATAAGGAGTTTGCCCACCAGCGAGTACGTTTATGGCTCCTTCTTCATCTACAAAAGCGACTCCTCCTTCTGGCTCTAAGAACATGTGCTTTTGCATTGGTGTTTCGTAACTCCTCTCGAGCACAATATATGCAGAAGATCTTGCTTTTTCCACGTCTCCTTTTCTGACAACTGTGTGTCTTGCAATATTTCCCTTATCGTGTATTTTTGGCGCATTCTCATCAAGAGCTTCGTCTATTGAATGTATAACAGGCAATGGCGTTATGTCGGCCTTTATCATGCTAAGAGCTTCTAATGCTGCTTCTTGCGTCTCAGCTGCAACAAGAGCTAACGGTTCTCCATAATACCTGACTTTATCGTAAGCTAAAACAGGTATTTCAGGTACGATCGCTCCATACCCGTTCATCGCCGGTATGTCTTTATAGGTAAGAACCGCCTTAACGCCGTTAACTTTTTCAGCATCTTCAGTGTATATGGCATTTATCTTTCCGTGAGCTACTTTACTCCTGAAAGTATAAGCGTATAAAGCGTTCTCCAGCTTTAAATCGGTTAAATATAACAAATAACCCCCTACTTTATCAGTAGAATCAATCCTCGGTATGGATTTATTTATATAACTATACTTTGATATTGATTCAGTTATCATTTTTATTTATCCCTCCAACAAACTTTTTAAGGAAAATTCTCTTGAAACCATTTTTAAGACGCCTTTTGAACGTAATGAGATGCCGGCGTTAACAACGTATTCGTTTAAAACACGTCCATTCATTTTCGATCAGCTTGTTTTTTCAAAACCGTATTCTATCTTTTTGCCGTATCCTTTAAATATCCTGTACAAAGCTTCATAAACTATACCATATGTTGCTTTTTTTCTGTATTCGGCAGTACCTCTAATATCGCTTATGGGCTTGGTAGCCTCAGATGCGAGCTTAGCTATCCTGTCTATTAGGTCTTCGCTCAGCTCCTTCCCTTTAGCTTCTTCTTCAGCATCAGTTGCCCTTATAACAGTTGGTGCGACAGCGCCGAGTGATAGTCTTAAATACTTAACGGTTTTGTTTTCAAGGTTTATGATGCCTGCAGCGCTTACTATTGATATAGCGTTTGCACTTCTTAATCCTAATTTTTCAAAAAAGTAATAAGACCCTGGCTCCATTTTATCAACCGAGATTTCAGTTATCAGTTCATCCGGCTCTTTTACTGTTTTCCTCGGGCCCAAGAAAAATTTATCTATCTGAACTTCCCTTGAAGTTCCAATCTTCTGTAGCTTTACTCTTGCATTAAGAACATAAAGAGGCGGTATGCTATCTCCTGCCGGACTTGCGGTTCCAAGGTTTCCGCCGATTGTTCCTAGGTTTTGTATTTGAGGCGATCCAATCTGCCTTACGGCTTCTATAAGGATTGGGGCATAAGCGTTTATAATGGGCGATCTTCTAATTTCTCTGTATTTTGTGGCAGCTCCAATTAATATTCGACTTTCTTTTTCCTTTATATAGCTTAATTCGGAGATATAAGAAAGATTTAGAAGTTCTTTTTCTTTAACTACTCCATCTTTTAACATTACCATCACGTCTGTACCACCAGCAACTGGTTTTATATGTTCTTTCTTCTGTGAAAGTATTTCAAGCGCTTCTGCTAAGCTTCTCGGAGAATAAACTTCTACTTTTTCATATGACATTCTTTTTCACCACTTTCTTAATTGCGTTAAATATTCTGGGATAAGCACCGCATCTGCAAATGTTTCCGCTTACACCTTCAAGAATCTCTTCATCTGTAGGGTTTGGGTTTTCGTTTAAAAGTCCTTTCGCAGAAATTATAAACCCAGGAGTACAGTACCCGCACTGGGTTGCGCCCTCATCTATAAATGATTTCTGCAGAGGATCCAATTCGCCATCTTTTTGTAATCCTTCTACCGTTATAACGTTCTTTCCATCAACCTGTGAAATCATAACAAGGCAAGATGTCACAACTTGGCCGTCTAAAAGAACGCTACAGGCTCCGCATTCACCCGCTTCACATCCCGGTTTAACGCTTGTTATGCCGAGGTCTTCCCTTAACACCCTTAGAAGGCTTTTTGCAGGAGGGGCTGTAACGCTAACTTTTTTGCCGTTTAAATTAAACGAGACATTTACTTCCATTACGGTAACTTTATAAAGTGAACATATAAAATTTTTCTATAACATTGTTTCTTTTTAACTGAGAAATATCAACTTAATTTTTTTAATTTTTATATAACCTAACACATTAAGATGTTTTACTATCGAGCACTTTGTCAACCGGCTTCCTAGTTTTAAGATCGTCTTTAAAGTCTATATCTATAAGTATTCTAGAGGTTCCTATCTCAAACTTTAAAATCTCATTTGCGTGTTTGTTTAAAATGCCTTTAAGCCCTTTAGTCTCTTCATTTACCGCTAAAAGCTCTTCTCTTAAAGACGAATCAAATAGTATAGGATGCCCACCCTTTCCCTCAAAACTGGGTATGATAATTTTTGCTTTTGATCTTTGATAAACGTCTATAATCTTTTCGCAGATCCATCTTTGCAGATAAGGCATGTCCCCAGGTGTTATCAGATAAGCCCTGCTAGGATTTATACTTGACACGCCTATCTTTATTGAAGAGCTCATACCTCCTGTTTTATAATCAGGATTTATAGCGAAAATAACGTTTTCATCTCTAAGCTCATCTTCTATCATTTCTCTTTCATGCCCAACAACTACAACTGTTACAAACTTTTCCAAAGAGCATTCATCTATAACTCTTTTTATTATAGATTTTCCATCGATTTTATAAAGAAGCTTGTTCTCTCCAAATCTTGTAGATTCTCCAGCTGCTAGAATTATAAATGCATATTCGGATTTCGTGAATTTAAAGGCCATGATTTAATCATATAACAGTATGATTTAAAAGTTGCTTTTTTCAGGTAAAAACGATCGGATGAATATAGGTATAATAGGAATAGGTAATATGGGTTATGCCCTTAGCGTGGCACTCTCAAAAAATAAAGAAGATACCATATTAGTATATGACAGGGGTAAATATAAGGCTCCAAAAATAAAAAATGTTAGACGTGCAGACAGCCTAATGGACCTAGTTAAAAGCTCAGATATAATCTTCGTTTCCGTAAAACCTATCGACGCAGAAAAACTTTTTGATGAAGTTTCTTTAAACGTAGAAGGAAAAACAGTTGTTTCAGTTGTAGCTCTCTATCCCTATAGCAGAATGGTAGAAAAAATGCCAAAAGCAAAGATATGCAAAATCATGACCAGCATAGCCGCAGAAACCGGAAAGGCACCTGTTCTTGTTTATTGTCAAAAAGAACTTTATGAAAGCCTTAAAAAGCTATTAGAAAGGATAGGAGAACCTTATCTTTTTGATGAAAAAATTATTGACGCTCTGGTTCCAATAACAGGAAGTGGCCCTGCGATATTGGCCTATTTTCTTGATTCTTTATCTCAATATATGGTTCTTGCGGGTGTTGAAAAAGATTTAGCGGATAGAATAACTAATCTGGTTGCCTACTCAACTTCCACATATGCGCTTAAAAAAGACGTTGATTTCAGAACGCTTACAAAAAAAGTTACTACTCCTTCAGGAATAACAATTAAGATACTGCAGGAATTTGATAAAAGAACGTTGAAAGGCGATATCGTAGATTCGATTTATTCAAAAATTAAAGAATATGTAAAATTATGAAGCACCGGCACCGCTGCTTCGCGAGGGCTTGCGCACCTCACTAACACAGCGGCGGTGGTAGGTTTTACTTCCGGGTTCTGATGAGACCGGGTAGAACCCTACCCCTGTGGCCGGCTTTGTGTGTTAAGCTTTCTTTTTTTATAAACCTTTCTGACCATTTGTAATCTGTTTATGTTTTTTAGTTACTGATAAATATAAATGAAAAAACAATAATGCGCATGATCAAGCTTATGGCTATAGACATTGACGGAACTTTGACAGATAATGATGGGAGAATTAACTTTGATGCTGCTGTCTTGCTAAGAAAGCTACAAGATCACGGTTTACAGATAGTTTTAGCAACTGGGCGGAGCGTGTTTGAGACTTATACGCTATCAAGATTTTTAGGTTTTGCAAATTTTGGCATTAGCGAAAATGGCGGAGTTATATATTATAAAGAACCCACAAGAGTTAAAGTTTTTGGAAACTATTCTGATTCCTTAGATGCATATGATTTTTTATCTAAAAACATAGATAACATAAGGATAAATCAACGAATGCCAAGGTTAACGGAAATTTTGCTTGAAAGAAATTTTGATATAGATTTTGCCAATAAGTTACTTAAGGATAATGGCTATCGTTCAAAAATCCTTGACAGTGGTGTAGCTTACCATTTATCAAGTATTAACGTAAATAAAGGAGTCGCTTTAAAATACATTATAGAAAAAATGAGTTTAAAAAAAGAAGAAGTAGCAAGCGTTGGAGACAGCGAGGTTGATGAACTAATGTTTGCTGCATCGGGTTATTCGTTCCTTGTAAATAAAAATTATATTATAAAAAATAGAACAATCGAGGAAAATACAAAATTAATAATAACCGAAAGACAAGGCCCTATGGGATTAATAGAGGCAGTTGAATGGTTGATGAACAATGATCTCTTATTTTACTGAACTGAATAAACTTACAGGAACAATAAACGAGACTCTAAGCAAGCTTAGCATAACTACTCCTGGCATTTACGTTGGAGAACCTACAGAACCTGCCTTTGGCGAGTTTACAACTAACGCGGCCTTTATATTGGCAAAAATATTTAAAAAACCTCCCTATGAAATCGCTAAAGACCTCTTAAACAAGATTGACTACGATAAAGAAAACTTGAGTGCGGAAATTCACCCCAGTGGCTTTATTAATTTTAGACTTACAGAACGCTTTTACTTGAGTTTCTTAAATGAAATAATTAAGAACCGTGGTTTTGGAGATATTCAGGTCAAAGAAAAGAAAAAAATAATTATTGAACACACTAGCGTTAACCCAAATAAAGCTTTACACGTAGGACATGCCAGGAACGTAGTACTCGGAGATACTTTTTATAGACTTTTTAAAAGGCTGGGGCATGATGTAAAAGTTTTAAACTACATAGACGATACAGGTGTACAGGTTGCTGATCTTATTGTAGGATTCAAATATCTAGGGTACTCTCTTGAGAGTGATGACAAATATGACCATTACTGTGGAGATGTTGTTTATGTTAATGCTAATAAAGCAATTGAAGAAAACGAAGAATTAAAGAAAAAAAGAAGTGAAATATTGAAAGACCTTGAAGATGGTGGCGACATATACAATTTTGCAAGGCCTATTATAGAAAAAATTGTGAGAGAACAGCTAAAAAGTACATGGAATATTGGGGCAAGATATGACATACTTAACTGGGAAAGCCATTTTGTACACGGCGGTTATTGGAAAAAAATGTTTGAACTCTTAAAAGAAAAAGGACTTGTAAAGTTTATAAAAGAAGGTAAGCATAAAAATTGCTGGGTTCTTTTAGGTAAGAAAATACTTGTAAGGAGCGACGGGACAGCAGTTTATACTGCTAAAGACCTTACTTATGCAGCTTGGAAACTCGGTTTAATACCTGATGAGTTTTATTACCGCGTTTTTTCTAAACAACCAGATAATACAGATGTCTATACGACTTCGCTATCAGGTGAAATCAAAGGACTTTACACCCCTGCGGATGAAGCGTATATACTTATAGATCAAAGGCAGTTGCCTTTGCAAAATCTTATAAAAGAAACTTTAAAGGCTTTATCCGCATCTAAAGAGTATAAAGTTATAGCTTATGGATTAGTTGCGCTCTCAAAGAACACGGCAGAAAAAATCGTTAAAGGTAAAGTTGAAAAAGAGTTTGTTCACATGTCAGGTAGAAGCGGGATTTATTATAATTTAGATGATTTAATGGATGCAATAAAAATTGCTGCAATTAATCTAATAAACAACAGAAATCCACTCCTTTCTGATAAAGAAGATATAGCTTCTAAAGTTGCAATTGCTGCAATACGATATTCGCTACTAAGGCCTGATCTTGGGAAACAGATAGTTTTTGATATAGACGATGCCCTTAAGCTAGAAGGTGATACTGGACCATATATTCAATATACTTATGCAAGGGCTTCAAAAATACTTGAAAAAGCTAATCAAGAACTGAGTCAATCAAATGGGGTCAACCTTAGCCAAGAGGAAAAGAACTTACTGCTCCATATGAGCAAATATGACTATTACTTATTAAAGGCTTATTCATCAATGTCAGTTTCTATTCTTGCTAACTACGCGCATGAACTGGCTTTTAGTTTTAATGTTTTTTATGAAAAGAAAAGAGTACTCGATGAAAAAGACACAAAATTGAGAAATTTACGGCTAGGGCTTGTTTACACATATAAGTTAATTATTTCTGATCTTATGAATGTTCTTGGTCTGCCGGCGCTGAGAGAGCTTTAACAGATAGTGTTTTTATACCTATAAATGTCTTATTTAGGTACAGATGGAAAAATTGTCTGTTTACCAGATGCTTCTTAACAGTAGAAAAAATAATAGACTTTGCCTTCCATTATTAGATCCAGTTAACTTTTTTGATATTGCTAAAACAGAAAAAAGGCTTTCTCAAGTCGATAAAAGCTTGATAGATGCTTTTCTTGTTGGGGGTTCTACATTGATAGCACAGGAAGATCTTGACAGGACTATTGATTGCATAAAAAAGAAGACTGAACTGCCGGTTATAATATTTCCAAATAATATTAATGCTGTTTCAAAGAAGGCCGACGCAATATTATACATGATGCTGATGAATTCTGATGTAACATATTATATCATAGACGCTCAAGTTTTGGCTTCTCCATTGATTGAAAGATACAAATTAGAAACTATACCAACAGGATATATAGTTACAAATTCAGACAGCGCAGTATCACATATAGGTCATGTAAGACCTATACCTTCTATTCCTGAGCTTATTTCTCTTTATGTGTTAGCGGCAAAACATTTTGGATTTAAGGTTGTGTATTTAGAAGGTGGTTCAGGTACATCTACACCGATATCTAACGAGACTATAAGCTTAAGCAAAAAACTGTTCAATGGTTTACTTCTAGTAGGCGGAGGAATAACCGATGCAGAAAGAGCTGTAAAAATCGCACGTGCTGGAGCCGATGGTATCGTTATAGGTAATTTACTAGAAAAAGAAAACGGTGGAAACGAATTTAACAAAATATGTAAGGAAGTTAAAAAAGTTCCTTGACAATTGTATCTAATAGCGCATCCAATTTAAGGTAAATTTCCTCATTTTCTATATCTAATACATCCTTAAGCATATCGCTTATTTCTTTTAACTGTAATAAATTTTTTTCATTGATGATCCCAAGCGTTAAAAAAAGGATAAGAGTCAAAAGACAAGCTTTTATATTTCTTCCTGCACGTCTCTTTATTGTAGATTTTTCTCCTGATGATTTTTTATAAAATTTATTGAGTTTTTTATATTTATTAAACAATTCATATGATGGATTTATAGTTTTTTTATTAATTAATGCCAAAAATTCTAATTCTGTAAGACATGAATTATCTATAATTTTTTCTAAAATGTTTTTTGTTTCATTTGTATGATTATTACCCATACAATACTATACAAAAATGTATAGTTTAAACATTTAGAACACTGCTTAACTTTTCTTAAATTAATTACGCTAAATTACCTCTATCGTGACTTTAAAAATTAATGTTTATATAATTACGTGATTTTATACCATTTGACAATGAACATCACGACAATAAGCGCATTAATATCATTTTTTTCGCTGATGATATCAATATCAGCTATCTTATTGATTTATCATTATGTTAATAAAATGAAAGAGGAGTATAATGTATTTAATGATATCACAAAAGAATACATAATTAAAAAGAAAATACAAAGTGACATTAATTCTCTAAATTCTAATGATCAAATCAAAACGCAAGTAAATAAGCCTAAAGCGCAAACTGAATTAAACAAAACACAGGTTGAAATATTAAAAATTGCTAACACTACGCCTGTATCAGCACGTGATGTGATGCAAAAATTTAACATCACAAGAGAGCATGCTTCCAGAATGTTATCCTATCTCAATAAAGAGGGATATTTGAAAAAATTAAACGAAAGTAAACCTTATAAATACATATTAGATGATAAGGGTCGACAATACTTAAGTGATAACTATTGAACATAGCTGTATATAGCTACATTGTTTGGTTTATATATACTTATGCTATTAGTATTATATTTTCATACTTCCTAGCCCTAGCCATGTATCGAATTTTCTTCGATTTAAAACCACATTCTCTTTTTTTACGCGCTTTTAAATGGGATATGCTCGCCAATGAGTACTTTTTTAGTTTAGTGCTAGTTAATTTATTTTCAGCTATGATCGCGTTTGTGATTTTATGGTATGGTTACATCACATCACATAATAATTTCTTATGGTTTAATATAATCACATCATATATCACAAATACAAACCTGCAACATTTTATAAATCAGCAATTACCGTATTTGGTACAGACAACGGGCCTTATGTATTTGCAATTTGTAGCTCCTGCCACTGGTCTTTCGGTTGCTGTAGCTATATTTAGGTCACTTTTTTATAAAAAATTTGGTAACTTTTATGTTGATTTTTTAAATAGTGTTTTATTGCTTGCTGCAGCAGTTTTTGTGATTACAATTTTATATGATTTTTTTGGCGTTGCTTTTGGTTTCCCTTTTTCAAATTTACAAGGAATTAAAGATGCCCCTTTAAGTATCTATAATACTATAACCTTGCTAGGCAACAATGGTGGTTCTTATATTACAGAAGGTATTGCTGAAGGAGCCCTTATGCCTAACTCAATAACGGCTTTTTTGGACATAGTAGTTTTAAATTTATTGCCGTTTTCTCTTATTTTTCTAATAGGCAAAATTACTAAAAATATTAAACTGAGCATTTCCATTTTTTTGGTTGTTTTGATTTTTTACTTTGCCTTTAACTTGATACTCCTCGAAAACTTATACCCTCTTTTTAACAAATCAATGCCCGCAGCTCTAGGCGATTATGCTTCTTTAAGTCTTTTTTATTCATCAATAGCTACAAATACGGGAGCGAGCGTCTTTATACTCAAGCTATTGTCACCTATACAGCTTGCTGTTTTTATCATACTTATGCAGGGTGATGCTTTGCCTGGTAGTGTTGGTACTGGCTTTATTTCATTAATATTTATAATTATCATAACAATATTTTTTACGGCTTTAATGAGCGGTAGAATGCCAAAACTTTTTGGTTATAAACTAGAACACAAAGAAATAGAATACGCCGTTTTGGGTTATATTTTTCATTTTGCGTTAGTTTTAACAGCCATACCTATAGCTATCTTTGCTTTAAGGATGTTTAATTTCTCACCAGGCTATGGATTTACCAAGCTTCTTTGGGAAATCGTTTCCGCTAGTGTGAACAATGGTTCGGATTTTTATGGCGCAACCGGCAACATTAATTCGTTAAACATTTTAACGGGAATCCTTATGCTATTAGGAAGGTATGTTCCTATCTACTTTATGATAAAAATAAGCGATTCATTAGCGAGTAAAGAAATAAGTTTTACGAAAACAGACTTGAGAATAGACTCTGTTTATTTTTCGCTTTCTTTAGTATTTTTTATATTTTTGCTTGTCATAATTTCAATTCTACCGTTGTTAGCTTTAGGTCCGCTTTCGATAGGGTGATATTATTTGGAGCTTGGAGATTATCTTCAAGTATTAAAAAATTCGATAATTAGGCTTTCTCCAGTATATCTTAAAAAAAATCCGGTTTTGCTTCTTACAGAAATTTCTTTCTTAATAACTGCAATCTATATGTTTTATATAAAAGAAATTACGCCGTTCAATTTATCTATAGCATTATTGATATTTGCAACGGTCTGGTTCGGTACATTCGCTGATTCATACTCAGAACATCAAGCAAAACTTACAGCTACTTCACTTTTAAATGTGACTTCAAATCTATCTGTGCGAAAAATAACACATGAGAGTTCTGAAGTATACGTTCCTCCTGATGTTGTTTCAGCAGGCGATATAATTTTAGTTAAAGAGAACGAGATAATACCGCTTGATGGAATAATTGTAGAAGGAGCGGCTGCCATAGATGAATCTTTAGTTACTGGGGAATCTTTGCCTGTAATCAAATATGTAAACGATGAGGTAATTTCTGGCAGTAAAGTTGTAAGCGACTGGATTAAGATTAAGGTTACTAAAACCCTCAAAGAATCTTACGTATACAGAATTGCTGGAATGATTGAAAAAACAAAAAGGCCTAAGGGTGAGAGTGAAAAGCAGCTTGATGCTTTAATTTATGGAATAACCTTTTTGTTAAGCTTGGTGGTTTTTTCATTAGGCGTTACGATCAGGCTTTTGGGTTATTCTTTAAGCATACCTATATTGTTTGGGTTTTATGTTTGCCTGCTCCCTACTACTATAGGTGCTCTGGAAGAAGCTATTGGAATATCAGGATTAACAAGGTTGTGGAAAATAAAGGTGATATCAAAATCTGGAAAGGCAATTGAGGCTGCTGGTGATATTGATGTAGTCTTGCTTGATAAAACCGGAACCATAACTTTGGGTAGAAGGGAACCTGTAAAAATAATACCTCTTAACTCTTACACAGAAGAAGATGTGGCTAAAGCTCTCTTCCTCTCTTCAATTCAAGATGATACTCAAGAAGGAAAAGCCATTCTTAGATATCTGCAAAGCAAAAACTATGTACCGAGCGAAATAGATCAAGCCATAATGTCATCATATGAGGAGTTTTCTGCAAAAACTAGGAAAAGCGGCATTTATTATAAGGGATTAAGGTTGCCCGGAAAAGAAATTTATAAAGAAATGAGGCTTATTAGAAAATCTGATTTTTATGGAGCTTATTTAAATGAAAAGATGCCTATATTTAAAGGAGCTCCCGATGTCATGAGGACAATCTTCCATGCTCCTCCCGATTTTGATGAGAAGCTTGAAGAAATTGCTAGAGAAGGGGGGACGCCTTTAGCTGTAGCAGTAGGAGATGAAATAATAGGACTTCTTGAACTCAAAGATGTTTTAAAAGAGGGGGTCAAAGAACAGATTGAAGCCCTCAAATCTATGGGAATAGAACCTTATATGGTAACTGGGGATCATCCCATAACAGCACAGATAATCGCTTCTGAAGTAGGTATTAACAAAGTAATTTCTCAGGCTAAACCTGAAGATAAATACAAAAAAGTGCTTGAAGAACAGAGTAAAGGGAAAACTATAGCAATGGTTGGTGATGGTACTAACGACGCCCCTGCTCTTGCAAGGGCAAACGTTGGTCTTGCAATGTATACTGGTACTGAAGTTGCTAAGGAGGCTGCCAACATGATAGATTTAGAATCAGATCCCTCAAAAATAATTGATGTGATTAAGTTAGGAAAACAGCTACTTATAACAAGGGGATCATTAGCAACCTTTTCTATTGCCAATGATGTATCAAAGTACTTTGTGGTGCTACCTGCTTTGCTGAGTTTCTTAAGCGTGGCAAAAATTCTCAATATTTTACATTTACCTTTGCATGTTGCGGTTATTTCTGCGCTGATTTACAACGCCATAATAATTCCTATGCTTATACCCATAGCTATTAAAGGCATATCATTTAAACCAAAATCTCCAAGAATGATATACTTAGAAAATGTTCTTATCTACGGGCTTGGAGGCGTTGTTCTTCCGTTTATTATAATAAAGTTAATAGGAATTTTGCTTATGATCTTTTAACCTTAATTTTTTAACAATATGAATTAGCTTTTATGTAAATCAAATATATTTGAATTTTAAGCCATTTGAAATTTAAAATTTAGGGTGTCAAAAAGGCCATGGTTTACTAAATTAGGTTTTCAACTCTCTATGAAAAGAAACGTAACTAAGCTAAAGGGATATCATCAGGTACATGGACTTGGTCTGCTTGACGTAAACTAGTTTAAAGTACCAATAAATCGACATTATCATTGAAAGACAAATAATATGTTCAGGTAAATTTTTATATAGACATTCTTATTATCTTTCGACATATGCCACATTATAAAGGTTATAGAAGAAAAACCCGTAAGTTATTAACGTTAGAAAGCAAAAGAGGACTTTCTTATCTTTTAAATGAGTTTAAAAATGGAGATAAAGTAGTTGTCAAAATCGATCCTTCACAACCAAAAGGTATGCCGCATAGAAGATTTCAAGGGCTAGTAGGTAAAGTAATTGAAGTTCGAAAAAGATCCCTGGTTGTAGAGGTTCAAGTGGGTGATAAAAAGAAAATACTTTACACGAGACTTGATCATGTGATTCCGTTCAAAGGTGAAAGCTTAAATGAAAATGATAAAGAGCAAAAAAATAACCATACATGAAGCAAAAGATATCTTAACGCAGTCCACAAGCGATATGGATGAATTACAAAGAAGAACTTTTGAATATGTTAATGTTTTTTCAAAGTTAAATAGTGAACAAGCAAAAAAACTAGTTGAGTCCCTAGAAAAAGAGGTTGGTCTCGAAGAAGATTATGCTATACAGCTGGTTAACATTATGCCTAAAACTCCAGAAGAGATAAGAACTTATCTTCTTGGATGGAAAAAAATAGTACCTACAGAAACATTGATGAAAATAAACGAGATTTTAAACAGCGTTAAGTAATAATTTAAAAATTTCATCATTTTTTAATGCTTCAATTATTTGGTTTTTATCTATGGTTAGTTCAACTTTTTTAGATCTACCATGCCTACCCCTGTTTATTATTGGAGCTGAGACCAAACCTAACATATCTAGCTCGTTTATTATAGAGCTTATTCTTCTTTGCGTCAATGGTTGCAATCCTAATTGATTGCATACCTCTTGGTATTTAAGATAGACATGCCCTGTTGTTTCTCCGTTTGGAAAGCTTGCAATTGAGTAAATAACTGCTTTTTCGTGTACAGGTAAAGAAGATATGGCTTCTTGTACTTTATCTTTTTCTATGTTTTTAAGGGCCTCATGAACATGCTTATCTTCGATCTTTATAGATCCCTCTCTTTCAGCAAGCTCTCCAGATACCCTTAGAAGATCAACTGCTCTTCTGGCGTCACCGTGTTCACTGCCTGAATAGGCAGCAATAAGATTTATTATTTCATTGCTTACTGAATTTTCAACAAATGCTTCTTTTACTCTATCTTTTAGTATTTCTTTTATTTCTTCTACTGTATATGGCGGGAAAAGTATTTCTTCTGATCTTAAGCTGCTTTGAACTCTTCCTTCGAGATATTCCATGAATTTTAAATCGTTTGAGATTCCTACTATTGTAACAAAGCTTTTGGTGCCCTTTGTGTTATATATACTATCATATCTAGTGAATTGATAAAGTATGTCATTTCCGATATCTCTTTTAGAAGCATTATTAACCAAAAAATCTATTTCGTCTAGAATAAGAACCAATTTAATTCCATTATCAATTAAATGGTCAAATATTCTTTTTTGTACTTCACTCAAAGACAATCCAGTAAAGGGAATTTTCACTCCAATATGCTCTCCAATTTCACTTAAAACTCTATAAGGAGTGCCGTTTATTCTACAGTTAAGATAAGCGAAAACTGTATTGTTTTCTTTTATATAATCATTAAGTTTATTCATAACATATCTGGCTACCATGGTTTTTCCTGTTCCTGTTTTTCCATAAAGTAAAAGGTTCGAAGGTTTAGCACCTTTTATAACAGGAGATAACGTCTCTCCGATCTTTTTTATTTGTTCTTCTCTAAAGAGTATCCTTTCTGGTATATAATCTATATTAAGAACTTCACGCTTTTTAAAAATTGATTTACCTGATGCTACTTTGTTAAATATATCATCAAGAAATTCAGACAATAAACCCTACACCCCATGATTTCTTCTGCATCTTTTTTACAAGTATAATAATTTATAAAAGAAATTAAAAAGATAAAAATAAAGATAAATTTACCAATAATAAATTTTTTTAAACAAAAATTAAAAATTATTATAATAAAAAAATAGAGAAGAAACAAAAGAAGATAAGGGGTGTAACTCCTGTTTATTCAAGTTAAATTATTGTTAATTAACCCATTTTATTCCATAAATTGATGCCCCTATATTTCCACTGGAGCAATTGCAGGTTTATTATCAATCATTAACTGTAAAACAACCCCTATATTTCCACTGGAGCAATTGCAAACGGTATAATTAATTCAAACTTAATTGATGTAGTTAATATAAAGTTAAGGTAATACTCATATAATAGTAACTTTGATAACTTGTTAACAAAAATTATCAAACATACTTATTTTTAAAGTCTGTTAACAAAAAACAGAAATTTGCCAAAAAAGGCCATAAAGCTAGAGTTTGAGGATGAGAATGGTGCTAGATATTCTTTTAAGGTAGAGGGAAACATCGAAAAAAATAAAGTTTTAAGAC
This sequence comes from Nitrososphaerales archaeon, assembly GCA_023256355.1. Classification (GTDB taxonomy): domain Archaea; phylum Thermoproteota; class Nitrososphaeria; order Conexivisphaerales; family UBA164; genus CAYFFZ01. The sequence goes on along the minus strand of JAGDXJ010000030.1, from coordinate 21,124 downwards.
TTCTAGAGCTTTATGACCTTCTTTCTGTATCTTCTGAAAATAATGATAAGAAAGATGTAGATGAAGAATATGAAAAAGACCTTTATAGTAAAATAAAACAGTTAATAAACACACTTCCTCTTACTGGGTTTACTTCAAAAGATGTACTTAGCATGCTTGAAGACCGGTTCAACACCAGCGTTAAATTACCAATAATTTCTACATATCTCAGGAGAATGTATGATAAAGGAGAACTTTCAAGAAAAAAGGCTGGAAGAGAATGGGTATATTTTAGAAAAGAAGTTGAAAAAATAATTATTAAAGATAAGACGGGTTAAAAAGTGAAAACCCATCCTTTCTTTTCTACTTTATCACCATTACTTAAATAAACACCTTTACCTTCTACAACAGATCCGATGTTAAAAATTTTAACTTTGTGTTTTTTTGCAAGCTTTCTTAAAACGTATTCTTTTCTAGGATCGATAGTAAACACCATTTGATATTCTTCTCCACCATAAAGCGCATCCTTTAGAGGATCTCTACCCTCTAATGTAATTAATTTTTTTATTTCTTTACTCATTGGATAATTGTTAACTACGATCTTAACTTTACTTTGCTCTGCAATTTCGTTAAGAGTGTATGCTAAACCATCGCTAGAATCCATAGATGCCGTCGCACAACCTGAATTTATAACGTCTATGTTAAAGTTAACTTGCGGATCGGGTTCATAAACGGCTTTTAAAGCGAAGATCTTTAATTTTTCATTAGTAATCTTTTTTTTATTAATAAGGTAATCTAAGCCTATAGCTGTTAATCCAAAATTTCCAACAACATATACTTGATCACCAACACGCGCACCACTTCTTAGAACCTTTCTTCTATATTTGCCCATTATTATACAATCCACTATTAAATCATTAGCCTTGTTAACATCACCACCAATAAGCGTTATTTTGTACTTATCTGTCATTTCTTTTATTCCTTTTAAAATTTCAATTATGTATTCGTTGTTTATTCCTTCTGGAAAAGCAAAACTTAGCATCATAAACTTTGCGCTAATGCCCTTGGTTGAAAGATCAGAAAGTACCGCAGCAACAGACTTGCGTCCAAGTTGATAACCGCTCATGCCTTCAGGCACATCAGTGCTTTTAACGAGCATATCTACTTTATATGCCCAGTAGTTAGGCAAATAAGCTACATCATCTGTTAACGGATAATTTTTAACTTCAAACATACTCCGTATCTTTTCTATTATTTCAAGTTCGTTCAATCAAATCACCTGTTTAATTCACAAAAAAGGACTTAATTGCAAATATTAAATGTTTATTTACAATCAGTCTTTAAATTGTTTAACAAAAAGATATATTTGTTGATTACCTTTAAGTTCTTCTAAAATTCTCTCTGCAATTTTTTTAGCGGGTTCTTTTAAACCAACCCGTTCTTCTATATCCTTAAAACTTGTAAAGGGCTTCTTCTCCTTTTCTTTTAATATGATGCTCATCAGAGTTTTTCCAATTCCTGGTATCAGTTCTAAAGAATTCAATCGTGGCGTAACTGGCATAGCAGTATTAAAAAAATTAACAAACCGCTGTTCGTTTTCTATAACAATTGTTTCAACAGCTTGAGGTAAAGCGTTTTTTGCTATCGATGAAAGGTTTTCATACTTTAGCTTTCCAAGTACGCTGAGAACCTTCTCTCTTCTATCTTTACTTATATTCAACTTTTCTAATATAACATAATTTACGCCAGGAATACCCAATAGCTCGAGCAACATAAAGTAATCCCCCCCTATTGCCTGTATAATAGTGCCTCTTTTTCCTTTTATAGTTAATGATTCAGAATTTAGTTTAAAATCTAAAACATAGGCTACGCTTTCATATTTTTTCTGTTGTGTTTGCAATTTTCTAATATAAGATTAAAAAGGTATATTATAAAAGCTTACCTAATAAAGAACAATCATCTTATACTGGCCTGAAACCTTTCAGAAAATCTTTTGCAGATTTAATACTTCCGAAGGTTTTTAATGGTAATAAATCAGTACCATAATTTCTTGTATATTGTATTGCAAGATAAAACGCTCGAGGATCAATATCATAGTACCTGAACCTTAAAAGAATAAACCCATCTTTGTTCAAAACGATCGTCTTTATTTCTATCCTAAAAAGAACATAATCACCCATCAGTTCTTTTAAAGCTTTAATTACGCTCTCACTAATTTTTAAAGAAGGTAATTTTTTTGTGATAACAAGAATGTATCTAGTTCTAAATTTTTTCAAAATATCTTTCATCTCCTAACAAGCCAGTAAGTTTTTCAAAAAAAGATCTGTAAAGTTTTTTATCGTCAAAGTTTTTTATTCCATAAAAAAATTCTATAGCATAGTTTAGAATTACTGGAGAAACAAGCTCATGTACATTAGTGGCTCCACTTCCATATAATAAAGGAATTGAGTAAATCTTCCTTAGAGATTTTATAAAATCTAAGTGGGATTCGTTATCAGTTATAAAATTGTTAAAATCCGCTATAACTGCAAATACCCTATTAGGGTGTTTTCTTATGTGCTCGAAAACGGTCTTATAATTTTTTATATTTGCAGTAACCAACGGGCCTTTAAACTCTTTTGAAGGATCGTATTTATAACGATAAACATCTATTCCATTGGTATCTAAATTTTTTTCTATTTCCTCGGCCAAAATTATTTTTATGCCGGCTATTTTACTCAACATTAAAAACTCTTTATCAACATTTTTTACGTAGAAATCTGCTTTTTTGGTCGCGTCGTTTTTAATAAACATACATATTTGCGTGATTTTTTGAACAATAAAAATTTATCTGAATATAATTTTTACGAAAAAGCTTTACTTTTTTGTCAGAACTGCGTTTTTGTTAATGGTAAAATTTATAACGAATGTTTTACAATTATTTTCTATGGCAACAGCATATGTATTAATAAACACGGATATGGGGTACGAAGGAGAAGTCTTAAAACAGTTAAAAGAGATGCAGGGTGTAAAAGAAGTATATTTAGTTTATGGTGTTTATGATATAATAGCTAAAATTGAAGCAGATACTATGGAACAAGTAAAAGAAATAATAACATGGAAAATTAGAAGGTTAGAAAAAGTAAGATCAACACTATCGATGATTGTAATGGAATAATATAACAAACCTGTTTATACAATCGTTTTCTCTTGTCTATACTTTATTATATAATTATAAAAATGTGTTTTAACTTTATAGGGGTTAAGGGGGCGAAAGTCCCCTTTTGCGAGGGGGAGGATTGATAGCCCCTTACAGAAACGTTTTTAAACGTTTCTGCACATTATTTTTGCAGATATATACTGCCCCGAAAAGATCGCCAAGCACAGTCGGGTGAATTCGCAACACCTCGAATAAGGCTAGCACCCCGACCGAGTGAAAACAGCGATAAGGGGCTCTGCCTGTGGACGCAGGCGAGACGCTCGGGATGATCGCGCCTCTGCTGACATGATGGAATACATGCAAAAAGCAAGCGCGGCTATGATCCGGAAGCCCTGACCGCAAGGTTATGGTAGTTCACTAAGTCGAGTATCTTACTAGGCTAAATTATAAAAACCTCATTTCTATATTAACTAACATGTTATTCATAATAGGTTTAGGTGTAGATCCGAAAAATACAGCTCCTGTGTTTATAAATTATGCTTCTTCAATCTGTGAAAAAAGCTATTTAGATAATTATACTACATTTATAAAAAACAGCGATTTAGAGTGGATAGAAGAAAAGCTCAACGCCATTCCTGTTAGTAGGGAAACTCTAGAAGACATAGAACATTTTATTGAAGAAGCAAGAAATAAAAACATCTGTTTGTATGTTTATGGCGATCCATATATAGCTACGACACATCAGGCCTTAAAAGTTTATGCAATAGAAAATAATATCAGCGTAAAAACAGTTTACTCTTCAAGTTTTATAAATGCGATTTTTGGAGAAACCGGACTACATATTTATAAAATAGGATTTGTAGGGTCTATAATAAAAGGCGACATAAATTCTAGAAATTATATATATAAACAAATAGGCACTTCTCTTGAATTAAAAAAACACTCAATAATCATTCCTACAGGATACGAAGGCAACGTTAGATCCCTCCTATATGATTTAAAACAGGCAGAAATTAACTTTAAGGAAGAAGTTTTTACTGATGACCGTTTTGTCGTACTTGTTAGCAGGGCCGGAACAGAAGAAGAGAAAATTTTAGGCGGCAAACTTTTTGAATTGTTACAAAGCGAAATAGAACTTGAAGAACCGTTTACACTAATAGTACCTGGAGCGTTACATTTTAGTGAAGAAGAAGTTTTAAAAAAAATTTATAACATTTTGCCTTCTCAAAACCTTAAGCCTTCTACCTTAGAAATAAGGGTTCAAAAGGTTATAGATAAATGCAGAATAGCGATAGAAAACGCTAAGAAAGACTCAATAATAACCAACTATAATGATATTTTTGAAAATGCGGTTTTATACATAAAAGATGCGGAAGAAGCACAACATAAAGGGGATCAAGTAACAGCACTGATGCAGGCCGCATATGCTGAGGGCCTTATTGATGCGCTAAGGTTTTTAGGTGAAAATATAAGATGGGAATAAAACGATAAGAGTTTAACTTAATTAGAAGATAAAGCGAAAGGTAACTTATAATTTGCTTAAAGAAACCACCCTAAGCTAAAGAAAAACTATCTGACGTACTGGCTGGAGGTATTGAACGCGTTTAATATCTATATAATTAACATGGCTAAACGCTAAGTACCATTAATGTAAAGTCAAGCGTCTCATGGAAATTTCACAATTAAGATCGTGGTATATCATCATCAATCAACAGATATCTTAAGTTCCCCACGAGCACCAGTTCTTAGGATTGCAACAATCTCCCGTGGCAGATCCATTGCGGCAGCGGAGCTCCTTATTGCCAACGTCCTTTCAGATATAAATTCGCTTTTTCTTATTACTATATCTGTCGGGTGAGACAACGAAAGATCCCTGTGACCATAACCGAAAAATGAAAAACTAAAATTCCCAACACTAATCAAGAAATCTATTCTACTATTTTTTCTAATTTTATTTTTTATTTCATCTGGCAGATCATAAACGCTTGCTGAACTATTAACCCCAATTATACAGTCACCCCTTAAAGTTAGATAGGGTTCCTTGGTTATTTCTAAGGTAGTTTTATGCCGTGCTGTAACATTTGGATGACCTTGAAATTTAACTATGTATTCCATTTTTAAGCCTTAAAAAGTAGATCTGTAAGATCTAAAAGCATTTTATTATATTCGTTTTGCGGGAATTCTCTTAAATATTTAAGTGCGTCGTTATAACTTTTTTCTACTATTTGATTTAAAGATTTTTGTTCTTCTGGTTTTAGTTTGTTTATAAGCTCATTAAAGAGATGTTTTTTGTCCTTAACATCGTCTTTTATTTGATATATTATTCCTAAATTTTCTCCAAAATAATAGGCTTTTTCTGCAAATTGTGGTGACTGGGAAAGAAGCGCTCCAAGCTTGGCTGCGGCCCCAAACAACGATGCCGTCTTGTAATTTATAACACGAAGGTATTCTTTTAAGCTAACGTTTTCTTTCTTGTTAAAAAGGGCTAATTCCTCTAATTCTCCTTCGCTCATTTTTATACTTGTCTTAGCTAGTGTATTTATAGCCTCGGGCATCTTATACTGATTTATTAAATCTATAACAACTCCAAATATATAATCAGTAACTAAGAGCGCATTATCGTATCCATAAATTTTATAAAAAGGAACATGATCTCTTCTAGTTTCTTCTTTATCTATAAAATCGTCGTGAATTAAAGAAAGATTATGCATGAGCTCAATAGAAAAACTTGCGTACGATACATCAAAACGCTCTCCAAGATTTTTGTTAATTAAAACCATTATAAGAGGTCTTAGCCGTTTTCCGCCACCAACTGCATAATTGATCATTTTAATTAAAACTTCGTTATCATAAGAGTCTAATGTCCTCTTAAATTCGTCATCAAAATCAGGCATAACGTTAGAAATCATCTCGTTAAAAACGGCTTCAATCTGCATGCTTTTGCACCTGATCAAAGAAAGCAAAAACGTATTTTTAAGCATTATAATCATTTTAAAAATCTAGTTATCTGTTTTTGAGTGACATTCTTTAATGTGTAAAATGTTGGATTTAAAATATGATTAAATCTCGATTTTCAATAAAGCAAATATAGTTAAAGCTAAATTAAACTATGAATAAATAATACCATGCTTTCAAAAGAAAAAAGGACTTTAGTTGCTGAAATTATGCGAAGAGGAGGTACTCTTTTAGCTGAACCTTGCCCGAAATGTGGAGGGATAATGCTTAAGTATAAAGGGAAAACTTTTTGCCCAAACTGCGACAACATAAAAAGCATAGAAGAGCTCGAGGGTAAAAGTGAAACAAAACCAACAGACCTTCAAGAAATAGACGATCTGCTTTTACGCAGACTTTTAAATGTCCTTAAGCAACAGTCGGACGACGAAAAAACTTCAATTATAGTTCTAAATTATCTAAATGCCTTGAAAACTTTGAGGGAAATGAAAAATAAAAATGAAAGTTGAAATATTAAGGCTTTTCCACAGATCTGAAAGGGATAAAAGGGTAACCACTCATTGCGGGCTAGTAGGAAGAGCTTTTGGTGCCTCGGGCATGTACGTTTATGGCGACAGAGACGAAAAAGTTTTGTTTTCAATACAAAAAGTGAATGAAAAATGGGGCGGCAATTTTTTTGTAGAGTTTGTTGATAGCTGGAAGAACCTTATTAAAAAATCAAAGGAAGATGGGAAATGCATAATCAATCTTACGATGTACGGTATTCCATTACCAGAGGTTTTAGAAAAAATACAGAGCATAAATAAGGATATTTTAGTTATAATAGGCTCTGAAAAAGTACCTATAGACGTATACCTTCTTTCTGATTATAACATATCCATAGGGAATCAGCCTCATTCAGAAATAGCAGCCTTAGCAATTTTTTTGGATCGTATCTTTAATGGTTCTGAATTTTACAGGGAATTTAAAGGTGCAAAGTTAAAGATTGTGCCTCAGGAAAAAGGCAAAAAGATAATTCAGCTAAAAAACAGCGATTTTAAATAGCTAAAAACTGCAGACGGTATCACTTCTGCAATCTTCAATGCTAACAGTGGATCCTCTAATATTCTTCTTATAAATTTTGAATGAAAATCAAATTCATCGCCACTGAAACTAGCATTCTTCACATGCAAAGCCTCTACAATTTTGTAGATGATTGAATCGTTTAAAGCATCGTACACATCTTTTATTTTAACCTGATTTATAAGGTCTCTCCCAGGGCCTTGTTTGTAGTATTCCTCATTATATTTATCAAGGGCATCTTTCGCAGCCAGTTTTCCAGCGATTTTTCCCCCAATTCCTCCAAAAATTATACCTCCTCCAGTAGTAGGTTTGGTTTGTCCTCCTGCGTCACCTACAAGAACATAGTCATTTGTGTTATATTTAAACACGGGCCCTCCGTTTATTAAATAAGAACTCATGATTTTTATAGGTTCGCCGTTTAAATTTAGATTATTAAGGATCTTTTTAGCAACTAACAGCGCAATTTCTGGGCTTCCTGGAGCTCCAACTTTAGCAAGTCCTTCTTCATATGGTATATACCAGCCAAACATTTTTGGGATTAACTCTTTATTTATGTATACTGCAATACCATCATAATTTCTGTTCTTTAAAGCAAACATAAACTGAGTAGCTAGAATTTTTCCTTCTTTTTTAGGATAATACGCATTTCCCCCCGCGTTAATGACATATTTAGCAGAGAGCTTTTTGCCTTTTATGTAAACTAAATTTACATTGTTTTCTTTCTTATAAAACGCATAAGATCCTAAAACCATATCAGAACCTTCTTTTATGGCAAGGCCTGCAAGCTTTTTATCTAAAAGCTGTCTATCTATTACAACTAAATTGCTTTTTTCAAAAGAAAAATCAAAAAATCGGTCTTTAACAATTAAAGTACCTTTATCTATTTTCTTCTTGATTATACGGTAGTCATCGATTACGTTCTTTAACCCGCTTGTGCTTACGAGCCCGCCACAATGTTCAGGAATTCCAACTTCTGTATCCTTTTCTATAATCAAGACTCTTTTTCCGGCGCGCGCAGCTTCTGCGGCAGCAAGGGAACCAGCTGGGCCCGCGCCTATTACTATAACTTCATAATTGTACGATGGGGCCAACGTTACATAAGTTCATAGTCAGATTTATAAATATCGTGCATATTAACGAAAGCGGATGTCTTCACAAACCCAAGTTAGGGCAATAATTAGAATGGCAGGAAGGGACCTTAACGGTAATAAACCATTACTTGTTGCTTTAAGAGATATTAAAGGTCTAAATTTTACTTTAGCTTTAGCTATAATAAGAGCGCTGCGGCTTGATCCTTCGATCAGATTAGGAAGGCTTAGTGACTCTCAACTTCAAACTTTGGAAAGGGCAATAATGAACCCCAAATCTCTTAACCTCCCAGGATGGTTGTTAAACAGGAGGAAGGATATAGAAACCGGACAGGACTCGCATCTGCTTGAAAGCGATCTGATGCTGAGGATAAAAGATGATATCGAAAGAGAAAAACTCATGAATAGTTGGCGTGGATTTAGGCATTCGCTTGGCTTGAAAGTCAGAGGGCAAAGAACGCGTACAACTGGTAGAAAAGGCCTTACTGTTGGTGTTAGAAAGAAAGCTGTCCAGGCCGCTCAGCAGGCCGCTCAGCAGCCTGCTCAGCAGGCAGCACCTGAAAAAGAAAAGGAGGGAAAGTAAATGGGGGATCCTAAAAAACCTAAAAAAACTTATACTACCCCGCGGAATCCATGGGATAAGGCAACTTTACAGCAAGAACTGATGCTGATAGGAGAATATGGTTTAAAGAACAAGAAAGAACTATGGAAAGCTGCAACCATAATCTCGAATATACGTAGGCAAGCCAGAATGCTTTTAGGCGCTCCCGAAGAGATAAGGAAGTCTAGAGAAAAAATGCTGATAAACAGGCTTTATGAAATGGGTCTTTTAGAAGAAGGAGAGCTTAACCTAGATAGTATACTTAATCTGACTGTAAAGGATCTATTAGAAAGAAGGTTGCAGACAATGGTTTTCAAGAAAGGGTTAGCCAAAACAGTACATAACGCAAGACAGATTGTAGCCCATAAAAAGATAATGGTAGGAGATAGAATAATAAACAGGCCAAGCTATCTGGTTACTAGGAAAGAAGAAGGTCTTATTAAGGTGAAAGAAGAATGAGCGAAGAAAAAACGCCTAAAGAAAAAACAGTTGAACAAGAAGAGATACAAGCTGAAACTATATCACAAGGTGTACAGCAAGAAGATAGATGGGGCATAGCACATATATACAGTAGCTTTAATAACACTATAGTTCACATTACGGATCTTTCAGGAGCTGAAACTATTGCGTTTAGCAGTGGTGGACAACATGTCAAGGCTGATAGGCTAGAAGGATCACCTTATGCAGCTATGAAGGCAGCATCAGCTGCTGCAGCGGTTGCTAAGGAAAAGGGAATAACTGCGCTTCATATTTATGTTCGTGGCGAAGGAGGGACAGGTTCAAAAACGCCCGGTCCAGGAGCGCAGGCTGCAATTAGGGCTTTAGTTAGGGCCGGATTTAGAATTGGAAGGATTGAAGACGTAACGCCTATTCCGCATGATAGTACAAGACCTCCAGGTGGCAGAAGAGGAAGGAGAACGTAAATGGCAGTAGACGTTCTGGAAAAAGACAAATTAAATCTAACGATTAAAATTGAAGGTTACCCCTTAGATCTTATTAACGGTTTAAGAAGGTATGCTATGTCAGAGGTTCCGACGCTTGCGGTTGAAGATGTAGTCTTTATTGAAAACAGTTCGCTTGTTTATGATGAAATTGTAGCCCATCGTTTGGGTTTAGTGCCCCTTAAAACACCTAAAAAATATTTGGAAATGGAAGATGCTCAGCTTATGTTAGTTCTCGATGCCAGTGCGGAGGATTCGGTAAGAACCGTTTATTCAGGAGATTTAGTACCAGTAGAAGACAAAGAAGTAAAACCAGTATCTAACGAAATACCCATAATAAAATTGGCACCAAAACAGAACATAAAGCTTGAAGCTTATGCAAGGCTGGGAAAAGGGAAAAAACACAGCAAATATAGCCCAACATCAAAATCAATAGTTAAACCAACTCCCTTAATAAACATAAAGAACGCAAAAACCGATAAGGCAAAGCAAATAGTAGATTCTTGCCCTAGGAATGTTTTTGAGATAATAAACGGAAACCTTGTGGCTAAAAACCCATACGCTTGTACTTTTTGCGAAGAATGTCTAAAGGTTGACAGAGAAAACCTAGAAATTTCAGAAAAGCCAGGAAGTTACATTTTAAGTATTGAGAGTATAGGGCAGCTTGAAGCAAAAGACATAATTCTTGAGAGCGCAAGTTTAATAATTAAAGATTTAGATGAGTTTAATAAGGGGTTAGAGGCTTTATGATGGAAAAAATGAAAACTTTAAAAGTAATTAAAAACGCTTATAGAGAAACAAGGAGACCTTTATGGAGGGCTGTGTATAAAGTGGGAGAAAAAAACGGTTCAAAACACGTTGTTAACATCTCTAAGTTAAACAGACTTGTCCCAGAAAACGCTTACGTTATAGTATTAGGAAGAGTTCTCGGTGGCGGATCTTTAACTAAAAAAATTCATGTTGGGGCATTCTCATATTCAAAAGCGGGAAAAGAAAAAATAAATAAAGCAGGTGGAGAAGCCCTGTTAATTGATCAATTTGTTGAAAAGTATAAAGATCAGGGTGGTATAATAATTGTCAAATAATGAGACAATTTATATAGATGGATCTGGGCTAATAATGGGCAGACTTGCCAGTAAAATAGCCAAACTTTTACTCGAAGGTAAAAAGGTTTATGTCGTTAATACAGAAAAGATTTTGATTTCAGGTGATAAGCGTTCAATTATCGAAGAATGGAAAAGCAAGCTTGAAATAAACAGCCTTATAAATCCCAAGCACAATCCGATACACTATAGAAGACCTGACAGGATTTTTAGAAGAGTTGTAAGAGGAATGCTTCCTTATAGACAATCTAAAGGCAGAACAGCATACAGAAACTTAACAGTAGTTCACGGAATTCCTGATGAGTTTAAATCTGTTAAGTTTTATAAACCAGAGGACGCGGTAGCAAAAGGTTTTCCAACAGATTATATAATGCTAGGAGAACTAGCTAAAGAGTTAGGGTGGAATGGAAATGTCAACTAAAGCAAAATTAAGAAAGATGCACTCAGGATCTAGGAAAAAAGCAAAAGCTTTTGCGAGGATCGAGCCTGGAACCGGCGTAATAAGGTATAACGGAATGCTTTTGGAGACGCTTCCTGAATATCTTCAATCTATAGTAAGTGTACCGATAAAGTTAATAGGCGATAAAAGGTTTTCAGTTAACATAAGGATCAGAACAAGAGGTGGAGGGCCTACAGGGCAAGCGTATGCCGCAGCCATCGCTGTTTCAAGATCTGTAGTAGACTATTTTAAAGATGAAAAAGACTTAAAAGAAAAAATACTTAGCTACGATCGTCATTTGCTTATTGGCGACAAGAGACAAAAAGAACCCAAAAAGTTTGGTGGACCTGGCGCTAGAAGAAGAGAACAGAAATCATACAGGTAAAAATTTCTATTTTATAACAAATTATTTTATTTTAAACATAGCTTTATAAGAAAACTTAATAGTTCCTTTTTTAAAAAGGAAATCATGACAAGGAAAAAAAGAAGAGTAATTAAACCAGTTAGAAAGATACTCCCTAAAATTCTCCGATGTCCAAGGTGTGGAGCTATATCTGTGATAGTGAAAAAGCAGGATGACAAATGGGTTGTTGTCTGTGGCAGCTGTGGCTTAAGATATGAAAAACCTGTTACATCACAGGAATACATAGACGTTTATAACGAATTCGTTGATGCTTTTAATGCTGGGAAGATAGGCTGAACCTCAAGATACGCGTAAAATAAATATAATAGGTGTCTGTTGGTATATTAGGATGGAGCAGATAGCAAGGATAAAACTGATGTCAAATAATTTAGAGGATTTAGAAAATGTAAGCGGCGCTATAAAAGATATGGCTGAGAAGATTGGGGTTAAAGTAAGTGGGCCTATACCTTTACCTACAAAAAAATTACTAATTGTAACTAGAAAAGCACCATCTGGAGAAGGAACACATACTTTTGATAAATGGGAATTAAGGTTACACAGGAGGCTAATCGAAGTCCCCTATAATGACAGAATAATGGCTCAGATAACAAAGCTTAGCATTCCTCAATCAGTAAGCATTGAAATTGATTTTAAGACAGCAAAAACCAAAAAGTAATTAAAAACTTAAGCGTTATTGCTTTTCCTTTCCTGTATTTTTAATATAGCAAGAGCGATATCGCCGTTCGATTCTCGCAAAACTTTTTCTGCTTCCTCTTTGCTCACACCAGTTTCTCTTGCAACTAAAAGCGCATCATCCTCTTTTATTTCTAAAGGGACTTCTTTCATTTCAAGCTGGTTTTTTGTGAATTCTCCACCCATAATTTCAAAACTTAATGCCCCCTGCATTTTTACGAGGTTAACTGTGGGTTTTTTTATGAGATATTCTTCTTTATCGGTCCTTATTATAACCTCCTTTACATTTTGAAGTTCTTCTATCTCTACTCCCATCTTTTCAAGCATCCTTCTCATGTCCCTGTTCATTCTAAACATTTCATTATTTATCAAAAACTTATTTACTTATAAACATAATGCTTTTAATGAGGTTTTTAACCAAATAAATATATTCTACTTATTATTTTAATTTAATGAAATGTCTGAAGATTTAAAAGAGACGCTTTTTATGATTAAGAGGCTTGGAACGCTTAATTCTATTAAAGCAGAATTTAGTGCAGACAGGCCCGATTTTAAATTTGATTATATAAAAATAAATGGTCCAAGAGAGGGCGAAATACTGGATATAGGCCTTTGGCTTGCGCCAGTACTAGCCGAGAAGGGACTGGTAAAGGTAGGTTTAGAAGATTTTGAAGCGGAAGTTTTTAATGCCATAAATAAAGAAAAGATACTGGGGCAGCATCAGATAGGGCCTCTTCCTCAGGATTTTTATCAAAAGTTTAATCTTTATATAAAGTTAAAAAAAGATGACCAGCGGATAAAAATGCATGTTTATGATTTAATTAAAATAAGGATGAACAAGATAATTCAGATGGCTTTACAAGGTGTAGAGCTAGATAAACTTGTAAGCTTACTAACTCCAGAAGAGACCATACTTTTTCAAAGACTAAAAAACGACCTTGAAGAATGGTACTCAAACGTTTTCAGTGATGGGTGATGGTGTACACACAGTCAAAACTCTATGATCAATTCGAGCTCTTTTTAAAGAGTATAACTACGCCCGATGGAAAATATAAGTATAGAGAGCAAATAGCAAAACTTGCATCCATAGGTAAAAAATCGATAGTAATAGATTATCAAGACCTGTTAAAGTTCGATCCAGATCTTGCAATATTGCTCGTTGATACTCCTGATGTAGCTATTCAAGAGCTAAACAAAGCAGCTTTTGACACATTAAAGGTGGAAAACCCAGCATACGCGGAAGAAATCAAAGATGAGTTCAGAGTTAGAATAAGGGGACTTTCAGACAGGCTTAACCTACGAAACGTCAGTTCTAAGTACATAGATAAGCTGGTTTCCATAGGGGGAATGGTGGTAAGGACATCAGAAGTCATGCCACTTATCAGGGTTGCAGCCTTTGTGTGTCCGTTGGGGCATATAAATTATATGCTTCAATCAGATACTGTTTTAAAAAAACCAGCAAAGTGCGCCGAGTGTGGCGAAAAAAGCCTTGAGCTTGATAAAACTAGAAGCATATTTACAGATTATCAAGTTATAAGAATTCAGGAGTTGCCTGAAGAGCTTCCGGCTGGTCAATTACCACAGTATATAGATATTGAAATAGATGGAGATTTGGTTAATATTTCAAGGCCCGGTGACAGAATAGTTGTAACAGGTATAATAAGGGCTGATCAGGAAAAGGTAAAAAGAACGGTACCGTTGAGTCTGTTCAAGATTAAGCTTGAAGGGCTTTGGATCGAAGAGTTAGCAAGAGGAAACGAAAAAATTGAAATAACCCCAGAAGACGAAATAAAAATACTAGAAATAGCCAGAAACCCAAACACTTATGAAATTTTAAAAAATTCCATAGCACCAGGAATCTATGGTCATGAAGATATAAAGGAAGCGCTCTTACTTCTTACGGTTGGATCGCCTCAAGTAACGCTCCCCGACGGACAAACACTAAGGGGAGACATAAATATATTACTTGTAGGAGATCCAGGCACAGCAAAATCGGAGTTTTTAAAATATATTTCGAGGTTAGCACCAAGAGCCCTTTATACAAGTGGAAGGGGCTCAACAGCTGCAGGTCTTACTGCAGCTGTGGTCAAGGAAACCAACGGGATGATGATGCTTGAAGCAGGGGCTGTTGTTCTCGCTGATCAGGGAATTGCCTGTATAGACGAGTTTGATAAAATGAAGCCCGAAGACAGAAGCGTTCTCCATGAAGTCATGGAACAGCAGACAGTAAGCGTTGCGAAAGGAGGTATAGTCGCAATGCTCAATGCAAGAACGTCAATACTCGCTGCAGCAAACCCTGTGTACGGAAGATACGATCCTTACAAAAACCTATATGAAAACATAAACCTGCCAATACCTCTCCTTACAAGGTTCGACCTTATTTATGTAGTTAGAGACGTTCCTGATAAAGAAGGCGATGAAAAACTTGCGGAACACATACTAGAAATAAGAAGAAAAAGCTCATATAAAGTTGCACCTCCGATCGATTTTATGCTTTTGAGAAAATATATTGCTTATACTAAAAGGGTAAATCCAGCGCTCAGTGAAGAAGCTTCAAAGAAGATTAAAGAATTTTATCTACAGATGAGATCGCTAAGTCAAGAAGGGACCATAACTATCACGGCAAGACAATTAGAAACGCTCATAAGACTTGCTTTAGCTAGGGCAAGGCTGTTATTAAAAAACATAGCCGATGAGGAAGATGCCGAAAGGGCAATAACTCTTGTTAAAAACATGCTCGAAACTGTAGGTTTGGATGTAAGGAGCAAAAAAATAGATATAGGAGGCATCTTGCAAGGAAAGCCTGCAAGTGAAAGGAACAAGCTACAGATAGCGTTAGAAACGATAAAAAAGTTATGTGGGCCTAACAATGAACCGATTGACGAAAAAAAGTTGATCGAAGAACTGGTTAAAACAGGTAAATTTACTGATGAAGATGCAGTAAGAATAATAATGATAATGCTCAAAAACGGGCAAATATATGAAAAAGCTTGGCGTAAATACTGTATCGTTTAAAATAAATTAACAAAAAATCTAACTTTATTATGCTAATGTTTTTAAATAGAGGGTTAGATATTTATATGTAAGGACCAAAAATGGTAGAAGCATATTGTGTTAAATGCAGAGCTAAAAGAGAAATCAAAAACCCGCAAGAAATAACCTTGAAGAACGGAAGGAAAGCAATAAAAGGCGTTTGTCCGGTCTGCGGAACAACCCTTTACAGGATCTTGGGAAAGTAATCGGTACAATAATTTTTATGATTTTTTTGAAATTTAAATAATAGATATACTAAGAGGAAGTATAAGTTAAAATGATATCAAAAATTCGCTGGCATGAAATCAACATATGGGTAGCCCCTCTAATAATGGGGATACTTATAGGGTTTGGGGTTTCAATCGCTTTTTATATATTTTACGGGCTTTGGAAAATATTTGAGAAAGCTCTGTTAACGGTTCCTAAACTGTCATTTTCTTTTATTTTTTTAAGCATAATACTTTCTAGCCTTCCTCTTAGAATGTTTCTTAAAAGAAGGCCTAAAGATTCTTTTGATATAATACTCGAGTACTATCATACGTCTCCAGCGTCTCTCTCATTTAAAGAATCTCTAATTTATTCTTTTTCATCCTTTCTTTCATTTGCATTTGGAGCTCCCGTAGGCCCAGAAGGAGGGGCAGCCATGATAGGAGCTGGCATAGCAAAAAAGATTAAAGAAACGTTCAAAGTAAACATAGAGAGCAACACGGTTCTTCTTACAGGTTTAGCGGCTGGTTTTACAGCGCTCTTTAAAGCTCCGATAAGCGGTTTTTTGCTAGCATTAGAATTACCTTATAAAGGCGACCTAGAAAAAGATCCATTCCTTCCATCGGCTTTGGCTTCTGCAACTGCCTATCTGACATCATTTGTGCTCAAAACACCATCAATAATTTTGGTTCAGAACATCCAGATGCCGGGAATCTCTATGAGTATAATAACCATATCACTTGGGTTTGGCGTTCTTTCGGGAGTTTTTTCAGTAGTTTTCATTAGTGTTTACAAGGCTTTTACTTATATAGCGCAGCACCTTATGAAGTTAGCGAGCTTCCCTATGCTTATACTTATAGGGGGGCTTCTTGTTGGATTTTTGGGATATCTCATTCAACCATCGATAGGCCCAGGTTTTTTGTTGCTAAACGACACGATCTATATGAAACTTAGCATTTTTACCGCTATCATTATTTTGGTTTCAAGGCTAATAAGCGTGTCATCTGTTATAAATTTTGGAGCAAGCGGCGGATTGCTTCTCCCAAGTATAGAGATAGGGGCATTGTTTGGTTACATAACTGGTTATATTATCTATCCGAAATATTTGATCGTTTTTGTCCTTTTAGGGATGGCAACAATGGCAGCTGGAGTTAATAAACTCGTACTGGTGCCGGTCACGTTTATGCTAGAGCTTGTTGGGGGGAGCATAGCGATACCCCTCCTTATAGCTTCTATTACAAGTTATTTTATAAGTTACAAGTTTACTATTTATGAATACCAGCCCACTAACAAGCTAGATAAGGGCACATTTGCGCTTGAAAGATTCTATCTTAAAGCTCTTAAAACAGCGCCCCAAACACTGGAAACAAATGTAGGCGAGATTATGAATAAAGAAGCCGTTTATATCGATCACACTAAAACCGTTTCGGAAGCATTTGACCTTCTTAGACAAAAAACGATAAAAACACTACCTGTTGTTAACGAAGAAAAGATCTTCTTGGGTTATATTTCTATAGAATACCTTGCATCTCTTCCAGATCGTTATAAATCGCTTCCGTTAGCTGAACTCGAAATAAAAAAAGGTTTAACAGTAAATGAAAAATCAAAGCTAAAAGACGCTATAGAGCTTATGCTCAACTCTGGCGAGGATCACGTCTTTGTAGTAAACGAAAATTGGGGACTTGTAGGCGTTCTTACAGAAGTTGACATAATTAGGTATCTTTTAAAGGTGATCTCATAAAATGAAGGTCGAGGAACTTTTTAGAGGTGTATTTTAATGCAGAAGACGCAGAAGAGACCTTCTTGGTTTAATTTTCTCATACCTTATTATGCGGCTCAAGAAATAGTAGTTAACATAGTTCCGCTCTATATACTTTACTTGGGGGGCAACGTTATTGAGGTTGGATATGCTTTAGCTCTTTACAACATAATTCCTATTTTTACTTCGATAGTTAGCGGCAGGCTGGCTGACGTTACAGGCATGAGAAGGAGTATGATAACAGCCAGCCTTATCATAACTCTTGTAGCCTTTTTTATAATGTACTTTATCAAAACCATATTGGGCATAATAATTGCCACAACGCTTTTTTCGTTTGGCTTTTCTTTTGCAATACCAGTAATAGGCTTACTATTAACTGAGACTTTGCCAAAAAATATGTGGGGGCAAGGCAACTCATGGTCTTTTATGTTCATGCTAACAGGATACATAGTAGGGATGATCCCTACAATACTAGTTTCTATAAAGCTTCCAATCTTTTATGGACTTTACATAATATTTACATATCTGATGCTTGCATTTTTATTTAACTATTTTTATGTAAAGGATCCTCCAGTAGCTTTTGAAAGGAGAAGCGAGGTCAGGAATTTTAACCTTTTCCTTCACAGGATACTAAAATGGCCTGCTATGACGCTCAGAGCACCTAGACTGAGTGACTTTAAGATACTGAAAGGCATGAAAAGCTCTGTATCTCTTCAGCTTCCAATAATAATAGCAGCGAGCTCTATGTTCTTTTTGGCAACAAACCTTTTCTTTACTTCATATTCACCTTATCTTGTTTATAATAAAGTACCTTATTGGATGGTATTAACAGCAAGCACTTATATTCTCATAGTAAACTCGGTTGGTATGCTGCCTAAAATAAGACAAAAGGCTCAGCAGGCAGACGTTGCATTTATAGTAGATATGTTGCTGATTAGGGTTATAGGCGCGATAAGCGCTTCCATCGTAGCTTCATATGTATATGGCATTGGTAGCTTTTATATCACGTTTTTGATATTTACAATGCTTGGGTTAGCTTATACGCCAATTTACGTAGGTTTAAGTTCACTTCTTTATTATAATTTACCCACTATAAATCAGGGAGCAACGCTTGGAGTTTACAGCTCTTTTGTTAATCTTAGCCTATTTTTGGGTTCTTTGTTCTCAGGCTACATATCTTATTATGAAGGATACAGCTTTACATTTTTTGTTGCCGCTTTATTTTTTATGTTCTCGGCAATTATACTAGAATGGTTCTATAAAGTACATGAACGTGAGTTCTGATAATCTTTTAAACTCCGTTCATTAAATTAAAAAGCGCTTTATCGTGTTTGGTGACATTTTAGCAGGTTGTTGAGGATGCAACTGTGAAACACGTTAACATTAGTACAGGAGCTCATTGTTTGCAAAGAATTACGCAATTAAATTCAAAGTAAAGTTCCTGATCTTGCCAAGTATCATTAAAAATTTTTAACTTAAATTTATTATATACTGTTCGGTTTTTATTTTTTGTTGAAAATAGTGTCTTTTGATAAAGTTCCTGAAAAGTTTAAAAAAACTATAAAGGATTCTGATTTATCAGATAAAGACCTTGAAGAAGCTGAAGGCTTGCTTGCGTGGCCCAGGCAGATAACTCCAGAAATAGCATTAAAATTGAAGAACCTGAAGGCGCTTCAAACTTTTTCTGCGGGAGTAGACGATTTAAACTTTAGCGTTTTACCCAAGAACATACAGATATTCTCAAACGCGGGGGCTTATTCAAAACCAGTGGCAGAGCTTGCATGGGCTCTGGCCCTTTCTCTGGCAAAAAACGTTGGCAAAAAGTACAGGCTAAAATCTTACACGCTTTATAATAAAAAAGCACTGGTACTTGGAGCTGGAGGCATAGGCTCTGAAATAGCTAAGATAGCTAAAAAAGGTTTTAGCTGCATGGTAACTGGTATATCGAGAAGCTTTAAAAATTCATCCTTTTTTGATAGGATTCTTAGTGTAGAAAGCCTTGAAAGTGAGCTTGCTAAAGCTGACATCATATTTTCTTCGCTTCCACTCAATAAACTAACAAAGGGTCTTTTGAATTCAACAAACCTTTATAAAATAAAGCAATACGTTATACTGGTTAACGTTGGCAGGGCTGAAGTTTTTGACGAGGAAGGCCTTTTTGAATTTCTAAAAGAACGGAAGGACGTTAGGTTCGGCACGGACGTTTTCTGGAGGCATGACGGGCAGGAAGATTTCTCTTCAAAGTTCTGGCAATTAGAAAACTTTACTGGAACGCCACATACAGCAGGCGCATGGGAAAATGAAGAAGTTATAAACGAAGCTAAATCAATTGCGTGCAAAAATATAATGGACTATTTTAGAAAAGGATATGCAAAGAACGAAGTAAAATTGGAAGATTATGTTTAATCGTTATGGCTTATTATTCATGAACATTATAATACGTAGAATATTTGAAATTAGGCGAAAAACGGTTTGATTGTCAGTAAAATTATAACGCGTTCGCCTCAGTTTTTAAATGTAAAATCTAGCAATTTTCAAGGTTCTTATGCCTAATTATAAACATACATAGAAATTTTTATTACTTGATTTTTGCAAACAAATTTGATTATTTTTCACTAAAAAACCTAGTAAAAACTCTGGTTATACATGCTCGTTCGAAAATTACAATATAAAGTATTTATAAAGGACAAAATAATTTTATCCTTTCAACCGATATGCTTTTAAATTAACTGGACAAGGATAGAACGAGCGAAAATGAGCTTACCGAGTTACGTAGGGATTTGGAAAGGCAGAGATTTCCTAAACACGCAAGACTACACTCAAGAAGAAATAAACATGATTCTCGACGCGGCAGATGACTTAAGGAACAAGTTCAGATCCGGGGTTCCAACACCTTATCTGCCTGGAAGAACAGTATTCCTGATGTTCTACAATGAAAGTTTAAGGACGAGGAACAGTATGGAAGCTGGAATTTTCCAGCTAGGAGGACATGCTCACTTTATAAGAGCTTCAGATGTCTACACTCCAACGTTGCCAGAAGACAGGGTTCCATATAAAACAGAAGACATTTCTGATGTTGCAAGAGTTTTGAGCAGATTTGGACAGGCTATCGCAATAAGAATGTACGCAGATGCGGCAAAATGGATAATCGGAAGAGCTAATAAAATAATAAAGCTGTTTGCCCAGTATGCAACCATACCAGTCATAAATATGGAAGATGACATGTACCATCCGCTTCAAGCTCTTGCTGACATGCAAGCAGCAAGAACCGTAAAGCCAAAACTTAAAGGAAAGAAGTTTGTTATGTCATACGCTTATTCTGGCGGTCTAAAACCTTTAGCTGTGCCACAGAGCGTTGTCTTAGCTGCAACTCAGATGGGAATGGACGTAGTTTTGGCGCATCCTAAAGGATTCGAGCTAGATGACAAAGTTCTGCAGCAAGCAAAGGAGAATGCAGACAGATATGGAGGTGGCTTTAGAGTAGAATATGACATGAAGACAGCTTTTGAAGGCGCTACGTTTGTATATCCAAAGGCGTGGTCTCCAAAAGGTTTCATGGAGCCGTATGGTCCAAAGACAGATCCAGACGCAGCAAAACAGTACCAGGCTAAGTTCAAAGACTGGAAAGTTACAGTAGATCTGCTCGAAAAATCTGGAAACCCATATTACATGCACTGCGGTCCTGCAGACAGGGGACAAGAAGTAGAGGATGCAGTGCTTGACTC
>JAGDXJ010000066.1 GCA_023256355.1 Nitrososphaerales archaeon | reverse complement strand
GGTAGGCTCTGTTATAGAGCTCCCTGCATATTCTGAGCTGGTTGTTCAGTGTTTTCTCCTGTTCTTCGTCCGGGTAGAGCCTGAACCTATATGCCGAAAACATACTGTAATAGATCGCAAAATGGAATATAAAGCCTGTCATCCTTTGGGGAGTCCGTGTATCTCATCGCTGAAGCTGTTGAGATTTACCGCTTCCCCCAAACTCCTAACATCCCTTAAAGCTTCGCAGTTCAAGGCTGAGAAGATCATAAAGTGCTACTATGAAGATAAAGCGATTTCAGAAATGGCGCTTCATCATTTAACTTAACAGGGGTTAATGGGGCGAAAGTCCCCTTTCACAAGTTTTAGATAGCCCCCTATGGAAATGTTTTTGAAGCTTTTAGCACATGATCCTTGCAGACATACACTGCCTCGAAAGCCATGCAGACCTCGGTCGGGGAAATCCGCGATGCATTATAAAAGCAAGCGCGGCGATGAACCGGGAAGCCATGACAGTAAGGTAAGGGTAGTTCACTCAAATCTACCAAACAGGAAAAGGAGCGAACTGCCCCAATCTCGCGGAATGTGACTTCCGATCCCTTAACCTACATAAGGTTAAATTATTGAGGATCTAAATATAAATGGCTGTTCGATGAAGAATTTATCGCATTATTTTGAAGATTTCAGGTTTTTGAACCTTTTTGCTAACGTTTACTTTGCTATATTTGAGTTTGCTCTCGGTCTTTATGTACTCTATCTTGGAGGAAACTCACTGGATGTTGGGCTTGCTTATGCTGTATATAATTTTTCATGGATCGTGTTCATGCCTTTTTCGAGAACATTAAAAAATTCAATCACTGTAAAAAGATCTCTTTTAGTAGGTTTTGCATTGCTTTTTTTCGGGCTTTTTTCTTTTTCTTTCTTTAAGATGCCATTAATCTACGTTTCAGTGTTTCTAATAGGTTTTTCCTCCAGCATAATAAGCGCCTCAATGCTTTATCTTGTTGGTTTTTCAGGAGGTTATAAGGATGCAAACGCGTACGCTCAGCTCATGTACTTTGGAATAATAGGCTCTGGTTTAGGCGCTTTTGTGGGTTTTTTGTCTTTTCTTTATTCTCAATTTAGCGGCAAATATCTTTTCTCTTTAAGAATTACGTTTTTTATATACAGCTTAATGGCTTTGTTTGCTTTTCTCTTTGCCATAAATATAAAGCTAGGTTCTGCTAGGGTTGAAACAGTTAGCGTAAAAAAGCATGAAACCGAAAGCAAACTCATACACCTTTTGATCCTCGCTTCAACTTCTTTTTTGGGCATAGGTCAAGGAATAGTATATCCGATGATAGTACCTTTTGTAGTAACGAAGTACAAAACAACTCCTTTGATCTTGATGCTCGCTTATGCGCCTGCAGGAATCGGATGGTTTATATCAAGCAAAATTGCCGGACCAATAATAAACAGGTTTTCAGAATCCAGGTCCATAGCTTTTATAACTCTTACGAGCGCTTTGATTGCTTTTTTGTTGCCTCTTTCTCCAAACCTGATAATGTTAAGCCTTTTATGGGGGATAGAAGCCATAGGTTTAAGCGTCTGGACCATCTATATGCAGCATATGGTCGCCAAATTTATGCCTTCAGAACAGTGGGGATCCGGCTTTGGTTCCCTAAACGGCGTATACTATATGTCTTATGCTGCAGGTTCGATGGCTGGCAGTTCGCTTTATTTCTTCAGAAACCCATTCTTCTCTTTCTGGACCGGAGGCTTTTTTTTCCTTTTAATACCCATACCTGTAATAATTTTAAATTCGCTTATAAATCATAAAAGATAACAAGGAGGCTATATATATTCTTCAACATAGAAATGGGCTTCAACCAATTAACTCCCTAACTTAAAAGTTTATAAAACGTCAAACAAACCATCTATACTTGATAAAAAAGTTTATTTTAAGTGAAGCCAGATTGTAAAAAACGATTGTTAATTCTGTCAAAAATTTTAAATATTATAACATTATTTTCCTTTTATAAAATTTGTAAAAAGTAACGTTTATAAATCCATAATGTTATACCTATAACGGTGTTATTAATATGATAAGTGGAAATAATTCAAAGGAAAAAGGAGTCGTAGAGGAAGGTAAGGTTACGATAGCTGAGATTGAAGTTCAATCAATAGTTCCTTCACTTGTGAGGCATATAATTAAAAGGTATTTGAAGAAGGTTGGGCTTAACAACATAAACGTTACGCATAAAGTGGGAAATACGCCTTTTACTCTTAAACTTATCATTGAAGCAGAAATCAACAAACCTTTATCAAGGGAACAGAAGAACCGCGTTAATTACCTTGTTTCAACATTAGAATACCTTGTGTACAAAGTAAACGGAAACGGATCAAAACTTGACCCCGAAGAGCTAAGAACTGCTCTTGCTAAAGTAGAGCCATCATTAAGAAAGGTTTATTACAAGTTAAACTAAAAATTTTATTTTTTTCTTTGTTCTTTTCCTCTTAATAGAGAGAAAACTATAGCTATGTACATAATTATGAGCGAAAATTTAAATGAAGTCTCTATTCCTCTTGTAAAAGTATAAGCAAACCTAGAGCTCAGAACGCTTGTACCCAAGAATATTTCCTCCGCTAAATAGGATGGCATTGTAAGCGAAGCAATATAAATAGAAAGAGCAAAGCTGACTACCATTCCTATGTTAGCAAACATCCTTAAAGTTCCAGAAGCCGAGCCATAATGTTCACGGGGTGCGTTTGCCATTACAGCGCTGTTGTTAGCCGGATAAAACATTCCTGAACCTATGCCGTTGATTGAAGCTGCAAGAATTATTAACCAGAGAGGAGAATTTACGTTCAGTAAAGAATAAGCATATATTCCTATTGATTGTGCAAAGAGCCCAACTGAAGCAGGTATTCTGGCGCCTATCCTGTCTGATATTCTCCCCATAAACGGGCCTAAAACTCCTCCTAAAATGTATCCGGGTACCACAAGGAGGCTTGCGCTAAAAGGCGTAAGACCTCTTACGCCCTGAAGGTACATTATTACAAGAAAAAGAACAGAATAGTTTGCAAGTGCCTGAAGAAATGCAGCAAGTATCGAGCCTGAAAGAACCCTGTTTTTGAGCATTACTACGTTTATGATTGGATCGCTAAATTTTACTTCGTGATAAGCAAAAAGCGCCAGCAGTATTATCCCTGTTATTATTAAGGTCTGAGTGAACGGATTGATCCTTGACCCAACTGCTGAAGTTAGCCCAATAAGAAGTAATGTAAGAGAAGCGCCAAGAAGAGCTGAACCTCTTATGTCAAGCTTTTTAACAAGCTTCGGAGATCTTTCCCTTAAGTACCTGAATCCTATGTAAGTTGCCAGAAACCCTATCGGGACATTTATAAGAAATATATAACGCCAAGATACGTAAGTAACTATTATGCCGCCCAAAATTATGCCCAGAATGGCGCCTACGTTCCATCCAAGAGCCGTGTAGCCGTAAGCCTGTCCCCTTCTGTTTGGCGGTAAAAGATCCGCGATTACAGCCCCACTGTTGCTGCTTATCAGTCCGCCTCCGAGCGCCTGAAGTCCTCTGAAAGCCAGCAGCATGTACGCGTTAAGAGAGGCAGCACTGAGCGCCGATCCTACGGTAAATATAAGGAAACCGACGTTGTAAAACTTTACCCTGCCATACTTATCCCCGATCCTTCCCAGCTGTGTTGATAGAACTGTTACTACAAGCAGGTAAATCAAAATAACCCATACCATTTCAACCATGTTCGCCCTTAGATCCTTCATCATGACCGGAAGCGCAAGTATCACTATAGTTGAGTCTATTGCGCTCATAAGAACGCCAAGGACTATTACAAAAATGCCGATGATCAACTCTTTTTTTGATACTTCATATTCCTGAAATTTATAGCCCATAAACTTTTTTAAAATCAGCGTGTTAAAACTTAAGCCTTGTTATAATTTTTAAAGGTATATAACGAAGGCTATCAAAGCGTAAAAGTATGGTTAGGGTAGCGCTGATTCAGAACGGCTCAGTGTATTTACAGGAGTTAAACGAGTTACTGAACAAAATCTTTGATAAAAATCAAGTAATTGCGCTCAGCCCAGGGGATAATATAGATGGTTATGATGCTTATGTTTTCAGCGGAAGGTCTTCCAGAAGCCAGACAAAGCTTAAAGATATTTTTAGATCGATAGAGCGAATCATTGATAAGCCTTCTCTTTATATCTGTTTTGGAGCGGAAGCCTTTAACATGTACCTTGGAGGCACGCTAAAAGTTCATGAAAGTCTGCTCAAAGGAGAAATAATGATAGAATTCAAAGGATCAAGGTATTTTCCTGATGGAGCGTACAGCTTTTATGTTTCCAGACACCTAAATATTGGCAGACTTAACAGGTACAGCAAACCAGTAGCGTTCAGCATATTCGGAGTTGAAGCCTTTGAATACAGGAACTCCTTTGCTTTAATGTTTCATCCAGAAAAATCAAATTCGCAGGGGGAACGGCTGGTAAAATCTTTCTTTGAGAAAAGTTTAAAAATACAGTAATAAACATCTGCCGTGATGTCAGTTCATATCGCCTATTAAAAAGGTTAGATGGGCTATACCCAAAGGTTCTTTAGAGCAGGATACCATTTCGCTCATAAACTCTTCGGTCCTGAAAATAAGAGGGAACGAGAGAAGTTACAGACCTTCTATAAACGATGAAAAAATAATGGTAAAGATACTCAGACCGCAGGAAATACCAAAGTATGTTGAACAGGGGCTCTACGATATAGGGATTACAGGAACAGATTGGCTCAAAGAAACCGGCGCAAAAGTTCAGACTTTGGCTGACTTAGAATATGGCAGGGTAAAGATTGTTCTAGCAGGTCCTCCAGAATTTAAAAAAGATCCAAACTTGATCTTAAAGGAGTTCAATAAAAAAGGTAAAAAGCTCAGGATTGCTACAGAATACCCAAACATAACCTCTGCTTTCTTTCAAAACCTTCAGTATTATAAAGAAGCTTACGGTAATAAAAGGCCTGTAATAATGACGCCCTGGTACACGTTTGGGGAGAACGAAAACGTTGAAATATACCTTTCCTTTGGCGCTACAGAAGCTAAACCGCCTGAAGAAGCAGACCTTGTGGTGGACGTAACTGAAACCGGGACAACGCTTAAGGAAAACGGCCTCGTTGAGATAGCTGAAATTATGAGATCAAGTGCTGTGCTGGTTGCAAACAAGGATTCCATTAACGATGATTCAAAGAAAGAGAAGATTCTGGATATAATAGCTCTGCTAAAAGGCGCTGTGGAAGCAAGAAAGAAACTGCATATATTTTTGAACGTAAGCGAGGAGAACCTGCAGAAGCTTCTAAAAGCTCTTCCAGCGCTGAAATCGCCGACAATTTCAAAGCTTTCAAAAGAAGGCTGGTATGCTGTGAATACTGTAATCGATGAAGACGAGCTGCTAAAGGTTCTTCCTGTATTAAGGAAGTACGCTCAGGGGCTCGTAGTTCACAAACCATCTTCTATAATGCCGCTGGAGGAGATAGGGGTTGCGTAAAGCAGAAATAAAAAGGGAAACAAAAGAAACTCAAATATACGTGGAGCTAAACGTCGATGGAAGCGGAAAAGCGAACGTGGAAGTTGAAGATGTATTTTTCCGGCACATGATCGCTACTTTGGCGAAGTTCAGCAGCATTGACATAAAAATAAGGGCAAACGGTGACCTCTTGCACCACATAATAGAGGACACAGGTATAACGTTGGGCTATGCAATAGATAAAGCCATAGACAGAGAATCGATCAGCAGGTTTGGTTACGCTGTTATACCCATGGATGAAGCGCTCATCATAAGTTCTGTTGACATGGTCAGGAGACCTTATTTTAGCTACAACCTGAACGTCCCGAACAGCTCAGAATTTGATCCAGCCTTAATAGAGCACTTTTTCAGGTCGCTTGCGTTCAGCACTCCTATGACGATCCACCTTTACCAGCTGAACGGTAAAGACCCTCATCATATAGTTGAAGCTGCTTTCAAATCATTCGGAATGGCGCTCAAACAATCTTTAGTAAAATCTCAAAGCAGCATGTCAGTAAAGGGATCACTATGAAAATAATCATTTACAATTATGG
>JAGDXJ010000045.1 GCA_023256355.1 Nitrososphaerales archaeon | reverse complement strand
AGTAGTTTAATCAACTGCAGCCCAGACATACATTTGTCTCCGTTTACCTTTAGCTCTGTTTCATCTACAGCAATCAGCTTCCTTTCTTTTGCCCGAACATCCAGCATTATTGAAGAAAAAGCCCTTGCCCAGTACAGCACTGAAGCATGAGATATGCCGAGCTGTTCTGATATCTGCCATTAAGACATATTGACATGTAAAGCAGAAGAGCTAACGCTTTTTCTTCATAGTTTTTTATTACGTTTGAATATACCATGATCGCGGATCGCTTCTGTTAGTTTTTGAATGGGGTCTATCTTCATAAAACTGATAGATGCGATCCGCACCTTAACTTTTACTTGAAGTTCTTATTTGACCAACATCTTTTAATTTGTAATTAATATTATGACAAACAACAGTATAAAATAAATTTTTACCTAAAATGTTTAATAGTACTTATATCGTAAATAAATTACTAAAATTTACAATTTTTTTGTCTATAAACATATCGAATCTGCGCGCTCTTATTGATTTTTTATAAATAAACTATAATTTGTTTCTTGTTAAAAAAAAGTATATAAATGTGTTTTTTTAATTGAATTAAAATGCAGCATAAAAGGTTAAAGAGTATAAGTAAGATGACAAATGCTGCAATAATAATTATCATAATAGTGATAATAGCCGTTGCAGGTGGATACGAATACTATGTTACAACATTACCTAAAAAACCAGTTGCGCCGGTGTTAACTGGATCTATAACGGTCGTTGCACAAGCCGGAGAAAACGACGCGGCGCTTGAACAGATAGCAAAGAACTTTGAGGCTCAGCACCCTGGCGTCACAATCAACATAGTCTCAATTTCTTTTGGCAACGCGCTTACTGACTATCTTACAGCGTTCAGTGAAAATCAGGACGCTTATGATATAATATATTTTCCGAATATAGGCTGGCTCGGAAAACTTGAACCCTATCTCCTCAACTTAACACCTTATACTAACAATCCTGAATACTTTCCCTCATCATATAACTGGTCAGACATACTGCCCTCTATGCTGAATCAGTTTAAGTTTGGTAACACACTTTATGCTATTCCTTATCTTGGAGACGTTATGATGTTTTATTACATACCTTCTTATTTTACAAACACAACAAACCAAATGCTTTTCAAACAAGAATATGGCTATAATCTACCCAACCCAGGAAACCAGACAATAACACTTCAACAACTAGTTGACATAGCTAACTTCTTTAACGGACAGCACGGTGCAAAATATGGCATAGTCATGATGAACGACGCTGTAGCGGACGACATGACTGAGACGTTAACTGCTCTGTTTGCGGCTCCTCGAGTCAGTATGGACAGCGTTTATGGACAGGTAACTCCTCCCTACGGTGAATTGTTTACAAGCAACGGGCAGCTCTTGACAAATACAACAATATTTGTTCAGACACTTAACGATTTTGCCGCACTTGAGAATGATAGCGCAAATGAATTCAACAGTGGATTCCTAACCACTCCTGAAACATTTGCAACGGGCGTTGCACCCATGATGCTTTACTGGACGCCTGCAATGCTGTCATTGCAAAAGTCTCCCATAGCAGGGCAGTGGGCTATTGCAAAGACTTTTGTAGGTGGAGTTAGCAACCTCGGGGGTGTAGCTTTCGGAGTTTATAAATATACAAAGAACCTTCCGCTAGCCTTGGCTTTCCTTGAGTACGCCACCAGCGAGAACGCGTCTGTTTATTATATGACGATGGACGATCTTCTACCTTTCAGGTATTCAATGTTCGCTTACGGCATACAGCACGGCATATTCCCTGCTTCAGATCTTACGGCAATGGAAAATTACCTTAGCAACGCTGTACAGGGAGAACCCAACCTGCCAAACTGGCCTCCGTTACTGTCATATTTACAGGGAGAAATACCTTTAATAGCTTCTGGCAAGATAACAGCAGCCCAGGCAGCTAGCTCGATAACGTCTTACGCTGAAACACAGGGATTCAAGATATACGCCGGTCCATCATGAACAGAAATCAGGTGATAAAGATAGGACTAGTCTTCGCAGCGCCATTAATAATTTATTTTTTGATATTTTTTATTTATCCCATATACCTTTTATTTAAGTATTCTTTTACTAGCGCTTCAGGCGCATTTTCTTTCATAAATTTTGAAAACATGATAAGGGACCCGATACTTTATGATTCATTGATAAATACTTTGTATTATTTTATCGGTTCGGTAGCGGTTCAGTTCTCAGCTGGGTTTATAGCAGCTGTAATTCTGAACAGTTATACAGGAAGATTGAAAAACGCATTCAGGTCTATTCTTTATATACCTTTGACAATATCGCCAATAGTTATTGCTCTAATGTGGCTAATAATATTTAATCCAACATATGGACCCGTTGATTATATGCTTGATATGAACCTAAACTGGCTAGGTAGCATGAACCTAGCAATGCCAACCATAATTTTGGCAAATGCTTGGGAGTACATACCTTTTGTTTTTTTGATAATATACGCGGGCCTGCAATCTGTTCCAAAACAGTATTATGAGGCAGCATCAATTGACGGCATGAGCAGGTTTCAAACCTTCAGGTACATTACGCTTCCTTCAATAAGGCCTATTATGATTATAGCATTTCTTTTGAACTCGATAGGAATATTACAGGGTTTTACTTTAGTTTATGTCTTGACAAACGGAGGACCCGGATTTTCAACATATATACTTAGCTTTTATATTTATAAGGTAGCCTTTACATACTTTAACTTAAACTACGCTTCAGCGTTATCACTTTTGTTCCTTGTCATAATAGGAATTTATGTATATGCGATACTCAAGCTGTCTTCAGTTGAAAAATACTTGGGAATAAAGAAATGAGGTGAAAGCTATTGAAGAAGTTAGATGCGTTTCTCCTTATTCTCCTGATAATTTTTTCGTTTTTTGCGCTTTTCCCTATTTACTGGACCGTGATAACGGCTCTTAAGGTAAATTCTGAAATATTTACTATACCTCCCGTCTTTTTTCCTACTAAGATAACTTTTAGCAATTTCTACACTCCAGGGACGACATTTGGAGAAGTTAGCCAAACAGCGTTCGGTAGCTTCCCTTGGCTTATAAACAGCACCATAATAGCTTTGGCTTCATCACTAATAGGTACTTTTGTAATAGGTGCACCGGCAGCATATGCATTAACTAGATACCTGAAGAACGTATGGTTTGCGAGGTTGATACTTTTCATGATGATGATACCTGAAGCTGCGTTCATAATACCTTTTTACGTAATAATTACTAAGTTGAACATGATAAACACGTGGTGGGGGCTTATTCTGGTATATATAAGCTTTACGGCTCCCCTTTCTACTTGGCTTCTTATGGGATTCTTCAGCGACATTCCCAAAAGCGTTGAAGAAGCCGCAAGCATAGATGGTCTCTCGGCCTTTAGCACATTTTATAAAATAGCGTTGCCGATGGTTATACCGGGAATAATGGTATCGATAATACTGAACTTTATTAACGCTTGGAATGAGTTCATTTATGCGTTGGTTCTAACTTATACACCGTTCCCTACAGGAGCTCAGACTGTACCACTTTATTTAACTGACTTTATTGTTATAGAAAAGAGCTTCGCTTGGGGCGGGCTGGCTGCAGCCGGGGTTATCGTAATGTTGCCTTCTATAATCTTGGGCATATATGCTCAGAAGTATCTTGTAAAAGGATGGACAATGGGGGCAGTGAAGGAATAATGTCGGAAGTTATTGTTGAAAACGTAACGAAGAAGTTCGGAAACTTTGTTGCGCTAGACAACGTAAACCTTACAATAAAACCTAAAGAGTTTTTCGTTTTGCTAGGTCCATCCGGTTCTGGAAAAACTACCCTGTTGAGGCTAATAGCCGGGCTTGAAGATATAACAGAAGGTTCAATCTATATAGGAGGGAAAAAGGTTAACGACGTTCCCCCAAAAGATAGGAATGTTGCTATGGTCTTTCAGAACTACGCACTGTACCCGCATTTTAACGTGTTTGATAACATAGCTCTTACTTTAAAGGTAAGGGGATACAGTAAAGATGCTATAAAAAGCAGGGTTTCTGAAATAGCAAAAATATTACACATAGAAGACATACTTAACAAAAAACCGAGAGAGTTAAGCGGTGGGCAGCAGCAACGGGTTGCTCTTGCAAGAGCTTTAGTAAGAGAGCCATCTGTGTTTCTTCTTGATGAACCTCTTAGCAACCTTGATGCAAAACTAAGAGTTGAAGCCAGATCTTTTCTTAGGTCCCTGCAAAAAGAGGTTGGCGTAACAACTGTTTTTGTAACTCACGATCAATCAGAAGCCATGGCGCTTGCGACAACTATAGCTGTACTTGATAAGGGGATTATCAAACAGGTAGGCGATCCTTATGAGCTTTATACTAAACCCAAGGATATATTTACTGCTGGATTCATAGGGTCTCCCGCTATGAATATGATACCTGGGAAACTTGTAAAAGATGGGTCTTCCTGGAGATTTGTAAGCGAAGATTTTTCGGTTCAGCTAATAAATACAGAATTTGAAAATGAATATGATGTAATCCTTGGGATAAGGCCTGAACACATAACGCTCGTAAAAGACGACGGCATTAACGCCAAAATAAACAATGTAGAACCAATGGGAGCAGTTACTTACCTTGATATACAGGTAGGGAGCGTAGAGCTTACAGTACAGTATACAGGGCTTATAAAGCTAGAAGCTGGCATGGAGATAAAAGTAAAGTTTGTGGAAGAAAAGATGCTGTTTTATGATAGAAAAACAGAAAAACTGTTAAACGTTTAGAGTATATTTTTAACTTATAATAAATCAAAAAGAATAAATTTATATGTGAGAAGCCATACAACTACTTTATGACAAAGCAGGAAGAAGGAAAGGTAGTAACTGACATTCCTCCTCGGCTTGACAGAGTTCCTCTGACACGATGGCACTATTATATCCTTTTCATCCTAGGAAGCGGGCTATTTTTAGAAGGCTTCACTGTAAGCATCGCAGGAACCCAGCTTGGAACTATTGAAAAAATACTACATTTAAGTACTTTAGAGGCTCTTGCTGTTACGCCAATATTTTTGATAGGGGAACTTTTTGGTGCTGTAATACTTGGATACTTAGCCGACAATAAGGGAAGGAAAACGCTATTCCTTACGAGTTTAGCCATAATAATGACAGGCGATGTACTTGTAGGAATACTATTTATTGTACACGGCCTAAACTACCCCCTGTTTGTAACACTAAGAGCTGTAACTGGTTTTGGAGTAGGGGGTGAATTTGGGGCTTCTATAGCTGCGCTTCAGGAGTTCACTCCGGCAAAGATTAGAGGGTTGTTTACCGGAACAGGTAACGCTGTTTTATTTGATTTTGGAACAGTTGTAGCTTCACTGGTCGCCGCTTTGTTGCTTTCTTTATTGCCTACTTCTATTGCAGTTGGTACAGCATTTCTTATTGGAGTCGTGATAGCAGCTGCCATTTATATTGGAAGGATAGGTTTACCTGAATCTCCTAGGTATCTGTTGTCCAAAGGAAGGGTAGAAGAAGCAGAAAAAATAGCTGAGGGGGTTGAGAAACACGCTACTGATAAAGGCATAAAGCTCGAACCTGTGCAACCAATAGAGCTAGACTTTAGCAAGGGTTCAGAGGCAGGAGGATACAGGAGGCTTTTCGGGCAGTATAAGAAAAGGCTTATCCTCGCTTGGACGCTCAACTTTACGGAAACCTGGCCATACTATTCAGCGTTTTCTGTAATTTCACTTGTTCTAACGAAGGTTTATGGGTTCCCGGGATCAAAGGTAGCTCTTTTCTTGGCTGCAATGACAGGCGCAGGAGTAGTAGGAGTCTTCGTAATGTCTTGGGCACTTGATGTCATAGGTAGGAGACCAACTATCACACTTTCTTATGGATTAGGCGGTATACTTTCAATCATAATAGGGCTTATAGTAACTATTATATCATTTTCAGCTTTCCTTGTTTTGCTTGTCCTTCTCTATTTCTTCGTATATGCGGCAGCGGGTGTACTCTATCCGCAAATAGGAGAAATGTTCCCGACAAAGGCAAGGGGTTCGGCAATGGGGACTGCAGTAGGCTTCGGGCGTTTAGGAGGAATTATAGCTCCTTTTGCGTTAGCTTCCTTTGTTGGAAAGGTTTCAGGGCTTCTACCAATATTTGTAATAACGGGCATAGTGATGCTTATCGGAGCTCTTGCGGAAATAGCCCTTGGACCGGAATTAGCGAAAAAAAGCTTGGAAGAAGCTGCAAAGGTCTCTTAATTTTTTATTTTTTTATAAAAACTAATTTTTTAAAGTATTGTGATATTACAGCTAATGCTTAGATTTTAAATGTAGGCTTAAATCAAAAGCGTAATCCCATAAATGATCTCAACGATAATTTTTATTAACTTTATTTGATTAGATCTATTACTAGGAAGATAGTCTTTAGATGTATCTATCAGAATCAT
>JAGDXJ010000065.1 GCA_023256355.1 Nitrososphaerales archaeon | reverse complement strand
GCAAGCGCGTCGATGAACCGAGAAGCCCCAACCGTGAGGTTGGGGTAGTTCACCTTTAATATGTTAAAATGATATAGGCTGAAACAGATGAGTTTAATCTTAACAGTTCAGTTTTCCATAAGAGTTCTCATGAACCTCCAAACGCTCTATCTCCTGCGTCTCCTAGTCCAGGTACTATATAACCATCTTCGTTGACTTCTGGATCTATAGCTAAGGTATATATTTCTGAGGTATTATCTTCTTTTAATACTCTCTCTATACCAAATTCAGTTGCAATTACAGTAGCTACTATCTTTCTTTTAGGTTTTCCTCTGGATGATATGCTCTTTAAAACAGTAACAATTGTAGAACCTGTTGCTAGCATAGGGTCAGCTATTATTAATACATCATCTGAAAATATTTTAGGAACCCTGACGTATGTGCTTTCAACATCAAAACTAAGTGATCCTTTTTTATACGTGTCTTCCAACCTTCTAGCGCTAATAACCCCCATCCTAGCTCTCTCAAATATCTTAACGAGCCCTTCCGCCATCGGCATTGCTGCTCTCAAAACCTGAACTATAACTACGTGCTCGAGATCAGGAATTATCACACCTTTAGCTTTGACCCCTAAAGGCGTTTCTACTTCTGTTTCATTAACTTCCATGGATCTAACTACTTCGTAACCTATAATTCTACCCAGTTCAACTAGGCCTTTTCTGAACTCTATCTGGTCTGTGTTTTTATCTCTAAGTTTAGTTAACAAAGCTTGAGCAAGAGGATGCTCTATTATGTTAACCTTTCCCAATTAAACCCACAGAAATTATGAAAAATCCAGCTTATAGAGATTTCTGAACTAATCAGCGCTTTTTTCCCAAGGTTCTATGCCTCCTTCTACAAGCTTAAAAAGAGTATGAGGTTCTGGTTTTCTTTTGATGTCTTCATTAAATTTTTGAGGGTCTCTTTTTTCAAGTTTTTTAAGCAAATGCTTATACTCAAAATAAAGCTGGCCAATAGTTAATTCGATCCTTAAATTTGTATCATATTTTATAATCTTTTTAATATCAAAGCTGTAGCCTCTGTTTGCTCCTTCTATATAAATGAAATAGAGGTAAGTACCGATATAAAGCACGGGATCTTCTGTGTTTCTGAACCTAGCCAGCTGCGGGTGGTTAATGTATCCTTTTGTTTTTCCAAGCAGAACTTTCTGAGCTAGAAGACCTTCCCTCCAGACACCTAAAATTCCTTTTCTATCAAGAAACGATGGATGAAGACTCCATAACCTCAACAAAGTATCTTGGCTAAAGCCATTATAAATACTATTTATTCGATAAAGTTTAAGCTTTAGCTTTTAAGCATTTTTAGTCCTTTCAACAAAGGTTTTGAGTTTTTCAGGAACTTCAATACCCCATTTTTTAAAAGCGTCTAATATGCTTAGCAACCTGCAATCATCTGAACCGTAAATTTGTTTAAATTTTTCAGCGTCCCTGCAGAAATCCGGATGAAGATTTACGAGGTTTCCCCAGACCCATTCTGAAGTTAAAGGAAAAGTGTTTATGAGAGAATCGTACATTAGCCAAGCTATCAACCTTATTTCATGAAATGCGCCAAGACCTGCTCTAAGCGGCAAGAAGTTTGTGAAAAACTCCCTGGCGTTCATCTGAATCCATATACGGCTTGCCATGGCGTTTGGTAAAAAGTACCGTGAATCTTCAGGACTCATGTTCTTTCGCGATTCAACATAAACCTTTGACGCTTGGTCTAGATATTCACTAAGAGTGTAGCTTTCTAACGGCAAAACGTACCTGAGCTGGCCTTTTGTATAATCTACATATCTTTGACTTTCCTGCCAGTAACTTGCTATTCTATGCCTTATAAGCTCATGCGTCAATGCTCTGCTGCCCTCTATAAGCCAGTTTGCTCCCATAAATTCAAGCACGCTGTAGTGCCCATCTTTTAAGAAACTGTTTATTCTTTTAAAAACAAGCCCCGGATTTAAATCAGTTCTTTTTAAAGCATCTTCAACATTATAACCTCTGTATATTACATCGCTCATAGACGCTATAAACTTCTCGCTTCCCCAGCTTTGTAGCAATATAACCCTTGGTTTTATTATGAAAGGCACATAAAAAAATTCTCTAGATAACTAAAAAACATTTTTATCCAAGATATAACAAAAAGCTAAAAATCGCTTAAAAACAAATGTAATGTTAAAGCTGAATCATAAAAGGGCTTTACCCTAGATAAGTATAACTGCCAAAATCGAAATCTGTCACAACTTCGAAAGATTTTTCTTGAACTACCGTAAAGTTAAGCTCTGGGTACTTTTCTAACCAGTTTGAAGCCGCATGAGTATATGGTATGCTATTTTCGCCAAATTCTTTCTTTGATATTTCAACAACCAACCTTCTAACTTTTTTCTCATCATAAAAGCCTAGAGAATGCAGATACTCATGCATAAGTAATATAAAGATAAAGGAGTTGTACTCAAGATCGCTTATTTTAAGCTCTCTGAGTTTTGTAACTAAAGCTTTGTTGAGCACAATGTAGTTAGACCCTTCAGGATAGTATGCCCCTATATATGTCGGCATGTTTTCTAAAAGCAGAGTTAAACCGGCTCTGTGAAGCCCTAAATGCCTTTCAACGACCCTTTTTACTAATTCAAAGATATCGCCAAAATTCAGCTTATTTTTTAATTTTTCTTCATATTGCATAAAACGCTTATATAACCTTATCTAATTTAAAGTTCCCTAAATTTTTTATAAAAAATATAGCGTTTTAATTATTCAAGCGTTTGGATTTTATTTGTTTAAAATTCTTTAAGATAAAATCTTTTTCAAGGCTTTGCTAGAAAAGTTTAATAACAAAAACTTTCTTTCTTATTTGTGAGAGCGGATATAGTTATAGGTATGCAATGGGGAGACGAAGGCAAAGGTAAAGTTGTGGATTATATCGCACCCCTTTATACGTCTATAGTTAGGTTTAATGGAGGACCAAATGCTGGACATACGGTTATAGCAGATGGACGCTCTTTTACGTTTCATCATATTCCTGCCGGAGCGTTCATGAGAAAAAAACTTTTGATAGCACCGGGTATGTTGGTCAACCCTGAAATATTAAACGAGGAGATAGAATCTCTTAAGAAAGTTGCATCGGAATTTTATTTAAAGATAGACATCAGGACCTCGCTTATAACCCCTGCAGAAGTTGAGCTTGATAAAAAGATTGAAGATCTAAAGGGTGCTTCATCAATAGGAACAACTTTGCGAGGTATAGGACCAGCATATTCTTCAAAAGCGTTGAGGATTTCCCCAAGAGTTTCTGACGTGCTTTCGGGCAACTTTGATGCCTCGATTTATAAAAAGCTCTATAACATAGAGTTTGACTTTGGTGCGTGGGTTCAAAAAGCTAAGAAAACGTTGAGCGGTTATGCTTTTGATGTTAGAGAGGAACTTTTGAAATCTCTTGAAAACGGAGAAAAGGTTCTTTTTGAATCAGCACAGGGAACTTTGCTTGACCCTATATACGGGACTTATCCCTATGTTACTTCTTCAAATACTACCTCGGCTTATGCGTTCGTCTCATCTGGAATCCCGTTTAAGTACGCCGGAAAGGTTATTGGAGTACTAAAAGCTTACACTACAAGAGTCGGCAAAGGCCCGATGCCTAGCGAGATGCCCGAGAGCTTGGCTAAAACTGTCAGAGAAAGCGGCAAAGAATATGGCGCTACTACCGGAAGACCTAGGAGGATAGGTTGGTTAGACCTGCCGGCATTAAAGTACGCTAAAGAAATAAATGGCATAGACGAAGCCTTTATAACGAAGCTCGATGTGCTATCAGGTCTTAATGAGCTTAAGGTCGCTGTAACCTATGCAATAGACGGCAAAGAAACAGACAGATTTCCTTCTCCTGAAGTACTTGAAAGGGCACAACCTGTTTATCAATCTCTAGAACCCATACCTAAGCTTGGAACCGATGATATATCTCACATTATAAAGAATGGCTGGATTTCAGCTCCCGTTCAGATGAAAAACTACGTAGATTTTATCGAGGAAAATCTCAGAGTCAAAGTTTCATACGTGTCGCTCGGTGCGGAAAGGGAGAGGACTGTTAAAGTTGATTGATGCCGTTTCTCCTCTGGATGATCGTTATTACGATGAAGTAAAAGATCTCGGCCAGATCTTTTCTGAAAGATCTCTTTTTTACTATAGGCTTTATATAGAATCTTATTACTTGAAAGCGCTTTGTGAAAAAGGCATAATCAATGAAGGGTGTCATGATTATGACCCTGAAATCGTATTAAAAAGCCTTAGAGATGGGTGGTATGAAGAAATAAAGATCAAGGAAAAAGAAACTGGGCACGATGTGAAGGCAACCGAACTTTTTCTTAGAAAACACCTCTTGTCGCTCGGTTATGAGAAGCTGGCACCCCTCGTACATTTAGCTCTTACAAGCGAAGACGTTAATGCAAATGCTTACGGATTGATGATCGAAAAAGGCAAGATAAAACTTTTAAAGTGTTATCTAGCACTTGCGTTAAAGGTATCAGAAGTTTCAGCATCTACAGCCAACAAAGTTATCCTTGGCAGAACTCATGGTGTACCCGCTGTTCCTACTACGTTTGGAAAGGAGCTTTCGTATTTTGGGCAGAGGGTTTTAGAAGTTTCCGAAAGAATATTGTCTGTAAAACCTTACGGGAAACTAAGCGGAGCCGTAGGTTCTTTTAATTCGTTTTATTTTTTAAATGAAAGTGTTGACTGGATAAAATTTTCAAAAGAATTCATAAAGATGATCGGCCTTGAACCTCCTAAAATTACAAAACAGAACCCGTTGTGGGATAATGCTGCCAGAATTTTACAGGAAATAGCCATGGTCAATTCAATAATGAAAGAAATGGCACAGGATCTATGGCTTTACAACTCTCTCGGAATAATCCGTTTTAAGAGAAAAGGCGTAGGAAGCTCTACGATGCCTCATAAGGTAAACCCAGTGGACCTTGAAGATGCTGAAGGACAATGTGAAATATCTAACTCTTTACTAAATGCTATTATATACGAGCCCTTATCTTCAAGGCTTCAGAGAGACCTTTCTGATAGCACGGTCAGGAGAAACCTAGGAGTTGCTATTGCACATTCTTATCTAGCGTGCAGAAGAATTTTAAGAGCTCTAGATTCTTTTGAATTTG
The DNA here is from genome assembly GCA_023256355.1 of Nitrososphaerales archaeon. Classification (GTDB taxonomy): domain Archaea; phylum Thermoproteota; class Nitrososphaeria; order Conexivisphaerales; family UBA164; genus CAYFFZ01. The sequence goes on along the minus strand of JAGDXJ010000065.1, from coordinate 1,409 downwards.
TAGGAGAAGATGTAGATGCGCATTATGAAACTCTTTCAGAACCTTTGCAGGTAGCGTTCAAAATGGCTGGAGACCTTAAAGCATACGAAAGGGTATTTGAAAACCTGGAAAACATAAAGGAGCTCGCGTTAGGATTGCCTCCAGGTATAAGAGAAAAGTTCAGCAATCTTAAGCCATCTTCTTATAAAGGGCTTTCGGAAAGGTTAGCGCTTAAAATTGCAAAAGAGATCAAAGAAAGTGCCGAAAAGATGCTAAAAGAGCTGGATGGTGATTGATTTGCATTATATAAAACCAAGTTATGAAGAGCTAAGAAACCTTGCTTTCTCACTTTACATTAAGATAAGGGGTTCTGGATATCTTCCTGATGTTAACGTTGGTATCGGCAGGGGAGGTCTGTTTGTCCTTAGATCTCTGCAAGACTTTTTTATTGCCGGGAACGTAAAGATCCCTTACCTAGTTATAGCCGTTGAGCGTTATACAGGAGTTAACAGAACGACTTCAATAAAAGTAAAGTACTTAAACAGCAGAGTTATAAAAGGAAAAAAGGTTCTGCTCATAGACGACGTTGCAGATCAAGGTATAAGCCTGAAGGTTTCCAGGGAAGAGTGCATTAAAAAAGGAGCAATAGAAGTCAAGACTGCAACACTTCATTTAAAGCCTTCTTCACAGTTCATTCCTGATTTTTATGCCATGGTAACGGACGCCTGGATAATTTACCCTTGGGAACTTTACGAGACGATAAGACAGATAATTGAAGCTAATTTGGACAAAGATCCAGAGGAGGTTTACTGGGAGCTCACGTCTAAAGCAAACGTGTTACCCGATGAGCTAGAGCGGTTCAGACGCATACTTGATTTGGAAAAAAGAAAAGAACTTCTTTCTTTTTTGGATGCAATGCTTAGAAAAGAAAAAACACAATAAAATACTTGAAAAATCGTCGTCAAATCTAACGCTGTTAGCCGTGCTCGTCTTTTTGTTTTTTGAACGAATAGCTTTATATTTTTAGCAGACAATTACTTTATCTGTGCAGTTTGAAATATCCAGACTAAAGCCTGAAGAGATCGAGGAAGCTAAACAAATGATGCTTGAAGCCCTTAGTGAAAATTATATAACAGATATAGAAATAGAAATGAATATCGCCCTTGATATCAAAAATGTAAGCGAAAAAGCAAGCAGTATTTTGGAACGGCAGTTAAAAGAGCTTATAAAATCAGAAAATACTGCGGTATTTGCTACTAGGATTGACGGGAAGCTTGCGGGTTATGCTATAGTAGTAATAGAGGGGGATGTGGCTGATTTCTGGGATTTGGTTGTTAAAAAAGAATATAGGAACTTAGGGATCGGGACTACACTCATAAAAACAGTGGAAAAATTTGCAAAAGAAAGGGGGTGTGTGGCTATAAAACTTG
>JAGDXJ010000007.1 GCA_023256355.1 Nitrososphaerales archaeon | reverse complement strand
AATTTAAAGCAACTCTTTCCGGTCTTTTTACGTGATGCATATGATATCCTAATGGCTCATCACTTAAATTGACTCTTTTATAATAAATTGGTGCATATAGATACTCCATTTTCCCATCCCATAAATATTTTAATTTTTTAGAATAAGTAAATAGCCAATGTTCTACATGATATTTTTCCCTGCATCTATGAGATAGATCTCCACATAAAGAAATCCATGGCCAATAAACTAGATGATAATACTTTTTATTTGATGTATTCATAAAAGAATTAATCTTATCAATCAATTCCTTTTTTGCTATAAAATCTGGATCCCATATTAATACATATTTATAGTTTATGTTTTTTAATCCTGTTTCTCTAGCAACCTTTGGACCCAATAATGGCTGTCTTATCAGATTTATTGGTAATTCCTTTTTTAAATTTTGAATAATTTTAACTGTTTCATCATCAGAGGAATCAATAATAACAAACTCATCAACTATATCAGCAATACTTCTTAATGATAGCTCTATCCAATCAGATTCATTATAAGAAATTACCATTGCACTAATACCATCCTTTTTGTTAACTCTTTCAGAATTTACTATACCCAAAGATGTTAGTAGTGTTGATGTCATATTTCTTATTATTTCTGTTCCCTTTTCTCCAAGGATTTTTTGTCTCATATATTTGTATATCTTTGCAGACATATGGAATTATGCCCCCAATACCCTAAAATCCATTGAAAAAACAAAATTATAAAATTTCTTTTTATTTCCAATTTAAAAATAATAGGAAGGTTATAAAATTAGCTATTATAAAATTTGAAATCTGGTTATTTATAATATTATCACAACAATATATATAGAAATCATTTATTATTATCTAAATTATGTTTACCCCGTAAAGCAGATGCTATCGCAGCTATTATAACAATTATTGATGAAACAACTAAGACTGATCTTAAAGCATACATAAATGCTGGTGCAATTACCTTAGGGAACCATGTATTGCTTAAAACAACGTTTAAACTATTTGGATCAGCATTGCTTATTTGAGATGCTAAACTAGGTATATTACTTAAAACAGCCTGCATTGGATTATAACCTAAAAATGCAGCAAATAGAGCAGCCGTTGGAGGCATTTTAGATATCATTTGAGCAACATTATTTGGAAATCCTGCTGATATTAAACCAGCATATAAAGCGCCTGGTAATTTGGCCTCAAATGCTGATAACAATAATGAGAAATATAATGCTATGCTCGTTGTATTTGCAATATTTGTCATAACTGATCTCATACCCGATGCAACACCTCTATGATTTGAGGGAACTGAATTCATTATTGATGCAGTATTAGGAGAAACAAATAAGCCATTTCCTGCACCTGCCAAAAATATGAAAAATGCGAACTCTGCATATGGGAAATTATACTTTAAAGTCATCATTAATAAAAACGATATGAAAACTAAAACCATTCCTCCAGTTGCAAGGCCCCTAGCCCCGTATTTATCAGATAAAGCTCCGCTTAATGGACCAAACGCTACAAACCCTAACATTAATGGGATCATATAAATACCAGCCCATAAAGGCGTGACTGCAAATGAATAGCCATGTAATGGAAGCCAAATACCTTGCAGTAAAACAACTAATGTTATCATTAACCCTCCATACGCTAAACCTGATAGCAAAGCAGCAAAAATACCTGCTGAAAATTGCCTTGATTTAAAAAGCTCTAATCTAAACATAGGGTATTTTACTTTCATTTCTATAAAGGGAAATGCTGCTAATAATGCAAAGCCTGATAAAATTAAACCAATTACTTCAGGATTTCCCCAACCCATAGGACTATTTTTATAAGGCTCTAGAGCATAAGTAACTCCAGCTAACAACAAAATTATTCCTAAGATAAAGTCAATATTTCCCATAATGTCAATTTTTTCATTTCTATTTGGTTTGCTTATTTCCCTTAATGATTTAAAGGACCATATTGTACCGGCTATACCAAACGGAACACTAATTATAAATACTAACCTCCAGTTAGCCGTTGCCAAAATTCCTCCAACTATTAAACCCAAAATGCTTCCCAATAAACCTGAAATTTGATTTAAACCTAAAGCTTTACCTCTTTCAGTTAATGGAAATGCATCAGTAATTAATGCAACACTGTTCGCCATTAATAGTGAACCGCCAACAGCTTGAACAACTCTAAAAGCTATTAGCTCGCTTGCAGCAAAGTCCCCGCTACCAGGCGTTATTGATAGCAAAATTGAACCTATTGTAAATATTATAAAACCTAATCTGTAGAGCTTTACCCTTCCATAAATATCTGAAAACCTACCTATAGACACAACTAATGCTGAAGTCGTAACTCCATAACCCATTAATAACCATAACAAATAGCTAAAAGACGATGGAGATAAGGGGTTTATGTTTATTCCCCTAAATATAGCTGGCAACGCAATCAATAAAACTGTTGAATTCATCATGCCAATTAATATACCTAAAGTCGTATTAGAGAGCACTGTCCATTTATATTCCATATTATTCACCTAGTATATTTATCCCATTTATATTTCCTATAGATACATAGATCTAGAAGATTATAAGCTTTCACATAAAAATAAATAAAAATAAATAAAAATTTAATTTATCCTTTAAACCACCAATAGAATAATGAATCTCCTCCGCCACCTATCATTGGATTTTCTTGGTAGCTTATTTGATTCTTATATGGTATCATATAAGGTTTGATTATCCAATACATGTTTTCTTGATAAGTATAAACATATAAATAAAGGTTAACAGCTATTTGCTCAGCTTCTTTATAATAAACAGCCGCTAAATTATTATTGCCTGATAAAGCAGCGTTATTAGCTTCCTCTATTAATGTGTTTAATTCATTATATTCTTTTGACTCGTTTGCAAATATGTTTGCTAAAGTCATGTTTCCTTTTGACGCGAAGTACTTACTTAGATTTTCGAAATATGATACGTTCCAACCTGCACCTGCTGGGAAGAATCCTCCTTGTAAATACATAGCGTTTGTAAAGTCAGATGCCAGGGGAAAGTCTGCTATCCATCCTCCTGTAAATATTGGCTGACCATTTAATCCAGGAACCCAATAGCTCATCATAGTCGATCCAGGCATATAAATTGGAGTTGCATGTATATTGGGATCCATTTCATTTAATAATTGGGACCACATCTGGGCACCAGTAAAGTCCGTTAAATCTCCGCTAAATATAACTATTGGGAAGTTAACTGTTATGTTGTAAAAACCTGATTCTTCCATTAATTGCTTTGCATAAGTTAAATTAAATGTTGGGCAGCCTGTTAATTCACTTGGAGGAACATAATAAGGTAATCCAGGTATTATAACTCCACAATAATAGTTACCAAAATTAAAATGATATTTCTCATTTCCTAGAATATCATTTAAATATTCTGTATAATTAAATGCATAGGCAAATGCCTTCCTAACTAATGGATTTGCAAAGTAATATGAAGGTATACTGTATTGACTTCCTAAAGCCTTTAAATTGGGCTGGCTTATATTCGCATTAAAAACATAAAATAATTCTGTTAATGCTGGGAATGAATAAATTTTTGCTTGACCTTGGCTTTCTAGTTGTTCTACCAATGGTATATATTGAGTTGGTATGTCCTCTAAAATATCTGCTTGACCTGATGCAAACATTTCATACGCTGTGTTTGGATCTTTAACCCAATATATTATAACTGTATCGTTTGGTTTAGGTACTCCTGGAACACCATTATAGTATGGATTTGGTGCTAATACAATGCTTTGGCCTGGTGTTAAAGATTTTACCATATATGGACCTGAACCCATTGGACTCCATTCAACGACTTGGTTATAATTACCTACGTTAGCTTGTTGTTCATACTGATAAAAGCCTGCAGGTGTGAAATTAATACCTGCACCAACTTGCTCTAACCATTTAGCATCTAATATACCTGTGCTTAATGGATCTGCTAATGCTGTAAATAATGCTTGTGGCGCAGTAGGTCTATATAAGTGGAATATTACTTCATTTGTTTGATTGTTATAAGTTACTGAGTTCATTATTTCTTCAAATGCTTGTGTATCGTTTGGTGAAGAAACTATGGGAACACCGGGGTTTGGGCTTCATTGAATTTTCATGAATTTGTATCTAATTCTCAGCCCTTGGGCTTCACCAGGGTCACGGGATAACCCGTTCACGCTCCTCCGCCCCTTTAGCGGGATAACCCCAACCCACACCCGCGGTATTTCACGTATGTGGGAAAACCCGCACATCTTGAGAAATATGTTGAGGGAAGCATTTAATTGCCTATCTAAGGTGAACCCACACCTTTCACACCTAAAAGTCCTGCCGACCTTTCGGGAAACCCATCCACATCTGGGGCAGGACTTGGAAGTAAGATGAGGGTTAACCTCCTTAACAAAGGAACCATAAAGTGGGGCCTTGTATTTAAGAACACTGTGAACAGTTTTCCAAACAGTTTTGGAAATCTTCTTAGACAAATTTTCGTTAGCATCTCTAAACATCTCTTGTTTATTCAGTTTTTCAACAGCAAACGTAGTCAAGGGATACATCTCCAATAGTTTGTTCACGAACTTGTGAATATAATCCCTAACTCTATTCCTCTCTCTGTGAGAATACTTTCTTAACAATTCCTTCCCCTTCTTGTCGTGTTTAGAAGCAAAAGATTGTATTTTACTCCTCTTTAACTCCATACCGTATTTTAGACTGTACAACTCCTTGATTGAAAATGTAACGAACTTCTCTCCATCATAGGCATCCAATGTGTATAAGTTGCTGTCAATAGAGAGAAAATCTAGGGGGGTTGACCACTTTAATTTATAACGGAATGGTAAATACACCTTATCCTCCTTTATCACAGGTTCACCCAGTTCTAGTCCCTTAACCCGTCTAGAGAACCATTTGTGAGACCAAGAAAAGGTAATATACTGATAAGGTCTTACAGTAATCCTTACACCCTCACCCTCAACTTTCCTAAGAGTTGACTTTATTCTAACGTAAACCTTCCTCAGTGTTGGTTTCCTCATTGAAGCTTTTCCCTTTTCAACTCTCCTCCTCCAAGCCTTTAAGATCGAGTAAGCATCGTTTATTGCTTTGTCAACGTAGTGGGAAGCCAAAACGTTAATTTTCTCTAACTCATTTCTTAACACCTTGTACACTTCCTTTTTCTTAGGCAAGGTTATTTTAACCTTCGTGATGACTTTCTTACCCTTCTTCACTTCTTTTTTCTCAACTTTCACCCACAAGTAGTCTAAAGCTTTCTGCAATAGGACTCTGTAGTTCTCTATTAATATCTTGCTTTCCTCCTTTTTATCGTTATTGATGGAGTACGTTATGTAAACGTACTCCTCCTCTGGGGTAAAACTTCTAATTCTTAAGTTCCTCAACACACTTCTTCACATTTTCGTATTTATGACTCCTCATACCGTAGAGTTTTCCACTGAACGATACCAGTATGGAAATTAAGTCCTCTATTAACTCTTGTTCTGGTGTTTTGTCCTCATTGTCTAACACTACTATTTCACAGTTGTGTGCTTTGCATACTTCCTCAATTATCTCGAAATTGAACCTAACTAGCCTGTCTGGGTAAGCAACAACAACTTTTAATACCTCGTTATTCAGTATCATCCTCAACAGCTTGAGGAATCCCTTCCTCTTCATGTTTAACCCAGATCCAACGTCTGTTATTACTTGGTCGTAATCCTTAACTTGCTCCTCAAGGTATTTTACTTGGTTTACCAAGTCATCTTTTTGTGTGTTTGATGACACCCTAGCGTATAGTATTACTTTCCTCTTCCTTACTATTCCCATTAACTTTTCAACATCTTCTTCCTTGAACCTCCACTTTCCACTTTCTAATATTACTGGTTTTATGTACCCTTTCTTAACATAGCTCTGTAACGTACGGTATGATATTCCTAAGCGTTGGCATACTTCCTTAGGCCTCAGCATCGTTCAGCACCATAATTAAATTCACATACAAAGTATATAAACTTCACGGTTTATCGGAAACTGTTGACGACGGCTGTTACATTTGGTACTAAATATTGAGCTATTATCCAATCTGGAGTCCCGGGCAAACCTCCAACAAATAACAAAGCCCTTATTATTGAATACCAAACATCATATGCTGTTACGGGATCTCCGTTTGAGAAGTATAAACCTGATCTTATAGGGAATATATATTCTGTATAATTATTCTTTATTAAGCCGTTTTGAACTGATGGCACTTCAGATGCTGCATATGGAATAAATGATGTAGTGTTTGACCCATTATATAGCAATAATGTTTGGTAAACATTGGCTATGACTTCAAACCCTACTACTTCATAGTCTATATCAGGGTCCAAAGAATATGGTCCACCAGGTTGGTTTTCTGCTACTTGTATAACTCCTGGACTAGGTACATTACTTGAAAATTTAAAGAGTGAAAACGTTATACTATTTCCTGATACTGCAACTGTTTGATATGTTGTATAATTATATGTTTTTCCTGATGATACGTTTTTAGTAACAACTGTTAATGATACTGCATATAGACCAGGTGAACTATATGTTACGTTAACAGGATTTGTTTCTGGTAAGAAAGTTGTTTGGTTTGCCATAACTGTTTGTGTTTGTCCATTACCAAAATTCCATACATACTCATATATTGTCATGTTTTGACCTGATGGTGGCTGTAAGAAACCTCCTGATAGATAAACCGTTTCACCTGTTGTGAAAACAGGTGCTGTTGGGTTTCTTGTTATGTTAAAAGTAATTGTTGGGACTGTAACTAATGGAGCTAAGCTTTCAGGTATGCTTGGTGCAACTGTTATTTCTATTAGGTTTGATAATGATGAACCTGTTAAGACTCCATTTTGATATACGTTATAGTAAACTAAGTAATGACCTGGGTAATTATATGTTACGTTAACGTATTGTGATGTTGTGTTTATTACTTTACCATTACCTGGATAAAACAGTGCGTATTTATTACTTGATGGAGTAAATGAAGATAATACGAAATTAATTGGTGTTCCTGCTACCGTTGCATATGTTGAGACTGCAACTGGAGATAAGGAAGAAACAGATGTTGTTGTAGAGGTAGATGTTACAGGCGGAACAGAAGATGTTGTGGTTGTAGAAGTAGATGTTGTAGAAGTGGTTACAGAGGGTTTTTTAGTTGCATAATAAGCAGCTACCCCTCCTACAATAACTATTATTACAACAACTATTACTGCAATTATTCCTTTCGAAACACCTTTCATACGCTCACCTTTCTTTTGCTAATATCAGAATTTATGCCCACTTAAATACTTTTCCACTTCTTTCACACTATACCATTCATATTATAAATATTTTAAAAATTATGAAAACCTCATCATTTAGTATATGAAAGAGGTGATCTATTTAACATTAAAATTTAAAGGGATAAAGTTAAAAATAAAAGGGAATTAAGAAATGAAATCAATAATGCTAGGCCTTGACGGCCTATCACCTCAAATACTTAGTAATGCATTAAAAAAGTTGGAGTTAAGAAATTTAAGAAAAATTATTGAGAATGGACAATTACACGGTTTAATATCAATACCTCCTGTTACACCAATAGAATGGACAAGCATAGCTACTGGCGTTAATCCCGCAAAACATGGAATTTGGGGTTTTACAAAAATTTACAACAATAATGGAAAACCTATGTGGAGATATTATCAAAGCTTTGACGTTAAATATCCTAGAGTTTTTGAAATAACAGCATTTAAGGGTTTGAGTACTTTATCGATAAATTATCCATTAACATGGCCGATTAATGGTAACTGGTATACAAAAAATTTAGATTTAATTACAGACACATTAATTGCACCAAAGGTAGAAACAAATTCTGATTTTCTCAGAAAATACTTGAATTACTTTAATCCATCTTTAAATCCTTATGATAAAACAAAATCTTATATAAAAGGCTTAGAGAATATCCTGAATGAAAAAGACTATGATTTTGTTTCCATTGTATTGCCTTTCCCGGATCAGACTTTTCATAAAGATTCCCATGAAGTATTAAATGTTAAGAAAAAATCAAGAGAAATATGGAATATGATAGATTCTCTATTGGGAGAAATAATTAAAAAGAGCAAAAATATTTTCATAGTTTCAGATCATGGCCTAGGCTCATATAGATACTATGCAAATCCTTTAATACCACTGATAGAAAAAAAGAGAAATTATGATTTATTTACTTCTTTTTATACCATAAATGATAAGCTATCATTATTTTTTAAAATACCTATGAGAGTTATTATAAAGAAAACTATAATTAGAAGGTATTTCAATGTCTTAAGGGAAAGAAATGAACTGTATAAACTAAGCCAAGAAGAGGCCTGGAAGGGTTATGAAACAGAAATGGATAAACTTAGCATAACGTATGATATGCATGATCCAGCTGATGTATGGGTTTCGTATTTTTTAAATGACAAGCAAAGAGCTCTATACATGAAATTAATAGATAAAGATGAAATCTCTAAGTATATTAAAATTGTAAAGACAGAGGATTTATTTAAGGGTTCATTTTATCCAGAATTTCCTTCTGCTATTATAATGCCTAAGTTTATTGATAGAATTTATTTAGATTTTTCTTTACAGCCTTTATCATTCTCAAGGCTAAGATTTGATTTGAGGACAAACCACCACATATACGGAGTATTTATAGCGTATGGAGAAAAAATCTATAATAGGAAAATCACATTAAAAGAGCCTTTAACAAATTATGATATTACTCCTACTATTTTATCTTCTCTAGGACTACCTATTCCTAAAGGAACAGACGGGAAAAGCTTAATAGAGAATAATCAGTATTATCCATATGATATTGCTATAAAGATTAAGAAAATAAAATAAGACTTAAAGCCATATCCTTTTAATTTCATTTATTTTATCAAAATCTTTATCTTCGCTTACTATAATCTCTATATTATGATTTTTCATCGTAGCTAAATGAAACGCATCAGAAGGTTTAAGCCCATAACTTAACATATATACTTTTGATAACTCATATTCGTTTTGGCTAAGTCCAAGAATTGTAACATAAGGAATGATGAACTTATCAATAAATTCCATGGTATCTTTATATTCTACTTTGTACTTTTTCTTAGATATGTAAAGAACTTCATCTAAAACTAATACATTTGTATAAAGATAGTAGTTTTTATTTAAATGAGAAAAGAATTTTTCGATTTTATCTATAATCTCATTAGTTGCTTTAACATTAAGATAAATGAAAAAACTAGAATCAATAAAAGATTTTAATCCTCAAACTCCTCTTCAAGATATACATTAGCTAAATCTCCTAGATTGGCTATTGGACCTGATAGTTTTTTCTGTCTTTCTCTTACCCACGAGAAAACTTCTTTAAGATCTGGTTGGCCCTTTATAATCAATCCATCATCAGTGGCTTCAACTATTACATAACCATTCTCTTTTATTTTATATGCCTCTCTAAGTTTCTTGGGTATTATTACTTGCCCTTTTGGACCAATTTTTAATTTTAGTTTAACCATATGTTACACCTAGTAAAACTTAGAGCTATACAAAGTTTATAAACCTTTTAAAATACAGAATGAATTAATTTACTTACATCATATATAATATATGCATACGGTCATTTGGAAAATTTATCTTTCATAATATCTGGATCTGAAATAAATGTATTACATCATTTCTTTGGTTAAACAAAAACCTCATTATATGGCAAAGCTTATCTAAGAGTTAAAACAAAAACGTTAAATAAGGAAAAATTTATAGACTACTTGAAAAAAGATTTGGCGAAGTTAAGAAAATAGAAGATGATAAAATTGAAAAAGGTAAATTAAACGAAATAATAGGATGGCTAACTTGTTATGTATCTTCTAAGATCAAACATGACAGAGATCTGGAAAGCATTTTGAAGGATGCAGTAAATCTAGCAAAACGGGAAATAAAGGATTTTTTAAAGTATAGAGTAAGTAGGGGAAAATATAGGAACGTTATGAAATTATTAGCCTATGGAACAAAGGATCAGAGTATAGTTAAAAGTTAAAATGGAAGATCTGAAGAAAAAATAAGCGAAAGTGCCCTTCAAGATATTCTATATACTTTAAGGCTCATCCCATTATTAATAAATAATAATTTCTTAGATCTTCTTATTGAGGAAGATGCAAAACCATTATAATAATAAATAATCAATTTTAGCAATAAAAATTTAAATAATTTTTGATGCATGTTATTATAATTTGTTATTAAACAAATAACTAAAAATCTTTATGTTCTAACAGGAAATTCTACTTTTTCTAGTTTTGTTCTTTGTTTATAAAGGTTCAGCGTTTCACTTTTTACAACGTGTATTTCAAATGGATCGGTTATTCCATTTTCCCAAAGCTTTGCAATTACAATTTCAGGAGGAAGATCGGTTACAACAAGTAGATCTATATCACTTGAAATTAGATTCCTTTTATCGGCAACACTTCCAAAAATGTAGATTTCTGCATTTTTATCTAAACCTTTAACTACATAATATGCTGTTTTCAGATACGATAACAAATTTTCATATATTTCAGCCCTTCTTTTAGCCTCTTCAATTAATAACCTTTCTGACAACCATAAACACCTCATCAACCGCTTCCTTAATTTTAAATACCTCTTCTTTTCTATATTCCCTAGCAATATATCTAGAAGTTATGTATACATCCTCTAGAAGCGCGAGCTCTATTAAAAACTTTTGCAAAACATTCTTTACTTCTTCCTTTCCTGTAACTTCATATATAAGTTCTAAAAGTCTTCTAATACTATGAATTCTAGGATATTCCAGCCCTTGTTTAAGGAGTGCTGCTTTTAAAAAAAGCTGTAAGCTTTGCTCTAAGCTAAATGCTGCCAAATCATAATATTCTCTATCTATTTGAATTAGAGCAGTTTCATAAAATCTTTTTGATCTTTCGATAAGAGTTTTATATTCATCAAAATGGGTCAAATGTTTCCCCTTCACTAAATATAATAAATAATGCAAGTATAAATTTATTTTCAATAACAATTTGTTCTGGGTTTAAGGTCGAATAGTTTTACAGTTCGATACCGGAACCGAGTTCCTTTGTGGAACCTTAAATTTTTATATTCTCATACTTAATAAAATTATAGACAAATTATACTATATAGCTTTTAACTAAATATTAAAGATTCAGAAATTTGATTTTATAAAATAATTAAGTTTCGGCAATCAATTTTTGGAATAAAGATGATCTTTTAGGACTCCTATTTATCAGAAAGTGAGGTCGGCTACAGCTATCATCCTCAGTAAGCTAGCCTAAGAGAATCATATCAACCCATTATCTTCTAGCTTTGTATTTTGATAGCGAAGTGACATCTTATCTATATAGTGAAGCATACTGTTTGCCCTAACTTTAATTTCAATCATCTTATCTTTAATCATGATAGAGCGTAGGGCTTAGTCCTCGCCCGCATACCAAGCTTAACAATAGGTGAGTCATGGGACTCCTTCGAGCTCAACTGCACAAGGCTCACATCTCCGCTGTCCCTTCCAACCTTGGAGCAGCACTAAGGCTAGGTTGAAGCTCCTCCCTCAGTGGGAGGTCAGAAGGAGGTTCCTTGAAAAAGTGAGGTAGAACGACAGGCTTGTCCTGGTGAACTCCACTTTCATAATGGCCAAAGCCAAACACTTTATTAATACTACGGTAACTAAATTATACTTTATTATTTGAACATAAAATTTTAAAAATTATTATTTAGATTTATCTGTAAAAAGCGTGTTAAAAAATACAGCCCTTGCTTGGTTGTATGCGCGTAAAGTTATAAGGGAAAGTTTTTAAATTAATTACGTAAATACATGGAAGGCAAATGCCAGAGTTCGGATATTCGTTTATTCAATATAATGAGGTTTCGGACGTTAGGGGAAGCCTTAGGGAAGTTGATGTTAGCCCTAAGGAAGCTAGAGAAGTAGCTAATTATATAAAAGGGATGAGCTTGGACAGAGCTAAACAGGTTTTGCAGGAAGTAATCGAAAAAAGAAGGATAGTTCCTTTCAAAAGATACCACAGCAAGGTTGGTCATCACAACGTAGAAGGATTTTATGCGGGAAGGTATCCTGTTAAAGCCGCTAAATATTTCTTAAAGCTTTTAGAAAATTTAGAATCAAACGCTCTTTATAAAGGCTTGGACGTTAGCAGGCTTATAATAATTCACGCTTCAGCGTATCCAGGAAGAAAGCTCGAAAGGTTTATTCCCCGTGCGTTCGGTAGAAGGTCGCCCAAGATGCACGTTTATGTTCATATTGAAGCTATTGCGAGGGTTGTATAAAAATGGTTTACTATAAGAATATTTTAGAATCAAAAAAGCAGAGCATGATGCTAAGAGAGTATCTTGACAAAAAGTTAAAACAGGCAGGTTTTGTAGACATGAACCTTGAAAGCAGCCCACTGGGAACAAGGCTAAACATACTGGCTCTCAGGCCAGGACTGGTAATAGGGTTGCATGGAAACAACGTTCGTAACCTTATGGAAGATATATCAAAAGAAATAGGGCTAAAGGAAGTCTCAATAAACGCGGCAGAAGTCCAGAGTCCAGCTTTAGACCCTAAGGCTATAGCTTTAAGGCTTTCAAACGCATATCAAAAAGGGGTTAACTTCAGAAGGGCTGCAACTATAGCAATGAATGAAGCCATAGCTGCTGGTGCGCTTGGGATTGAAATCAAGCTGCAGGGCAAGATAAGAAGCGAAAGAGCATCGTTCCAGAAATTTAGGGCTGGAATACTTCCAAAAAGCGGTTACCCGAGGGAAGCTGCTACAAGGACAGCCGTGGAGCACGTGCTGCTTAAGATGGGGCTTTACGGCATAAAGGTAACAGTAGCTTATAAATCTCCAGTATTAGAAGATTTTAAGTTAAAAGGTGATAAAAATGAAGAAAATAAAGGTCAGCAAACTCAGTGATGAAGAGTTAAGGAAAACGCTGTCCGAAGCGCAGAAGGAAATTCTCAGGTTAAACAACCTAAAGAAGATGAGAATGCTAGGAAAAGAATCAGGGAGCATAAAGTCAGTTAAAAGAAACATAGCAAGAATTTTGACCGAAATGAAAAGGAGGCAACAGAAGAAATGATAAACATAGGGGACGTTCTGGTGGTAAAGGGTAAGAAAATAAAAGGTTACGTTGTGTACGAGACAAGAAACACGTTTTACATTAAAACAAAAGATACAATTAAGATAGTTCCCAAAAAGGGGAATTACTTTATAAGCAATAAAAAAATTTACGTTGGGGAGGATTTGTTGGGTAGAATATGGGAGAGGTTAGATCCAAAATGATGCAGGGTATAAATTTAAAGATAGCACAGCCAGCATCAAAGTGTCATGATCCGCTGTGTCCTTATCATGGCAACCTTAAGATAAGGGGTAAAGTACGGGTAGGTAAAGTTGTAAGCTATAAAATGAAAAAAGCTGCAGTTGTAGAGATAGAATATTTCTTTTATGTGCCTAAGTACATGAGGTATGAAAGAAGAAGAGGAAAGATACACGCGCGCGTTCCACCTTGTGTTGAAATTAAAGAAGGAAGCACCGTTGCGATAGCAGAAACAAGACCTCTTGGAAAAAACATAGCGCATGTTGTTCTTGGTGAGGTGAAAACAGGTGCCTGAAAAGACTAGAGCGGTTTCAGCAAAAGGGGTAGAAGAATACAAACCGCATATAACAAAGTCAATACCTGTACCTGCAGTTATTAACTGTGCAGATAACACGGGCGCAAAAAAGCTAAAACTTATACAGGTAATAGGTTATAAAGGCAGATTGAAAAGAATACCGTCTGCTTCTGTAGGCGATGAGGTTGTTGTGGTCGTCAGAGTAGGCACGCCTGAGGTCAGAAAACAGATATTTCATGCCGTAATAGTCAGGCAGAAATATCCAGTAAAAAGGTTGAGCGGAGACAGGATCAGTTTTGAAGATAACGCAGCTGTACTTATAACTCCAGAGGGAGAGCTAAAGGGAACAGAAATAAGAGGTCCAGTTGCTATGGAGGCTGCTGAAAAATGGCCAAGAATAGCGAACATAGCGTACTCAATAGTGTGATGTTAAAATGAAGATTAAAGATATTTTAAAAAACGCTGACTGGCTTGACAAGAATAAAGTGCTCAGGGCAAACCTGTCAGAAGAGTTAAGAAAAAAGTACGGATTTAGGTCAATTAGGGTAAGGGTTGGAGATACAGTAAAAGTAATGAGGGGAGATTATAAAGGTGTACAGGGTAAAGTGACAGACGTATTTCCTGATTTGGGAAGGATTGCAGTGGAAGGGTTGATGAGGAAGAAGGTTAACGGGCAAGAAGTACCCGTAAAAGTTCATCCGTCAAAAGTGATGATCGTTGAGCTTAACCTTGAAGATAAGAAAAGAAAGGAAGAAATTGAGGGAAAAGCTGAAAATCAGGTGAATCAAGTTGGCTAAGAAAGGCGGTTCAACCGTTAGAAAAAGGGAGGTTTTACCTCCGTTTTATGAGGCTCCTAAGAAAGAGTACGTTTTCGCGACAAACGCCGGGCCGGGTCCGCATCCAAAATTACTTGCTTACGACCCGGTAACTTTGTTAAGGGATGTGCTTGGCTTCGCCAGAACTGCATGGGAAGCGAAAAAAGGCTTGAGGATGGGAATGTTAAGAGTAAACAACAAGACCGTTAAGGATCATCAGTTTCCGATAGGCCTTTTTGATGTAATAAACATAAAGGATACGGAAATTTATTACAGGCTTGTTCCATCAAACGGTAAAGAGCTTTATCCCGTACAGATTGATAAACAGGAAAAAGACCTGAAAATAGTAAAGGTCGTAAAGAAGATTAAAGTAAAAAGTGGAAAAGTGCAGTACGTGGGGCATGATTCAAGCAGCTACCTCCTTGACGATGAAAGCATAAAAACCGGCGACTCGCTGCTGGTAAACCTTGCAGAAAATAAGGTAATTGACGTGTTTAAGTTAGAAAAAGGAAACATTGGTCTGGTTTACAGAGGTAGAAGGGTTGGAATAATCGGAAAAATAGATGAGGTTATCCCGAGCACATACAGCAGAATAGCTACTGTAAGGTTGATTAAAGGGGATGAAGCCGTTACAGTTACGAAAGATTACATTGTTGTGGTTGGCAAAGAGAAGCCGGCCATAAAGCTGGGTGTTGAATCATGATGGAACAGTCTAAAGAACCTAACGTGATGAAGAGGATATACATAGATAAAGTGATACTCCACATTGGAGTAGGGCAGGCTGGAGAAAAGTTAGAAAAAGCAAAAAGAATACTGCAAGAAATAGCTGAACAGGAACCTTCTGAAAGAAAAGCAAAAAGAACTATAAGAGATTTTGGAATACACAGGGGTGAAAAAATAGCGGTTATGGTAACGCTTAGGAAGAAAAAGGCTTTGGAAATTTTGCAGAAGGTTCTTGCTGCAAGGGGCAACGCTGTGCCTGTATCTTCAGTTGATGAATCGGGTAACCTGGCATTCGGAATAAAAGAACACATAGACATTCCAGGCATAAAATATAACCCTGAAATTGGTATATTTGGATTAGACGTAATAGTAAGCCTAGCAAGGCCCGGTTATAGAGTTCAAAGACGAAAAAGGTGCAAATCAAGCGTAGGCAAGGAACACAGGATAACAAAAGAAGAAGCAATAGAGTTTTATAGGAGTATAGGGGTGAATTTGGTATAATGGGCAAGTATACTTTTGGAAAAATCAGAAGCGGAAAACCCAGAAAGTACGGTAAAGGGTCTAGAGCTTGTGTTAGGTGCGGCCAGTATGGACCAGTAATTCAGAAATATGGTCTGATGTTATGCAGGCAGTGTTTTAGAGAGGTCGCGCCTCAGTTAGGGTTTAAAAAGTATAATTAGGTGAGAAAAATTGCCAGCAAAAGACCTTGTCGCAAACCTTTTTAACACGATACTTGAGAACGAGAAAAGAAACAAAAGAGAATGTTATGTTATGCCGGCTTCAAAGCTTCTGATGAATACGCTGAAAGTCATGCAAAGGTATGGTTATATAGGAGAATTCGAGCTCATAGACGACAGGATAATGCCCAAGCTTAAGGTTCAGCTTCTGGGAAGAATTAACAGCTGCGGAGCGGTTAAGCCAAGGTACCCTGTAACGTGGGACCAGATCGGAAATTGGGAAAGAAAGTATTTGCCAGCAGTTGGTGTGGGAATACTGATAGTGTCAACAAACCAGGGCATAATGAGCCATATTGAAGCCCAAGAAAAGAAGATAGGAGGTAGGTTGTTGGGATATGTCTACTGAAACTGTTAAACAGGTTTTATATTCAGAAGAAATTCAGATCCCAAAAGGGGTCAGTGTAAAATTAGAAAACAAAACGTTAAAAGTAAAGGGACCGAAAGGAGAATGCGAAAAAGATTTTTCGAAGATGAAGGTTAACATCGAGGTAAATGCAGATAAAATCATAGTTTCAAGCGTGAAAAAGAGAAAAGATTATTACGCGGTAGCAAGGTCAGTCGTAAAACACATCAAAAATTTAATCGAAGGCGTTCAGAAAAACTATGTATACAGGCTAAAAATAGTTTATTCTCACTTTCCGATTCAGGTAAAAGTTGAAAAAGACAGAGTAAGGATTGATAATTTTATAGGAGAAAGGTTCCCGCGTTTTGCAAAGATAGTTGGTTCTAATACAAAAGTTTCTGTTGAAGGAGATGACATAATAGTCGAAGGGCCATGTAAAGAAGCTGTTGGACAAACGGCCGGAAACATAGAGAACGCGACAAAAATAAAGTATAAAGACCCGAGGGTCTTTTTAGATGGGGTGTATATTTATGAAAGATCCTGACAAAAAGATACCAGAATTTAAGAGAGAAGAGAGCTGGAGATATAAGAGAATAAGGCAAAACTGGAGGAAGCCAAAAGGCATAGATAACAAGATGAGGCTACAGTTTAAGGGATGGCCCCCCATAGTTAAGATAGGTTACAGGAAATCTAAAAAAGTCAGGGGTTTACATCCATCAGGTTTGGTCGAGATCTTGGTTTGTAGTGTAAAAGATCTGGAGCCGTTAAACCCATCCAAACATGCAGTAAGAATTTCAGGAAAATTGGGGTTAAAGAAAAAGCTTGAAATACTAAAGGAAGCCAGAAAAAGAGGGTTAAGAGTGCTTAACGCACCATCAGAGGTGAAGCCTTAAAATGAACCTTGAAAAGAAAAAAGAAATAATTGCAAAGATGCTTGGAGTTGGAAAAGGCAGGGTTAGGTTTAACCATGAAAGGATTACAGACATTGAAGACGCAGTAACAAAGCAGGAACTCAGATCCCTGATAAAAGATGGAGCAATATCAATTTTATCGGTTAAAGGGCAGACAACAAAAAAGGAAGTAAAACGAAGAGGGTACGGAAGCAGGAAAGGTAAAAAGACAGCCAGGATGGGTAAAAAAGAGAGATGGGTAAGACAAGTTAGGGCTTTAAGGAACTATTTGAGAGCGGTTAAAGGGCAGATAACGAATGATAAATATTGGGAAGCTTACAGAAAGATTAAAGGGGGAGAAATCAGAACTATTGCGAGGCTTAAGGAGTATTTGGGTGGTAAACAATGACGTTTAAAAGAAGATTACAGTTTAAAACTGATTATAAGAAGAGAAAGAAGGCCCTAGTTTCCAGGTTACCTCTGGTTTATATGTTTAAATCCAACAAGAATATCTGGGCGCATATAATCAGACCGACAAAAAAAGGAGATATAACCGTCGTTCAGGCTAATTCCAAAGAGCTTGAAAAATTAGGCTGGAAATTTAGCAGAAAAAATTATCCTGCAGCATACCTGGTTGGCCTTTTGCTGGGAAAAAGGGCTGTTGCAAACGGCATAGAAGAAGCTATATATTATTCGGGGGTTAGAAATTTTATAGCAAAATCGAAAGCAACAGCTTTTCTCAAGGGTGTAACTGACGCTGGTTTAAAAGTAAGGGTAGATGAGGAAATCTTTCCAGATGAAGGTATAATAAAAGGCGAACAGATTGTTGGTTATGCAAAAAAACTTTTGGAAAGCGGGTATTCAGGCCCTCAGTTCGCAAGAGTTATGAAAGAGATAGAAAATCTTTCTGAGGTTTTTGAAAGCATAAAGAAAAAAATAATGGAGGGAGAAATTAAATGAGCGAACAAGCTCAATCGTCAGAAAATCAAGAACAAGTAAGAGAGTGGGTACCGAAAACAACTCTAGGACAGCTAGTTAAAGATGGGAAGATAACGAATTTAAAGGAAATCTTTGAGCTTGGGTATAAAATAAAAGAACCAGAAATAGTGCAGACGCTGCTTCCTAATTTAAAAACCTTGCTGGTTGGCGTAAGAGTTGTTCAGAAACAGACGGACGCAGGAGAAAAGACAAGGTTCAGGGCATTAGTGGCGCTGGGGGATCAGAGTGGATGGTTTGGAGTTGGGCATGCTAAATCCATGAATACAAGGACCGCAATGGATAAAGCCATCAGAAATGCTCTTCTTAGCATAATACCGGTACCGCTAGGATGCGGAAGCTGGGAATGCAGATGTGGCCAGCCTCATTCTGTCCCTTATGTATTAGAAGGCAAAACAGGAAGCGTCAAGATTATAATATATCCCGCTCCTAGAGGCTTGGGCATAGTCGCGGCACCTCACATAAAAAACATAATAAGCTTGGCAGGAATCAAGGATGCTTGGACAAAAACATTTGGAATGACTTCAACTGACATGTCAATGGCTTTTGCAATTTATGATGCATTTAAAAACGCTTCAAAGGTGATAACTGTATGAGCCTTTTAATAGCTATAAGGACAAAAGGTACGATAAACGTAAGAAAAGACGTTAAAAAAACTTTGGAGATGCTGCATCTAAAAAGGAGGTTCAACGCAACAGTACTTAGGGATTCTCCAGTAGTCAGAGGAATGCTCCAAAAAGCCAAAGATTATGTGATCTGGCAGGAACTGCCTTTTGAAAAGGCAGTCGAACTCTTCCAGAAAAGAGGAAAGGTAAACGACCAGCGTCCCCTTACTTTAGAATATCTAAATTCAAAGGGCATAAACGATTTTGAGACTCTGGTCAAACTCTATGATGAAGGTAAAATAAAGCTAAAGCTTATTGGTATAAAGCCTTATTTTGGCCTTCCGCCTCCAAAGAAAGGAATACCGAGAAACAAATATACAGCCCTTGACCTATTAGAGAGGATGATACAAAATGGCAACTAGGAAAAGAAAAATAAGAAAGCTCAGAGGTTCAAGAACCGTGGGTTGGGGACAGATAGGACAGCACAGGAAGTCCGGAGGACATGGAGGGACAGGAGGTGCTGGGCTTCACAAGCATAAATGGAGCTGGATACTTGTCCACGATCCGGATCATTTTGGAAAAAATGGCTTCCACAATCCCACCGGCGAGAAGATCAAAAAATGGATTAACGTGGAAGAAATAAACTACTTGCTCGAAAAATACCAGCCTGGAGTTACAAAAGATGGTTTACCCGTCATCAATTTAAAGGAATTAAAAATACAGAAGGTTTTAGGAAAAGGTAACCTGATAAAACCTGTATATGTGATAGCTGAAAGCTGGACAAAAAAAGCTGAAGAGTCTATAGTTAAGGCCGGCGGAAAAATCTCAGTTAATTAAAAATGAGTATAAGAGATGCATTCTTTAAAATTTCATCGGTTTTACCCGAGGTGCCGAAGCCTAAACAGAAACCTAGCTTAACTGAAAGGTTAATCTGGACGCTTCTTGCTGTCGTACTCTATCTGCTTATGGCCCAGATTCCGCTTTATGGAGTATTAAAATCCTCAAGTTCGCTTCTCTTTTTCTACCAGATAATTTTTGCGGCCAACATAGGAACTTTGATGACGCTCGGCATAGGTCCGATAGTTACCGCTGGGCTCATTGCACAAGTTCTTATGGGCTCTGATCTGATTCATCTGGATCTGACAAATCCAGAAGATCAGAAGTTTTTTGCGTCTATAACAAAGATACTTACTTTCGTGTTTATCATTGCTGAAAGCGTTTTTTATGTATTGAGCGGTGTTGTAGGGACAACTTTAAGCCCCTATGCAACAGTAATAGTGATATTTCAGCTCATAATAGCTACTTCGATAGTTTTCCTGCTGGATCAGATGCTTCAAAAAGGATGGGGGATAGGGAGCGGTATAAGCCTGTTTATACTTGCCGGCATATCGTTGCAGATAATGCTTGACCTGTTTAGCCCTATACCGGTTGACGGTCAGTACTTTGGTTATATACCATACGCAATAAACGAAACCATACACAGGGCTTACATGAACATAGTTAACAGGCCGGCGAATTTTCCTGATCTGATAGGTTTGATAAGCACGATTCTTTTCGCTCTGCTTATCCTCTATCTTGAAGGCGTAAGGATTGAGATACCTATATCGTCTTCAAAATTTAAGGGCTTTTCTGCTACATACCCGATTAAGCTGCTTTACGTTTCTAACATACCCGTTATCCTCGTTGCTGCGCTCATTGCAGATTTCCAGTTCTTCTTTGCAATGCTTGCAAAAAATCCAGCCATATACAACCACATAACATGGCTTGGAACAGTTCAAAACGGAACTTTTACCGGAGGTTTGCTTTATTATGTAAGCACCCCACCACCGGTTCCCCTCGCTTTCCACCACCCGGTTCAGGTAATAACTTACTCGCTTTTTGTAATTATTCTGAGCGTGGTTTTTGCAAAGCTATGGGTTGATGTAAGCGGCATGTCTGCAGAAAAAGCAGCTGAAACAATAATTTCTTCTGACCTTCAGATACCGGGATTCAGGACTACAAGGACTACGATAGGCAGCCTTCTTAACAGATATATTCCTGTAGTAACTCTGTTCAGCGGTCTGCTTATAGGCATAATAGCAGCTGCGAGCACGCTCTTGAACGTTTACGGTACAGGGATAGGATTGTTGCTAGTTATAGACATATCTATCAGCTATTACCAGATGCTGGCTCAGGAGCAACTTATCTCAACAGTGCCAGGACTTGGTGGGCTGTTTGAGTAAGCTCGCTATCATCGGCGGAATAGCTGGAGTCGGGAAGACCACAGTCCTGAACGTTTTTTACGAAAAGCTAAAGGCAAAGAACGTTGACTTTGAAACCTTTGTTTACGGGACTGTAATGCTCAATGAGGCTGAAAAAGCCGGAATAAAGGACAGGGACCAGATGAGGAATCTGCCTTATGAAAAGCAGGTTGAGCTTCAGAAGTCAGCCGCAAAGAGGATAGCTTCTTCAAAATCTTACCTTAAAGTTGTCGACACTCACTTTCAGATACCAACGCCTTTTGGCTACCTGCCGGGCATACCGATGCACGTTGCAAGGATACTGAAACCAACTCACCTTTTCCTGATAACAGCACCTGCAGAACTGATAATAAAGAGGAGGATGAACGACCCTACAAGGAAGAGGGAGATAATACCTCTGGAAAAGGTTGAAGAGGAGATTGAGTATTCAAGGATGTACATGATATCTGTATCAAACATAACAGGGGCCCTTGCGTCTGAAGTTGTGAACGAAGAAGGAAAGCCTGAAGCAACTGCAGAAGAACTTATAAAAAGGCTTGAGCTATAGAGAGAAGGAATATGCCAATAGTCGAATCTGCTTTGATAATATTTGCAGTCTCCTTAGTGTCAGCGTTGGCATCTAACATACTGATAATGAAAAAGGTTGACCTGCAGGCCAGCAACGAAGTTATGAAAGCCTACAACGAGTTCGTAAAAGAGTACAGACAGGCAATATCTGAGGGCGATAAAGAAAAACAGGCAAAGCTAGAGAAAAAGCAAAAACAGTTGCAAGATATGGTAATGAAAAGCCAGATGGACAGGATGAAAGTATCGCTTTACCTTTTGATACCATTCTTGATACTGTTTTATGTCTTAACTTTTTATTTTGGAAATTCTATTGTAGCTCTTTCCCCCTTTAAGTTTTCTATCTTTTATTTTGCGGCAGATAAACCTGCTGGCGTTGCATGGGGGATGAACTTTGTTACATGGTATATATTAACATCGTTTTTTACAAATACAATTATAGGCAAGGCATTAAAGACTATGCCTTAGTATAAATCTTATTATTTTTAAGAGTTAGGTTTATTCGCCAAAGGAATTAATTATTATTGAAATTATAAAGAGTATGACTACAATGTAATCATACGGATAGAGCAGAATATATCCAAGATATGGTATCCAGAAAAGCACCTTACCTATAATCATGTTTTGGGTAACAAGTAGCGGCATTCCCGACGAATAGTTTAAATCAGGAAGAGGGTTTGTGACGCTATTAACTCCTTTTACTATCACCGCATAATTATCTATCTTTTTAATCACCATATGAATTACAAGCTCTTTATAGAACGGATTGTGGTATACGATTATGCTGGAATTTGGTGCAAGCTGCGAGATAGTTGCTGGTTGGACAAAAGCAAGATAACCCGTCCAAAGCACAGGTTGCATGCTGACTCCTTCCACAGGGAATGCAAAATGCAAATAGTTAAGAATAAGCAGAACAACGTATAAAGCAAAAAAGGCTCCAGTAATGTAAAGGAATACCCTTTTATATTTGATTTTCATGGCGCTAAAGATTATAAATACGCGCATTATTAATATTTATCATGAGAATAACAGAATACGATATTAAGCTGGATCTGGATTTCGAAACAGGAACTTATACCGGGGAAGAAACAATTTATATGTCTGCAATAAACCCGTGGATAGATGCTGAAGGATTAAAAATTGAAAGCGTACTGGCTGATGGTAAAAAGGTAGAACCGGTAGAAGGAGATAAAGGTTTTAAGGTTGAGGCAAACATAACTGAAAAACTGCAAATCAGGTTTAAAGGAAAAGCTTCAGAAAGTTTGATGGGGTTTTATGTTGCAAGATTTAAAGACGCCAAATTTTATACAACTCAGTTTGAGCCAAACGGCGCGCGCCTGTTTATACCGTGTATAGACAGGCCAGATTACAAAGCAAGGTTCAGGCTTACCGTTCATGTAAACAGGGATACAAAGGCAATATCTAACATGCCTCCTTCAAAAATAGAAAGAAGCAACAATGAAGTAACTTACTATTTCCCAGAAACTTTACCCATGTCAACCTACCTATTATACCTTGGAGTTGGCGATTTTGACGAAATAGAAGATAAGATGGGAGATAAGATGGTTTACGTAGCGGCTTATGGTGGAAAATCTTCTAGAGGGCGATTTGCTTTAGATGTAGCAAAAAAGGTTATTGGATTTTATGAAGGATATTTCGACATAGAATACCCGTTGCCAAAATTACACCTTATAGCAGTTCCTGAGTTTGCCGTTGGCGCGATGGAAAACTGGGGGGCCATAACATTCAGAGAAATAGCTTTGCTTGCTGACGAAAAAAGTTCGGAATCTGTAAGAAGAAACGTGGCAACTGTTGTAGCGCATGAAATAGCTCATCAATGGTTTGGCGATCTTGTTACAATGAAATGGTGGGATGATCTATGGTTGAATGAAAGCTTTGCAACGTTTATGAGCTATAAAGCCATAAATTCCGTATTTCCAGAGTGGGATCACTGGGAAGACTTTGTGCTAACTGAAACTGAACCAGCAATGCATACAGATTCACTAAGCACGACACACCCTATACACGTTCCTGTAAACAAGCCAGAAGAGATAGAGCAGATATTTGACGATATAAGCTACGGTAAAGGAGCAAGCGTGTTAAGAATGCTTGAAGATTATATGGGAGAAAACGTTTTTGAAGACGGCATAAAATCTTACTTAAAAGCCAACGCTTATTCAAACGCAACGATGAGCGACTTATGGGCTAGCCTGGAAGAGGCTTCAAGTTTGCCGGTACAAAAGATCATGAATGCCTGGGTTACAAAGGCAGGGCATCCAATGGTAAGGGTTTATTTTAGCGATACAAAAGCAAAGATAGAGCAAAAAAGGTTCAGGTATCTATCTTTAGAGGATGACGTCTGGCCCTTGCCTCTTACGTATTATAAGGATGGGAAAAAAGTTACTGCTCTCTTAGAGGGCGTTTCTGGAGAGATTGAAGATTTTTCAAAAATAAACGTAGAAGGGAAAGGTTTTTACAGAGCTCTATACAGCAGCTGGGATAAACCTCTGGCTGGGAGCAAAGGCGCTTTTGATAAATGGAACCTGTTAGCGGATTCTTATTCAAGCATGCTGGCCAACCTCATAAGCCTTAATGAATACATTTCTTTGACAGAAAAATTCCTGGGAGAAGATTCATACCTTCCAGCCCTTACTTTGCTATCGCAGATGACAACGCTTTATTTAATATTTGGAGACAAAATAAAACCGGTATACGAGAGGCATCTTAATTCCCTTTATGAGACCTGGAAGAACAGAACCGACTTTAAAGCAAAAATGTTTAACGGGATTCTATCGAGGAGGTTAAGCATGATAAACGATAAATTTGCTAAAGAAATGTCAGTAGCTGATTACTTTTCCTCAGACCCTAATGTGCGCGCGGCAGTAACGGTTTCGATAGCCGTTTCTTCTGAAAAGCCTTTTGAGGAGCTAAACTCACTGTACAAAAAAGCAGCTTATGATGAAGACAGGGTAAACGTCCTAATAGGAATGTTGAACATCAGGAAGCAAGATGACTTTCAGAGAGTTCTTTCGATGTTCAAGACGAGCGATGTCAAAAAACAGGATATAAGGTATATAACAAACGCGATAACGAACCCGCAAAATTATGACCTGCTATGGGCATGGCTTAAGGATAACGTAGAATACCTGAGAAGCGTTTTTGCAAAATCTGGAGCATTGCCAAGAATACTATTTGCTTTGATACCTTATGTCGGTCTTGATAGGGAACAGGAAGTAAGGGAATTTTTCGAAAAAAACAAGGTTGAAGAAGCAAGCATGGGTATCAGGAACGGTTTAGAGCTCCTTAAAGTTTACAGCAGGCTGCGCAATTCGTTCAAAGCAAGCCTGTAACTGTAACCATCGCTCAACGCCTGCAGCGACGCTACAAGAACGTTATCAGACACATGAGCTGTTGCCCACGTTGATTTTCCATCAGAAAACTGTATAAAAACCCTTACGTAAGAGGCCGTACCTTTTCTATCGCCCTCTGTTACAGTTACTTTGTAATTTTCCAGAATTACATCTGAAAGCTGGGGAAAAACTTTAGTTAAAGCTTTCTTGAGCGCTTTATCTATAGCGTGAACAGGCCCGACGCCTGTTTCCCTTTCATAGTAAACTTCATCTTTAACCCTAACTATGATTTCTCCTTCGGCTTCTATCCTGCTGTTAACTTCTCTTGTGTTGGCCATCCAGTAGAGTATGCTAAATTTATCTGAGTACATTCCGAGGTTCTTTAATAACCACAGCTTTACCGTTGCGTCAGCGCCTTCTATGCTTCCGTACTTTTCAATTTCTTTCACTTTGTTTAAAGTTGTTATAACAGCAGGATGCTCTTTAGATAGCTTTAGGCCGAGGTCTTCCGCGTAGTTCAGGATGCTTGCCCTTCCGGACTGTTCTGAAACCAGGAAGCTGCGTTCATTTCCTACATGTTCTGGGTTTATGTGCTCATAGGTCCTAGGATTTTTAATCATGGCGTCTATATGAACCCCTCCTTTATGGGTGAACGCATATTTGCCCACGTATGGCTGGTAAGGGTTTGGAGACATGTTGAGAATGCTATAAATGTAAACTGAAACACCTCTTAATTTTTTTAGTTCCGAAGGGCTTTTTAGAACTTTTTTGTTCATCTTCAGGGCAAGAGAAGGTATTACCTGTATAAGATCAGCGTTACCGCACCTTTCACCTAACCCGTTGATCGTACCCTGTACATGGCTTGCTCCCGCATTGACAGCAACGAGGGAGTTTGCTACGGCGTTACCTGAATCGTTATGAGCATGTATGCCTAACGGAGCGCTTATCTTTTTCCTGACTTCAGAAACGATCTTTTCTACTTCAAACGGCAAAGTGCCACCGTTTGTATCGGCTAAAGTTATAACCCTGGCTCCTGCCTCTTCTGCAGTCTTTATTGTTTTAACAGCGTATTCCGGATCGTCTTTATAACCGTCAAAAAAGTGTTCTGCATCGTATATTACTTCCCTGCCATTTGAAATCAGGTAATCTATACTTTCGCCTATAAGCGATATGTTTTCTTCAGGACTTATTTTTAACACTTCTTTAACATGCAGAAGCCAGCTTTTACCGAATATTACAACATATTTTGTATCAGCCTGCAACAAGGTTTCAAGATTTTTATCAACTTCGGAACCCTTCTTCTTTGTAGACCCAAAAGCTGCTACTTTTGAGTGCTCTAGGTTTAGCTTTTTTACCTCTTTAAAAAATTCCATATCCTTGGGATTTGAGGAAGGCCATCCTCCTTCTATTATGTCTATTCCTATTTCATCAAGCTTTTTTGCTATCTCTAATTTATCCTCCAGGGTAAAGCTAACTCCGGCCATCTGCGATCCGTCTCGTAAAGTTGTGTCCAGAATTTCTACTTTTTCAGACAATCAGGATCCCTTGAGAACACACCCTCTATCAGCTGAGGTAACTTGAGAAGAATACCTGAGCAAAAACCTTGATGCTGTTTTAGGATTGGGTTTTTTCCATTCCTGAGATCTTTTTTTCAGCTCTTTTTCATCTATCAGGACGTTAAGCTTTCTCTGCTTTACATCTATCTCTATGGGATCATCTTCTCTGATCAACGCTATGGGTCCCATATCCCAAGCTTCTGGAGACACGTGTCCAACTGCAGGTCCACGGGTACCTCCTGAAAACCTGCCATCGGTAATAAGAGCAACCTTATCGTCGATGCCCATTCCCACAACGGCGCTCGTTATGTCAAGCATTTCCCTCATGCCCGGACCGCCTTTTGGCCCTTCATACCTGACTACAATAACCCTACCCTCGCCTACCTTACCCTTTATTACTGCCTCGAACGCTTCTTCTTCTGAATCAAACGGAGATGCCTTTCCCTTAAAATAGTAATCGTCGCCTATAGCTGCGGTCTTTATTACGCTACCGTTGGGTGCCAGAGTGCCCTTAAGGATGGCTATCCCGCCTGTTCTGTGAACCGGGTTCTCAGGGGTTCTTATTACTTCATGGTTTTTTACGCTGGCGTTTTCTATTATCTCTTTTAGAGAGAGCCCCGAGACTGTTAATAGTTCTGTATTAATGTGCTCCTTTAATACTTTTATCAAAGCCGGGACGCCGCCGGCTTCGTGAAGATCCTCTATCATATAACGACCCCCTGGGTAAATAGGGGCTATGTGAGGTACATTTTTACTCATGATATCAAAATCATCAAGGCTTAGCTGGACATTAGCTTCTGAAGCAGCCGCAAGCAGGTGAAGTATAGTGTTAGTTGAGCCTCCAAGCGCCATATCTACAGCAATAGCATTAAGAAAAGAACTTTTTGTCAGGAACGTCCTTGCTCTGATGTTCTGCTTTACTAATTCAACTATTCTTTTCCCTGTAGAGTATGCAAGCTTTTTCTTTTCTTCACTATCAGCTAACGAGGTACCAACATACGGGAGCGTCAGGCCCATGCTTTCCACAAGTATTGCCATGGAGTTGGCTGTGAAAAGACCACTGCATGATCCAGCTCCCGGACATGCAACCCTTTCAATTTCTAAAAGTTCATTTTCGCTGATTTTACCCGCTTTATAAGACCCGACGGCTTCAAAAACGTCTATAAGGCCCACCTTTTTTCCGTTATAAAAGCCAGCTTTCATTGCCCCTCCAGTGAGCATTATCGAAGGTAAATTAAGCCTTGCCACGGCCATGAGCATCCCTGGAGTAATCTTGTCACAGCTGCTTATGGTAACAAGGCCATCGAATTGATGTCCCATCGTCATTATTTCGACAGAATCAGCAATTACTTCTCTTGAAGGTAAAGAATACTTCATACCGGGGTGCCCCATGGCTATACCGTCATCAAGAGCTATTGTGTTAAATTCGAACGGAACACCGCCTGCATCCTTAATACCTTTCTTAACATATTCGACCAATTCTCTCAAGTGCACATGCCCGGGTACTATCTCGCTGTAACTGTTAGCTATACCTATAAACGGCTTCTTAAAATCATCATCCTTTACCCCTACAGCTCTGAGTAAGCTTCTGTGAGGGGCTCTTTCAACACCATCTTTAATAAAAGAACTAGGCATAAAGCATGAGAAAAGGACGTATATTTTAAGTTTTTCTTTTTAATTGGTAAAAAATAAAAACATACTTGCGCAAAACATATGCAATGGAAACTATAAACTTCATAGGTAAAAATGTAAGAATAGGAAAAAACGTGAAGATCTGGAATTTTACGTACGTTGGAGAAAATACGATAATAGGCGATAACGTCGTGATAGGTTCTCTTGCGCATGTAGATTATAACGTAAAAATAGGTAACAACGTAAGAATTGAAGGACTGGTCTACATAGCCCCTTTAACTGAAATAGGTAATGATGTATTCATAGGTCCGGCAGCTGTAATAACCAACGATCCTTATCCACCCAGTAAAAGGCTTATAGGTGTCAAGATAGATGACGGGGCAGTAATAGGTGGCAGGGCCGTCATAAAGGCAGGCGTAAAAGTCGGAAAGAGAGCTGTTGTAGGTATGGGCGCCGTTGTTACAAAGGATGTACCTGAAGAGACTGTTGTTATAGGCGTTCCTGCTAAGCCTGTTTATGATAGAAAAGAATACGAGAGGAAAAAGGCTAACTGGGAAAATCTTTTACATTAAAATTTTTAATTGCTGATCAATACATTTTTACAGCGTTTAAGATCACAATAAACGATTTTCCTGTTGATTATATTGTGAGCTTTATGAAACATTTCTTCATAGTTTATTTAAAGTTTGTAAGAAAATGCGATTTTTGAAGATATTCATACAATAACGATTTTACTTCATGTATGTCAAGCTTTAAAATTTCTTTTTTAATCCCGAGAGTTTCATTAAGTAATTCGGCGTTTTCAAATAAAAATCCGATCATCGCAAAAATGTTTGCGTACGAATAACACTCAGATAAAGAAGGTCCGAGCCATCCTTCTCTGTAGCTGACATAACATGCGTGTAATTTTACGCTGGTTAAACCTTCCAATCTTTTTTTAAATTTATCTATTTTGTCTTTATAGTTGTGGTCCGTAATCGGTGCGCTGTGAAAAATAAGGAATATTTTATTCTCTAAAGGATATTTTTTGTTTATTTTATCGCTCCAAACGCGCACGAATTTATCGCTTTGTCCGAGCTCTTCAACTTTCTCTATTCCTGTGGTTTTTAAATACATCTCTGTACTTTTTGAGATAAATGGTATCAAAGAGACATAAGCTCTACAGTTTTTTAGGTCCTGAATATACGGCGGGAGATAAAGGTATCCTATTTCTGCGTTTCCTTTTTTTATTTCTTCATGTAAAACGCTTTCATAAATTGAAGGAATGTCAAAAAAACCAGTTTTTGAGTACATTTTTAAAGCCTGTTCTCGTGAGCCATGCTTGATGTTCTTAAGCATAAGTTCAACTTCGTTAAAGTTTTTTGGATAACCGTAATCGAAAAAGCAGGTCTTCATATTTGCCAGTTTTTAACGTGGTCAGCAAGAAGCTTTAGGTTTTCCGCAGATGTGCCCGGCAATACGCCGTGACCTAAATTAAATATATAATGATTATAATCCGGAACCTCAGTCAGAATTTTATTGGCTTCATCGAGCATCGATTTTCCCCCTACATAAGCGTAAAAAGGATCCAGATTTCCCTGTAACCCTACTCTTCCATTGAAACTTTTGTGGATAACCTTAAGATCGCAGTTCCAATCTACACTTAAATATCCTTTAAAGCTTGTTGCAGCTAAACTGTCAAGCAACATGTTACAGTTTCTGCAAAAGTATATTATTCTTTTTGAATATTTCTCAAGCCCATCAAATACTTTTGTTAAAACCTTTACGTAGCTTTCAAGCAGATTTCCCGATAAGCTACCAGCCCAGCTATCGAAGATTTGAAAAACATCGATCCCGTTTTCGAACTGAAACCTTGCCTGTTCTGTAAGCAATTCAGCAAGCGGAGATAATTTTTCTATTGCGGTTCTGTAAAGAAATTCCTTGGTTTTCAGTTTGTCCTTATGTTCGTCGTTTAGGAGGTAGGTCATCAAAGTAAAAGGTCCTGCTCCAAAACCTATAACATTAAGTTTAATTTTTTTCAAAAGCTTTATCTGCTCTTTGATCGGTTCCCATTTTTCAGCAAGGTCAGGTGTAACATCTCTGTAAAGTTTATCAAGTTCGTCGACGTAAACTGGCCCTCTGCCTTTAGCGTATTTGAACTTAAACCCTAAAAGTTCCAGAGGAGTTGTAATGTCCATAAATATTATCGACGCATCTACTCCAAGCAGAAAAACAGGTTCTGCTGCTATTTCGGCAGCAAGTTCAGGATTTACCGCTACATCTGTAACCCACCTATCTTTCACTAATTCTTTAAACTTTGGCATATGGCGACCTGCCTGTCTCATGAACCAGACAGGGATCCTTTTTCCCTTTGTAAGTGTATAAGATATATCATCACTCATGATTTAACACGTTTACAGCTGACTTAAAAGCTTCCAGGGTCTTTTCCAGATCATCTTTATCATGCGAAAGCGTAAAGAAAAGGCTTTCGTACTGTGAAGGCGGAATGAAAATTTTATTTTCAATCATTTTCCAGAAGAATTTAGGAAACGTTTTAGAACTTTTTATATCGCTGTACTTTTTTACTTTCGATGTGTTAAAAAATAACGAAAACATGGATCCAACTCTGTTAACGATAGTCTCCAGTTTTGACTGATCAAGTATTTTATTTATTCCTTCTTCGAGCCTTTTTCCATAATCTTCGAGCTTATCGTACTGGTCCCTTGTGAGCTTTTTTAAAGTAGCCAGGCCTGCGGCTGTAGCAACAGGGTTCCCAGCAAGAGTTCCAGCCTGGTAAACTGATCCAAGCGGGCTTAGTTTTTTCATTATTTCTTTTTTGCCGGCAACTGCAGCAAGAGGAAAACCGCCTCCAACAATTTTTCCCAACAAAGTTAGATCGGGCAACACGCCAAATAGCTCCTGCGCTCCACCATAGGAAACCCTGAAACCAGTTATAACCTCATCAAAGATCAAAACGCAGCCCAGCCTGTCGCATACTTCTCTCAGAGTTTTTAGGAAACTTAAATCCGGCTTTATAACTCCCATATTTCCAGCAACAGGCTCAACTATTATGGCAGCCAGATCATCTTTGAAGATTTTTGACAGATTGATTACAGATTCTGCATCGTTATAATCTGATAAAATGGTGTCAGAAATGCACCCTTCGGTAATCCCGTCAGAAGATGAGATGGAATATGTGGCAAGACCTGAACCAGATTTAACCAGAAAAGGGTCAAAGTGACCGTGATAATTTCCTATAAATTTTATAACTTTCTTTTTACCTGTATATCCGCGTGCCAACCTTAGAGAAGTCATTGCGGCTTCGGTACCGGAATTAACGAACCTGACCATTTCTGCGCTTTTTACCCTTTTGCTGACGGTTTCTGCCAGCTCTACTTCATAGGGATTTGTAAAGCCAAAGCTTGTTCCGTTTTTTACAGCTTCAGAAACCGCGTCCAAAACATCCTCATCCGCGTGTCCGAGTATTACAGCCCCCCAAGAACATACATAATCGACGTATTCGTTGTCATCCACATCAAATATCTTTGAGCCTTTGGCTTTTTTTATAAATATTGGTTTGCCGCCGACGCTTCCAAACGCTCTTACAGGGCTGTCAACACCACCAACCAAAACTTTTTTAGCCCTTTCGTACAATGTTTCCGAATTTTTCGTCTGCAAGCATATCACCTTATAGATTCAGCCAAACGCTTAGCATAATAGGTTATTATTATGTCAGCACCAGCTCTTTTTAATGAATACATATATTCTAAAAGGACCTGATCTTCGTCAATCCATCCGTTTTCAGAAGCTGCTTTTATCATGCTGTATTCTCCGCTTACGCTGTAAACAGCCAAAGGCACTAAAAATTTCTCTTTGGCTTTTGCTATTATATCCATATAAAACATAGCTGGCTTGACCATAACTATATCGGCCCCCTCCTTTATATCAAGTTCTATTTCTCTTAGCGCTGTTCTTGCGCTCCTGTAATCCATCTGGTACGTCTTACGATCCCCAAACTGTGGCCTTGAATCTGCAGCCTCCCTGAACGGACCGTAAAGCGCAGAAGCAAATTTGGATGAATAAGACATTATTATAGTATCTGTAAAGCCATTTTCATCAAGAACGTCCCTTATAGCTTTAACCTGTCCATCCATCATAGAACTGGGAGCCACAACGTCAGCTCCAGATTTAGCGTACGCTAAAGCCGTTTTTGCCAGATACTTTAAAGTGGTGTCATTGTCAACTTTTCCGTTAACAACTATGCCACAGTGCCCATGAGAAGTATATTCACACATGCAAACATCGGTTATCAGAATGGCATCAGGATATTCTTTTTTTATCGATCTTAAAGCGTTGGGTATTATGCCCTCCTCGTCATAAGCTTCACTTCCTATATCATCCTTACGCGAAGGTATGCCAAAAAGTAGGTAAGCGTTAATGCCAGAAGCCAGCCCTTCGCCTACGAATTTTACGGCCCTGTCTACGGTCATCCTGTAAACTTCTGGCATGCTTTCTATCCTTTCTGTTGAGTTTTCGCCCGGGTAAACAAAGATCGGCTGCACAAGGTTGTTTTTGTTTAAGCTTACTTCTGCTACAAGATCTCTGATTTTTTGGCTCTTTCGCAGCCTTCTTTCCCTGACCCTGGGAAATATATCATAATTCATTTATCATTTCCCTCAAACTTTCGAATACACCTTCGTATGTATAAGTCTTTACATTTCCTTTTATCCTGTAACCGAGCCCTTTTGCTTTTGACAATGTTTTAGGACCGATAGCAAGCGCAAACAGATCTTCGGGTTTGACATTCTTAAGAAGTTTTGTTAAAGATTCAAGAATATAGCTGCTTCCGAAGACTACGACATCACCTTTTTTTAATGATACAGCTCTCCTGCGAACGATCTCTTCATATGCGTTTAGCCTCGTAACGTAGCAGGATCTTTCGCTTAAATTTTTTTCAAGCAAATTATCCCCCTCTTTAGATCTTACGGTAAGAACTTTTGCACCTTTAGAGACGATTATTTCTCTGGCAAGGTCTGAAGTAGTATAATGTTGCGGTACAAAATCAACGCCTAACCCATTTTCCACAAGCGTTTTCGCCGTCTCTGGACCTACAGCCGCAAACTTTGTATCGACAAGATGATGAAAAGCGCCCTTTTCCATTACCTTTTTAGAAAAGATTTTGGCCCCAAAAGAAGAAGTAAAAACGATCCAGTCAAAATGATTATTGAGATATTTTTTAACATCAAACGGAAGCTCTACCTGCTTTACTATCTGCAGCACCCTTACTTTTATTCCAAACCTTTTTGAGAGCGTTAAAATTTTATTTTTTGAGCTTTCAGAAACAGCAAAATATACCGCATCAGGCATATAACACATATATTTTGTATCTTTTTACCTTTTTCTGAAACCGTTAAACTGTTTGAAAAGGTTGTTTTATACTGTGTATTATGGATAAAGGTTTTTAATCAAATTCTCGATCATAAATTAGATGATCGAAGACATAGCCAGAGCTAATGAAGTAATTTTAAGATTAAAAAAAGCTTTAAACGAAAAGGCAAAAGAAAACGAACAGGCGCGCAGAGATTACATTTACCTTCTTGCCGATTTCGAAAATTTTAAAAAAAGGTCAGAAGTTGAGTTCAGAGAATGCAGGAATGAAGGAAAAGCAGAAGTTGTAATAAAGCTTTCAGAACCCCTAAACGAGCTGTTTTATTTTAGGGACGAAATCTTGAAGAATCTGGGCAACGATAGCGAGCTTGCCAAAGGTTTCATGATAATAATGGAAAAACTGTTAAAGTCGCTTTTTGATTCAGGTTTTTCATTAATAGACCCTTTAAATCAGGCGTTCGATCCAAAATATCATCATATAGCCTATACTCAGAAAGTTGAAGACGAGGCATTAAAGGGTAAAGTATTAAAAGTTTTAAGTAAAGGATATATGCAGAACGGGAAAGTTATTAAACCAGCGATTGTTGTTGTTGGAGTTTAATGGTGGTAAAAAATGAGCGAAACTCAGAAGGAAAAAATAATAGGTATCGACTTGGGCACAACAAATTCAGCAGCAGCCGTAGTTGAAGGTGGAAAACCGGTCATAATACCCAGCGCAGAAGGACCTACCGTTGCAGGAAAAATGTTCCCATCAGTTGTGGCTTTTACAAAGGATGGACAGCTTCTTGTTGGGGAACCTGCAAAAAGGCAGGCCGCAATGAACCCTGAAGGTACTATATTTGAATTTAAAAGAAAGATGGGAACTGATTACAGGTACAGAATTTATGGAAAGGAGTACACACCGCAGCAGCTTTCTGCCTTCTTGCTACAAAAGATCAAAAAAGATGCGGAAAACTTCCTCGGTTATCCTGTAAAAAAGGCTGTTATAACGGTGCCAGCACACTTTAACGATAATCAAAGACAGGCGACAAAGGATGCAGCTGAAATAGCTGGCTTAGAAGTGGTGAGAATAATAAACGAACCAACCGCTGCATGCCTGGCTTATGGTATTGATAAAGCGGATAAAGAGATGCGTATTCTTGTGTTTAGCTTTGGAGGAGGCACACACGATGCAACTTTGATGGAGTTTGGAGGGGGTGTCTTCCAGGTTCTCGCAACAAGCGGTGATAACGAAACTGGAGGTAGCGACGTCGACAGGGCTATAGTAAACCTGTTAATAGAAGAGTTTAAAAAAGAAACAGGTGTGGATCTTTCTTCAGACCCTATCGCAATGGTAAGATTAAAAGAAGCAGCAGAAAAGGCGAAAATAGAGCTGACCAACCTTCTTACTACTGATATCGACCTGCCATTTATAGCAAACGTTAACGGTCAGCCAAAACACCTTCATTATACCCTTACTCGAGCTAAACTTGAAGAAATAGCTATGCCGATCGTAAGAAGGGTAGAACCCACAATAAGACAGGTGCTGGAGGATGCCAAGATCACGCCAGAAAAGGTTGACAAGGTGATCCTTATAGGGGGAATGACCAGGATGCCGCTCGTTAGAAAGTTCGTAGAAGAAATAATGGGGAAGCCTGCTGAAAGAGGTGTAGACCCGATGGAAGCCGTTGCCATAGGAGCGGCCATACAGGGCGCTGTTCTGGCTGGAGAAATGAAAAACATAGTTCTTCTTGACGTAACACCAGTTTCTCTGGGTGTTGAAACGTACGGAGGCATATTCACCAAAATTATAGAAAAGAACACTACAATACCTACAAAGAGATCTCAGATATTTACGACAGCCGAGGATTATCAGACAGCAGTAACTATACATGTTCTCCAAGGGGAAAGGCCAATGGCCGCGGATAATGTTTCGCTCGGCATGTTTACGCTTGAAGGAATACCGCCTGCGCCAAGAGGCGTGCCAAAGATTGAAGTTACCTTTGACATAGACGCTAACGGCATACTGCATGTAAGCGCTAAAGATCTTGCAACAGGCAAAGAAAATAAGATCACAATTACTTCAAGGGTCAAACTTTCTGACGAAGAAAAACAGAAGATGATAAAGGAGGCCGAGATGTATGCAGAACAGGATAAAAAGAAATTAGAGGAAGCGCTGGCAAGGAATGAAGCTGACAGCACTCTTTACAATTCAAAGAAGTTTAAGGAACAGTTCAAGGATAAGCTAGTAAACGAAGACCTCGATAAAATTTCAAAAGCAGAAAACGAACTACAGGAAGCTCTTAAAAAGAACGATATTAACCTTATAAAAGAAAAAACTAACGCTTTAAAAGAAGTCCTCGGATCAATAGGCGCAAAGTTTTATTCTTCGTCAGGAGGCTCTTCGTCAGGGCAACAGAATTACAGGGACGTTTCTGGTTCAGGTAGTTAAAAGTAAATGAGCGCTGAAAGAAAAAAGAAGGATTACTATGAAATTCTTGGTGTGTCTAGAAATGCAACTCAGGAAGAAATAAAGGAAGCTTACAGAAAGCTCGCGTTAAAATACCATCCTGATGTTAACAAATCTAAAGAAGCAGAAGAAAAGTTCAAAGAGATTACTGAAGCTTATGCTGTATTATCTGATCCAGAAAAAAGAAGACAGTATGATATGTACGGCGAAGAAGGCATTTATTCCCAGTATACGCAGGAAGACATATTCAGAGGGGTTAATTTTGAAGACCTTTTCAAGGATTTTGGGTTTGATTTCTCCGACCTTTTCAGACAGTTCTTCGGTAACTTTTCAGGCGGTTATTCACTTGATGTAGAACAGGACATTGATGTTTCGCTTCAGGATCTTTACGTGGGCGGAAAGAAGCAGATTACAGTAAGCAGGTATGAGCCCTGTAAAGCATGTAATGGTACCGGCGTTGAGAAAGGGAGCAGATGGATAACATGTCCTGAATGCAAAGGTAACGGACAGATAAGGTCTTATAAAAGAACTCCTTTTGGCACAATGGTAACAGTTACAACGTGTCCGAGGTGTATGGGGGCTGGCAAAATACCTGAAAAAATCTGCAAGGTATGCAATGGCACAGGCAGAATTTTTAACACATCCAAAATTGAAGTAAACATACCGGTTGATATCCAGGATGGCGAAAGGCTCAGGTTAAAAGGGCATGGTCATTACCTCAACGGTCAGAAAGGTGACCTCTACCTGAACGTTCATTTAATACCAGATCTACGGTTTAAAAAGGATGGTTATGACCTTTATTCAGAGCTCGAAATAGATTATCTGGACGCGATACTGGGGGCTTCAACAAAGTTTATCAACATAGATGGTGAAGAAATAAAGGTTGAAATCCCAAGATTAACCCAGAACGGGGACACTATAAGAATAAAGGGAAAGGGTTTTCCTAAACCTTACTTTGGAAGGGGGGATCTAATATTAAAGGTTAAGGTCAGACTGCCATCAAAGCTCAGCGAAGAGGAAAAGAATTTGCTCGAAAAGCTTCGTGAAGTAAACAGACAGCGTTTGCAGAACGGATGAAATAAACATGATAGAATCAAACTTTGATAATCAGAAGAAAAGTTCTGAGCTAGGCCTTGTTGGTACATCATATAAGTTCAGCAGTATAGAATTCAGAGAATCGCTCATAGAAAATTTTGATGATTTTGCAAGCGATTTTGAAGGATGCAGCGAAAAATTTGTGCTCATTACATGTAACAGGATTGAAGTTTACTTTATATCAGAAAACGTATCAAACATCATGGAAAAGTACGCTAAAGATAGCAAATATTATACGATGAAAGGAAAGGATGTCGTAAAACACCTTTTATTAGTGAGCCTGGGGCTCGATTCTTTTCTTCCTGGTGAAGAGAGCATCTATTATCAGATAAAGAACAGCTTTGTAAAATCTTTAAAAAAAGGTGAAGTTAAATCTTCTCTAAGGTGCATAATAAACAGAACGTTAAGCGTAAGCAAAAAATTAAGAAAGGCCGGGTTAATAACATCGAAGAAAGAGATAGCTTCAGAAATAGCTAAAAAGGCAGTTGATTATTTAAACCAGCAACGTTTTAATGCAGTTATAATAGGTTCTGGGAGAACGGCAAAAACGATATACGAGTATTTAAAAGGATACAGCAAATTAACATCTATAGTAACTTCAAGAAAGCTGTATAACGCTGAGTTTCAGGGCGCCAGGGTTTATTCTTATCAAGAACTCAGGCAGGCCATCGAAGGTTCTGATATAATATTTTCTGCAACCACCACCGATCCTAAAAATTATATCATCGATGAAGATTTTATAAAGGGTCTGCTAAACAAGCCCAAGCTTGTGGTCGATCTTGGAGTGCCCAGAAACATAAATCCGAACGTCAGAAACCTCGGCGTTACTTACTGGGATATGGAAGAAACCTACAGGATTACAAAAAAGGATAACACGGTTCCAGAATACCTTGACTCTATGTTAAGGCAGGAATCGGATTCCATTTACTTAGCGGCTTATTATAAAAAGATCAGACCAGAAATAAAAAACGTCATGAAAAGGGCTTATTATATAATAAACGAAGAAGCTCTCATAGCTGAAAAACATCTGGAAGATAACGAGCATAATACGGATTACGTTTTAAAAAAGATGGCAGAGAGAACGGTAAAAAAACTTTTGGATCATATTCTTAGTAATCCTAAAAATGAAGACGATCTCGAATCAAAAATAAAGGCTTTAGAAGCTCTTGGTGTTAAACATGAAAAAGATAGTGATAGCCACAAGGCCTAGCAGGCTTGCGCTAATACAGGCTGAAATAATAGCAAAAAAATTAGAGAATTGTGGCTTTCAGTCTGAAATTTTAAAGATTGTC
The DNA here is from genome assembly GCA_023256355.1 of Nitrososphaerales archaeon. Taxonomy (GTDB): domain Archaea; phylum Thermoproteota; class Nitrososphaeria; order Conexivisphaerales; family UBA164; genus CAYFFZ01. Next base: position 4,347 of record JAGDXJ010000007.1, on the reverse strand, counting down.
ACAGAAGGTGATGAAGGAAAATATGACATAAACAGGAAGAGCGCTTTTACGCAGAGGCTTGAAAACGCGTTGATTGCTGGAAAAGCTGACCTGGCTGTGCACAGCATGAAGGATCTGCCCAGCGAAAGGGACAAAAGGTTAGGCATACTATATCCTGTTGAAGATGATCCAGCTGATTGTCTTATAGCAAAAGAAAAGCTGGATCTTTTTGAATTGCCGGAGGGAAGTAAAATCGGGACCAGCAGCTTAAGAAGAAAAGCGCTGATATCTCTTTACAGACCTGATCTAAAGGTTATAGACTTAAGGGGCAACGTAGATACTAGGCTAAAACGATTGGAAGAAGGAAAATTTGACGCCTTAACGCTGAGCTGTGCAGCGATGAACAGGCTAGGTTTAGAAACATATAAAATTAAAAGGCTTGATCCGAGGTATTTTTTACCGGCACCCGGACAGGGAATAATAGCAGTTGAGTACAATAAAGAAAACGATAAAATAAAAGAGCTAGAAGAATTTTTGTATAACGAAAGAACTAATTTGAGGGCAAACATAGAAGCCGAGTTTAACGAACTCATGCAGGGCGGATGTCATTTTCCCGCTGGTATGTATACTGAAATTAACGGGGAAAACGTTTTACTAAAAGGATACTTTTCCGATGGTTCTAAGCATATTTTTGCAACAGTCATGACAGACAAAAGAAATTATAAGCAGGGTTTGAAGGATCTTGTCGCAGAGCTGAAAGGCATATGATTCAAAGCTGTCAGGATAAAAACACGAAAGATTTTTAAGCAAAACGGTCTTATTGCCCAAATAGTGGGGACGTCGTCTAAAAGGGCAGGACGGCAGGCTCCAGAATCAAAAGCCCGTAGGGGCAAGCCCAAATTAGTTTGAGCCGCATAAAATGCGGCTACGTGTTTAACATTAAATTCTGGAGCGTGGAGAAACCTGCTGGTTGTGGGTTCAAGTCCCACCGTCCCCACTTTATGAACTTAAGGAATTCCGCTTTTAATAGACGTATGACGGGACGGCCAAAGGTCTACGCCGACGTTGAAGAGCTGAAGCAGAAAGAGAGCATCAGGCAGTGGCTTTCAAAGCTGGCCCCTGGCGACAGTCAGCTGGGCAGCCTCTATTCTTTCGCCAGATACCTTCGATGGAGAAAGCAGAAAGGGCTGGAATCAGATCCCGATAAGATCGTAGAGGAATGCCTTGACGGAACAAATCGGACTCTGATAAAGCACCTTAATGAAGCCCTGGAGTATGTGAACCAGTATCCAGGGAAAAGAAAGACCGTTCACAAGCAGTATGAAAGGATCAGGTCTTTCTATTCGCACAACCACATCCAGCTTCCAAACGAAAGGTTGAGCATAAAGGCGGGGTCGAACAGCCTCGAAACAAAAGTTACGGCAAAGGATTTCCTTTCGTTCGTAACCCAGGTGCTCAGCAAAGCAGAGCTAGACCTGAGAAGCAGGGCGATTATCCTCACCATGCTCCAGAGCGGCATGGACGCTTCAACGCTGGCCCTGAGCTTCAACTTTTACGGGTATCCACAACTTGTCAGGGCTCTGGGGGAAGATCCTGCGAAGTGGGACCTATCGAAATGTCCAATAAGGATCGACGTCATAAGGCCAAAGAGGGAGTTTCGCTACTACACATTCATCGATATCGATGCCGTTCATGATCCCTTTGGATCTGATCCACTGGGAGGGGCTTGGCTTTAGCTATTTCAGCGAGGTTACTAAAATTTTAAGAACCCGCAATCCATCGCAGGAAAAACTCAATCAGATCAAGACGGTGTTCGGCATAGAAATAACCAGAGATAGACGTTCTGTTGTTTTCTTAAATTTGAATAAAGTACTGCCACAGCCTGACGGTAAGCTCGCAAATCTGGAGTCTTTTGGTACTTTTGGAACTTTTGGAACTTTTGGAACAACTTTCCGGGAGCATAGTCAGGACTCAGACCAGACCGGCAATGGGGAAAGTGCCTCCGGAAACCTGTTCCAAAAGTTCCAAAACGACCAAAAGTTCCAAAAAATGGCTTCCGGAAATGACTGTCAGAACTGCCCAGAACCTAGATATACCCCCGGAGAAGAGTTCCAAAAATTCCAAAAGTTCCAAAACGACCAAAAGCCTAGCACAGCACCAGACCAAACGTCAAAGCCAGACGTCAAGCCTAATATTCAAGAAGTGTTTAGCGATGGGGACGAAGATTTTCGCCACAGATTCAGCACAATTGTAACCACAAACCCTGATGGATCCTACACTAAGACCGAGTATGTGTGCAGGAAATGCGGTATGAGGTTTACGTCGAAAGAGGAGGCGAAGCAACATGAGTGCGCTTAACAAGTATCTCGTAGAATCATATTTTGCGAAAGATGCCGAATCTGTCAAAGAACAGCAGTTGCATCATTTCAAAATTACAGTGATGTACAGCAAGATCACACAAAAGTCATACAAAATATACAAATGCATGGTATGCAACTGTGTTTTTATCAGTATAAACGATGCTTTAGCTCACGAGGAGCTTGAACAGGGGCGATCATAATGGAGCTCTTTGACATAGCCCAAAAGGCACAAACAATCAAAACGTGGCCTGACATCTGGAAGGAGTTCATGCACATCTTCGTGGCAATAAATAATTTCACGAAGTTCTCTGACGATAAAGCAGAAGCGAAAAAACAACTGGATGATAACTACAACCGTGCCCTCGAGCTCTATTCAGAGCAGATCGACAGCGAAATACTGTTCACGGATTTGCTGAAGCTTGCTGACGAAAAAGGCATAAGCATCGATTACGTGTATGAAACACTTATAGCACGCTTTTCAGAGCTTAACAATGAAAGCAGAACGCCCAGGGATTTTGTAGAGTCCATGACGATGTTAAGAAGCAACTGGAAGAAAGCGCTCAAGGAATTATACATGTTGCTGAAGGATGGCGAAATTAAGGGGTTGAATGCCAGAACGACATGCAAAGGTGGTGAAGAACATGCGTGACAGGGAAACTATCATTTCTGAGCTGCAGAGAATTCAGGACGAGCTGATCGAGACGCAGCACAGGATTTCCGAGCTGGAGGAGTTTGTGGCCCTCCTCCTGGAAGAGCTGCTGGAGGATGAGAAAAATGCCTGACAAGACCTGGAAAGCGGTAGAAAGGAGAGTAGCGCGCATGTTCAACGCCCAAAGGAACCCACTATCAGGAAGGAACAGCAGACACACACAAGCAGACGTAATTCATGACAAGCTCTTCATCGAGGTCAAACACCGGGCCAGGATCCCCTTCTACAGGGTCTGGCTCGAGACGGTAGAGAAGGCAAAGCAGGAGGGCAAAGTGCCGGTGCTGATCCTGCACCCTAAGGGCTCGAACAAATACATAGCTATGGTCGACGCCGAATACCTGGCGAGGCTGGAGGAGAGAAAATGAGAGAGTTCAGGCACAAGCGGTATTTAATACGCATAGTCGAGTACGGCTGGTCGTCCTTAGATAAGGGCGCGAGGCAGGGAAGGACGATCTACAGCAGAAGCGTGGGCGAGCAGGAGCTGTCCAAAATCCTGCAAATGCTGACGCTTTTAGATAATAAGGTGATAAATGAAAATGCAGACCAATAAGATGACAAAACGGCATGGTCACATGGTCACATACCAAAACGCGCTGCACGAGCTTTTCTATATACGATTCTTCCATCCGGAATATTCTCTAGCGGACATCGCAAAAATGCTTGGACTATCATATTCGGGCGCCAAAATGCGGTGGAAGCGGCTGAAAGAAACCCACAACATCAAGAAGCTCTGTCCAATCTGCTTTACAGAAAACTTCGACGGCAAGGTCTGCCACAACTGCGGGTTTGAATACAGCGATAACTTCGACTACGAAATAAAAGAGGATGATCATCACGAACGTGTGCACAGCATACTCCCGAACCATGGGCTGGGGACTGAAATAAATTACGACCAGCTCGCGAAAGACCTGCACCTGCAGAACAGCCCGCTCTATCTGAAACATATAATCGAGAACGCCCATGCTGACACGCGCCGGTATGAAAAGATGAAGGCACAGCTGCTGAATGAGATCATGGAGACCGCGCTGTATATTGAGGACGCTGATAAGTTCACCGAATACGTTTCGCGCATCTTCGATCAGCAATACTATTATCTCCAGAAGAACTACCCCGAGCTGTTCAACAGCAGGAATGCATACAGGGCGATAGCAAGAAAGGTCAAGGAGATAATAAGGAGGAGCTGGAGATGAATATGATTCTCAAAATTATCTATATTGTAATTCTTGGTATGATCTTCAGCTTTTTTGTGGGCTTTATGGTGGCCAGGCACATTGAAGCAGACAAGGCATTTCATCAAAT
>JAGDXJ010000042.1 GCA_023256355.1 Nitrososphaerales archaeon | reverse complement strand
TCAATTTATGGAGGTGGTAAACAGACAGATTTAAATATGGCTCACATGGATAACGCGACCTATAGTTTGTTCATTTTATGCTATAGCTGAAGGCAACGTGAACTTTTCGTTTCCCTTGTAGATATAAAGGTAGTTGAGCAGATCTTCTATTGCACTGTCCTTGGTGTCTAGGGGCTTTCCTTTGTAGGTAAATTCCTCTATTTCTCCGCTTGAACCGTTGACTACCAGCTTGTAGCCTTCTTTGAATACCGCCTTTCTGGGAACATCGTATAATTTGCGCGTCTGCTCATCAACGGCTATTTTGTCAAGGGGCTCTACTACACCGTAAGATTCCGAAACTTCAAATTCCTCGGTTTTAAACCTGTATTCGCCTTCCAGGACCATCTTTACGGTATCGAAAACTCCCGTTAAAGATACAAGGCCCTCCTTTTTGGGCTTTATCCCCTTTGGATACTTAACTACCATTGGTATCTTAATTATCTCATCGTAAAGATAAAGCCCGTGTCCGTAATAGTTCCTTTCCTTTAATGCCTGTCCGTGGTCTGAAGTCAGTATTATCAACGTATCGTCGTAAACATCCTTTATGGCCTCTAGCACCCTTTCAAAATATATATCTGCTACTCTTGACTGATCAAAGTATTCCTTCCTTATCTTTTTCATAAGTCGGTCGTCAATCTTCCTGATGCCGAAAAGGTCGTTCAAATGAAAGACATGGGGTATGTATTTGTTGTCCGAAGGATAGGGGTCGTGCATTTCCATGAAGTTTATGAAAATAAAGAATGGCGTTTCTATTGACGATCTTCCAAGAAACCAGGTTATCCAGTTACCCCCTTTGTCTACTGGATAATTTGTGGTTATCCTGATCCTTTCTTTGCTTGCTCTGTAAAGGTCTATAAGTTTTTTTATCTGGCCCTTTTTAATCAGGTTCCATACCATCTGCGACCTAGTTCTACCATAGGCAGTGGCCTGCTTTAACGTCACATCCTTTTCTGTTATGTCTATGAACGCGTTGAACCCGGTATCCATCCTCGTAAAAGAGGAAACTATGCCGTTCGCGGATATTCCTATGGTGTTGTATCCCCTCTGCCTTAGGTATTCAGCAAGCACTGGAGAAGGAATCTGTATTTCGCTTCTGTTCAGCTTTACTGTGAGGTCGTTAACTTTGGTTTCAAAGCTTTCGTGCGCCTTGTGCTCTGACGGATATTTGCCGGTGAACAAAGATATGTGTGATGGTAAAGTCCATGGAGATGGTGCTATCGCGTCGTAAACAACAGAGTCAGAAGCAAATTTTTCTGTGTAAGGAGTAGCAACTTTATCGCTGTAGGGCCTTATCGCGTCAACCCTCATCGTGTCCATTAGAACTATGAGCACATTTGGCTGTCCCATCTGTATCAAGCATACGATAACCAAAAATTTAAGCTTTGAATAAAAATCTTCAGTTAGATCTTATTAGCGGTTTTAAGGCCTCCGGGAGTATTTTAGAGTAATATGAAAGGTACCTTTGCTTAAAAACATCAAAAGAGTATTCTTTGGCTTTCTCAAGACCCCTCCTCTTTAGATCTTCTGAGACTGCCAAGGCTTCCCTTACCCCTTTGACTGCTCCTTCCACTGTAGGCTCTATGAACACGGCAGAGTCTCCGCACACTTCCCTCATCACTTCGATATCTGACGTAACAAGAGGTAGACCTGTGGACATTGCTTCAACAGCAGGCATGCCAAAGCCTTCCGCTAAGGTAGGAAAGAGCATGACATCGCTCGCGTTATAGATGGCGTTCAAAACTTCAGGCATTACGTTATTGAAAGTGATAGAATTCCCTACAGGGGGGCCAACTCTGACTAAAACGTAATCCGCCCCAAGCTTTTCAACCGCTTCCTTGACAACCTTCAGGTTCTTTCTCGGGGCCGCAATCGATACGGACAGAACAAGAGTTTTATCTACAGGTAAGCCAAGCTCTTTTCTGAGCTCTTTTTTATCCCTTCCCAGTGGCCTGAAATAAGGGGATACCGCGTGGTGAATGGCCGTAATTTCACCATCAAATATACCCATTCTTTCTGCCTGCTTTTTCACATATTCAGTTGGGGTTATTATATGCGGAAACTTCTTGCATAACATTATATTGTACTGCCAGTTTTTTCTGTTTAAGAAACTTATATCTATAGAATAATCAAAAGCCATCAGATCGTGTATTGTAACAACGTGAGTCTCGCTTAAAGATGGGGGTCTTACGTTGGGAAAAGCGTAGTGAACTATATGATCGTTTCTGTTTAAAAATTCAACAAAATCTTTATCCAGACTCTTAAGAAGCAACCTGTTTACGAACATGCTTAAAGTGTCACCAAAGGGAAGCCTTTCCAATGATAAATAACTCGCATCTTTGATCATGTAATCGTTCTTTGACATGAACGGATTTTCATAAACCCCTTTGTTTTTTAAGTACCGTATAGCTATTATTTTTGATAAACCCTTTGTGGCCAAAAACAGATCTGTCAGATACTTTGTCCCACCGAATAGGTTCAGGTCGAGCGATAAGAAGTAAATGGGTTTGTTGTAGAATTCTAGGAGTTTATCCATGTCTGGGCTTAATTGAATTGCTTGCTTATTTAAGTTTTATTTGTTTACAAAACGTTAACAGAGAGGTTTTATGACATAAAAAGCTTATATGCGAAGCGCGATCTTTAAATAATATTGAGTGATAAAAATGGAATGTTCAAAGCTAGAGCCGCCGCAAGGAAGTGCCTATTCGATGATATAAAACTCGTAAAAAAAGGTAACAAAAAAATACTTGAAATTTCCAAACCTTTTAAAGCTGTGCCGTCTTCAGAAAAAATTACAAATAGAGCTCTGTACAGTAAGACCCGCGATGTAGATAAGTTTTGTAAAGGAGAAATAGATAAGGTAATTCTTGCTGATAAGGATAACCCGGTAAGCTTGGGAGGCGGTTTTGTTCAGATAGACGCACAGGATGTCCTGTTCGTAAAGAGGGATGACACCGCGCTCAGGAAGCCGGGGCTTCTCGACATTTCAGCCGGGTTATTTGACGAGAGCTTCAAACATCCAGTAGAAATGATGATTTCAGAGACAGCGGAGATAGTAAGACGTAAAGGCGAGAGCTTCCTTTTGCCTGTACCTAAAGAAAAATATGTAGAAGGCTATTATATTGAATCGCTTAAAAAAGAATTCGAAAAGTCGCTTAAAGCCTTAAAAGTTTCCGGCGAAATTATGGAGGCCAAGGCAAACATAATCTATGATAAAAGCTATGCGGTCCTTGAGTACGACGGCGAAGAGAGCCTGAGCGTAATAGTCTCCCTTGAACCGGATAACGGAAGCGTTGAAATCATAGGGACGCTCAAAGTTGATGCTCAACCATCTGAATATTCAGACGGAGAATATGCAGAAACTGCAGATGGCTTTTTACCGCTCAACAGGGAAATTCATCAGGTCAGCTTAAACAGCCTCGTTGACAGGGTGTGGAAGAGCTTCACCCAAATAAGGGTTACAGGTTTCCTAGAAGTTATAAGGGAAATAAGAAAAAACGGACAGAATTCCGCGTACACAAGCAAGGTAGCAAGCGCACTAAGGGCAAAACCGCTCTTCAGCTATCCCATAAGCAAAGCGCTTGAGATGAAATAGCATGGATCAATACACGCCCTTGAAGGATTCAAAGGAAATATTTTATTTTACCGGTATCGCGAGCGACAAAAAGAAGTTTAACGACGTCCTCAAGACAACTTTTTCTTCCCCTTCCGTATACAGGGCGGTAAACAACGTTTATAAGGCTATGAATGGAGGCTCTCTATTTTCTAACGGATGTATAGACCTCGGCGCGTATTTGGATTTTCTGACCGAAGAACTGAAATGGCACATGCTTATTTCGCATCTTTCTGACCTTCATCCAGTACTGATGCTCAGGGAGCTGAAGGGAAAGCCACTGAGCATAATGTATGCGGACATGCCTTACTTTGATACTAAATATATTACCACTGTTTCTTTGAGCGTGCCCAGATTGCAGGAAGAAGTGGAGCTTGAAGAGGTGCTCAGGAACGCTGTAAGAAACTTAAAGGAAAAAGAAAATTTAGTTGCTGCAGAATGGATGGAAAATGAAGAACAGCCTAAAAGAGGGATCTGGCCTTTCTATGGAATATCTCTTTTCAGCTCTATCCTTTACCAGATCTGGTACGAATTTCACGATGCTGAAACTGGAAAGATTAAGATCTTCGCAGGGACCCAGGTAGGCGATTGGAAATTCTTTGAACAGGAAACAAAGGAAGCTTTTGTAAAACTGCTTGTAATGGCTTCAGGTACCCCCGAATATATAGAGTTCACAGAAGATGAAAGCAACGCGGATGTAATAATAAACGCTGGGATCGACGGTGAAGAACCCCAGGATGAGTACGGGAAATCTATTTTGATTCCCATCCTCAGACATTTTTCTATACCCACGAAGGCGCTTAAGGAAAGAATGCTCAGAAAAGATGGGCCCATAGGCGTTTTCGCTGTAGGAGGCCTTGAGCACAACACAGCAATGCTTTACTTTTACATAAAAGAAAGGTGGCTCGGAAACGAAGACATCAGGATTTACAATAACTTTTTCGACCTTCAGAAAGCCCTTGCGACTCGTATGATCTCAAAGAAAGGCGAAAGGTTCAGAATAGCGGGAAACCTTGTCGAAATTCCCATAGCGCTGGCTCACTCGGGGTTCATACCAAGGCACAGATCGTTCTTCGGGATAATTTATAATTATTTTAATGCTGACGGTAAAGAAATAAAGATCGTTCACGTCATAGGGCTTTCTGCATTTCTTTCAAAGCTAGGGGCTCAGCTCTACCTTCTAGATGAGTTCAGAAGGTCTTTCAAAGGTAAGTACCTTTTGAGCGGTTTAGGACAAAATTATACGTGGAGAGTGTTTAAAGTCGGAAATGAGGAAGAAGAATATAATAAAACAGTATCGTGGTGGGACAGGGAAGATCTTTTCAACGACTACGAGAGGTCTCAGGAAGCGCTCAAAGTAGTAGATAGATCTGTAATGGAGGTGCATTAGTTTTTGCAGGTTTCTTTTGAAACTTACCTAGTCATTGCAGAGATGGCCATAACATTGGTGTTGGTCATCATAATATTCAAAGAAATAGATAGCCTATTTGAAAAGGTTAATGTATACATAAACGCAATGAACGCGCTGATCGAAGAGGTCGCTACTTCAGACAATGAGGCAATCGATCACATGTGTAAAATTATTGAAGATCTGAAACATGGTCACGATGTTAAGGACACCGAAAGGCCGATTGCGGTAAGGAACAGAGAAATGGAAAAAGCCAAACGGAAGTTTAGCGATATGATAGATAAAGCGCTTAAAAAAGAAATCAGATACAGAGCGACCATAAGAAAATACATCAAGCAGGTTCTATTAATTCCGGTGCTGGTGCTCTTTCTTTCATTTATCTTCTACGCAATCAGGCCGGCCTTTCTGTTTATATTACCTTTGACAATAATATTCATTTTAGCATACCTCCACGTTAAGCTTCACTTTGAGCTGCAAAAAGAGATAACCGAACTCATTAAAAGAGCAAAGGAGATTGCCTTTCCAAAAACGCAAAATCCGGGATGCTGACCGATCGCAGTTGACTAACGCCCGCCTGTTTCAGTTGAGCTATCTTCAGCAAGAGGTTATTTAGCTGTTATCCCAATTTTAACGCCTTTATATGTTTTTCAGAATTTACACTTTTAAAGACAACCCTTTAGAGAAATTCCAAAAATATCGTCCAATAAAAAACTTGGACAGTGTCGTTATATCGATTTATCGATATATTTATATAGTGGTTTATAGAATGTTATATCGGTGATCAGATATGATGAGAGGTAGAAGGAGAGGTTTTGGGATGGGATGCATGGGACCTTATGGGTACGGCGGTTACGGATCATGGGGACCTGGACCTAACGCATTCGGGCTCAATCCGTGGGGCTATCCCAGAAGGTCTGGGTGGATAATATTCAGCGCTCTGGCCTCAGGTCCAAAGACCGAACAGGAGATAAAAGATTACATGGCAAATTTAACAGGACTTCAGATTACCTACAGCTTGCAGCCTTTCTTAGATTACCTTGCAAGCACGGGCATGATCAAAAAGCGGGAAGACGGGAAGTACGAGCTTGGCGTAAACCCCTACTGGTATCCTCCATTTTAATTTTTTATTTTTTAAACTAAAATCGCAAATAAAAGCTTAAATTGTTTACTTTTTAATATATAGCAAATTGGAAGCTGTAAAAAAGGACAACCTTAGCCTCGAAGCAAAGGAAAAGATCGGCATCACCGTGATAAAGGATGCTTTGAAGAGGTTTAGCAGAGGAGCAATAGTATGGAGCGCTGGGAAGGACAGCACCGTAGCTCTGCACCTTTTAAAAAGGGCTGTGGAAGAAGAAGGACTCGATATGCTGCCTGCAGTATTCGTAGATCACGGAGACCACTTCCCTGAGACGCTCAAGATGCTAGACGAAGTTAGCAAGTCATGGAACTTCAGAGTAATACCTGCAAGGAACGATGATGCGCTGAACCACGTCAAGGACGGAAGGATATACGTCAGTGAGCTGAACGAAAGGAACAGAAAGGAGATAGAAAAGATTGGTTTTAAGGGCGAAAGCTTTGAGTATTCGCTTGAAACTGACGTAGGAAATCACGTGCTCAAGACTGTACCTCTACTTACGACGGTTGAAAAGTACAGATTTGAATACTTGATCATAGGTATAAGGTGGGACGAA
>JAGDXJ010000059.1 GCA_023256355.1 Nitrososphaerales archaeon | reverse complement strand
GGGGATAGCGACATGGGATGCTCACGCGCTTTAGCGTGAGAGGATGTCGCAAGTTAGTCTTAAGCTTAATATTCGAGAAAAGAATTAAACGTTTATATAAACGCGTTAAAAAATATAGCACATGCCGATAAGGAAAGCAGCCGAATCGGACATCCAGAGTCTGACCAATATGTTCACCAAAATGTACCAGCTAAACTCTGAATTTGATCCCATGCTTCAGGTTGTTGATGACCTGAGAGCTAAAGTAGAAAAGATGGTTAAAGAAGCCCTTGCTGATAAAAATTCCTTTATTTATGTTTATGAAGAGGAAGGTGAAATATGGGGAGCAGTAAAGATAAAGCTTGTAGACAGGGTGTTTTACGTACCTCAGATTGTTGCTCAGATAGAAGAATTTTACGTTCATCCTTCCAAGAGAAGGTCTACAATAGGCAGACAGCTTATTGAGTACGCCGAAAGCGATTTAAAAAAGATAGGAATAAAGACTCTCATGGCAAGATTTCCTTCAAAGAACGTTATAGCCACCTCATTCTATACAAAAAACGGGTTCAGAGAAGTTCACAACGAATACGGTAAGCCAATCTAAAAATTTCCTATAAGTTTAATTCTTCGTTTTTATTCTCAATCTATCATGGATGCGCTAGATGCTGTTATGACTAAAATAGAAGTGAGAGAATTTTCTCCAGAAGAAGTTCCCTATGATGTACAGAAAAAGGTTCTTGAAGCTGGCAGGATGGCGGCGAGCGCATACAACAGACAGCCCTGGGTTTTTATACTGATAAACGATAAAGACCTTTTAAAAAAGGTTGCCGCCTTAGCAACTACGGGTCCTTATATTTCAAAAGCCGCATTTGCTGTTGCAGTCTTTGTTGATCCAAACAACCCGTTCCATATAATAGACGGGACAAGGGCTGTTCAGAACATGATGATAGCTGCCTGGTCACTCGGACTTGGCTCGGTCTGGGTTGCAGGTCTGGAAAGGGAAAAAATAACAGATATTCTGAAAGTTCCCAGAAATCTTTACCTTTTAACTGTCATACCTTTTGGAAAACCCGCAAAGAATTTTAAAGGAAAGAAAACAAGGAAATCGTTAAAAGAAATTGCATACCTGAACTATTACGGTATCGAGCTCAAATAGAAGGTCTAAAATTTTTAGCTATTTATTATCTCTGTACTGTTACAAACGAATCAAAACAATTTTACAAAAAACTATATTTTTTAACTTTTTAAAAAATTGTCGGAATGATTGAGTACGTTGTAAAAAGGGATGGCAGGATAGTTAAGTTCGACAGAAATAAAATAGTTGAAGCTATATGGAAAGCCGAAAAGGCTGTAGGCATCTTTGATAAAAAGATAGCAGAAGAGGTGGCTGACGCAGTTGTTCAGGAACTCGAAACGAAGGGCGGGACGCCGCACGTTGAAGAGATTCAGGATATAGTGGAGAAGAAGCTGATCGAAAAGAACCAGCCGAAGATTGCAAAGGCATACATACTTTACAGAGAAAAGAGAGCGGAAATAAGGGAAGAAAAAAAGAAGATACTCGGCAAAAACGTGATAGATGAAGTAGACAAGGCATTTGACCTGAACGCCCTCAGGGTTCTTGCTAGCAGGTACCTAAAGAAGGATGAGAACGGCAAGATAATCGAGTCCCCAAAACAGCTGTTCACCAGAGTTGCTGTTCATGTTGGGCTGCCAGAGATACTTTTTGATCCGCGTGTTTACTCAAAGGATCCAGTTCAGCCAAAAGAAGCTGAACCTCTGGACGAAAGCGTCTCTATAAAAATAGGTAAGTACGAACTTAATGTATTCCATAAAAAAGGGTTAAAAGAGCTGTATGATAAGCTGAACGCAGAGGGTCACGTTAAAGTAAAGTGGAGCGATCTCATAAAGATGCTCAATGATGGCGAGTTCAAAGACGTCGAAGACATCATAGATAAGTTCTACAATCTTATGGTTTCCAAGAAGTTCATACCCAATACTCCAGCTCTTATAAACTTTGGTTCTCATTACGGTATGGGTTCAGCGTGCTTTGTGCTTGGTATTGAGGATTCTCTTGAAAGCATAATGGACACGTTAAAACAGGCAGCCCTTATCTTTCAGGCGGGTGGGGGAGTTGGTTACAATTTCAGCAAACTCAGGCCAGAAGGAGACGTCGTAAGGTCAACTGGCGGCGTCGCCAGCGGTCCAATAAGCTTTATGAAACTTTTTGATTTTATGACCGAAATAATAAAGCAGGGAGGCGTCAGGCGCGGAGCTAACATGGGCATACTTAACATAAACCACCCCGATATACTCAAGTTCATAACAGCAAAGAAGGGCAATCAGCAGCTCAGGAACTTCAACATCTCTGTTCTGATATTCCCCGAGTTCTGGGACGCTTTTAATCAGGGTAAAAAATACCCTCTGGTTAACCCCAGAAACAACAAAGTAGTAGGTGAAATCGATCCGCTTCAGGTACTGGATCTTATAGCCTACCAGGCATGGGAAAGCGCAGAGCCAGGCGTAATATACTTTGATAATGTTAATCGGTACAACCCGCTTCTTGACGTTCTTGGCCCTATAACGACAACCAATCCATGCGGAGAAGTGCTGCTGTATGAAAATGAGTCCTGTAACCTTGGTAGCCTTAACGTATGGGCTTTTGTTAAGGAAAAAGAAGATGGTAGCGTTGAGTATGACTGGGAAGGCCTCAAGGATACAGTTATGCTCGCAACAAGGTTCCTTGATAACGTGATTGAAATAAACAAATACCCTCTTAAAAGCATAGAAGAAATGACGAAAAAGACAAGAAAAGTCGGGCTAGGCGTGATGGGAGTTGCTGATCTTCTGTTTGAGATGAAACTGCCTTACGACAGTGACGAAGGAAGGGCTTTTATGGAGAGGTTGATGGAATTCATAAACTATTACTCCAAGGTCCAATCTGTTCAGCTTGCTAAGGAGAGGGGCCCGTTCCCGTTGTTTGAAAAGAGCAGCTATGCGAGAGGTGAGATGCCTTTTTCAGGTTTCTATAACAGGTCGTCCTGGCACCTTGACTGGCAATCGATCGCTGAGGATATAAAGAAAAACGGTATAAGAAACGCTTACACCACAGTGATAGCTCCGACCGGCAGCATATCTATGATTGCTGGGACCAGCAGCGGCATTGAACCTGTTTTCGCTCTAGTGTTTGAAAAAGATGTAACTGTAGGCACTTTTGAGTACATAGATCCTGTCTTTGAAAAAGTTATGAGGAAACTCGGAATTCTTGATTCTGAGCTTTTAAGCGATGTAGTATCACGGGGCGGAAAGCTGACAGGAATAAACTATATACCGGAAGACGTTAAAAGAGTGTTCGTAACAGCCCTTGAAATAATGCCAGAAGATCATATAAAGGCTCTTGCAGCATTCCAGAAATGGGTTGACAGTTCCATTTCAAAAACTATCAACATGCCTTCCTACATAACCCCTGAAGAAGTCAGACAGCTCATACTTATGGCGCACGACATGGGTGTCAAGGACCTTACAGTTTACAGGGACAAATCTCTTCAGGTTCAGGTTTTAAAAGCGCCAGGAGAAAAGGAAAAAGAAAAAGAAGAAAAAGAAGCGCCAAGAGTACAGGTAACGGCTTTTGCAGGTAGCAGCGTAACAGCTGATCAGGAAACCTGTCCAGTATGCGGTTCAAAGCTGGTTTTTAAAGAAGGGTGTGCTACCTGTCCTGTCTGTGGCTGGAGCGCGTGCGCTTCATCCTGAGCCTAGATCACAGCTGCAACAACAAAAAGAGCGCTTATTGCCACCAGATAATATCTTAAAAATTTTAAAGATTGGCCCATAGCCTGTTTTAGTTTGTTTAATCCCTCTTCTCCTATCACGCTTATTTCGTTGTTCCAGATCAAGAGGCTGGCTTCAACTTTATCAAGCTTTAACTCAGGTTTCTTCTTTATCATCTTTATTACTTTTTGAATGTCTGTCAGCTCACCAAATGCCCAGTACCCTTTTCTGTTAGCGAGAGTTTTTATTACATGCGTATCGCTCGTTACAAGAAGATAACCAGTGCTTTTGTATATAGCTTCACGTGCGCTGGGTAGAGCGTTGTTTGAATCGACATAGAGGATCTTAAGTCTGGAGCGACCATCAGAAAGCTCTACCCTGTAAACGCCACATTTACCGACTTCTTCCATGGCGCTGGAATCTAATTTTTCGACAGCAAAATAAAGGTCATTTGAATCTGGTAAAGGGGCTTTAATTTTGAGTGGTTCATAAAAATCAACGTTGCCAACATAACTCGAGAGGTTACTGTGAGAATCCACAAGGATCAGATCTTTTTCTCTTTTTCTATTCTCATCGTAAAGTATCTGCATGTAACCCATCGGAAAGTCATCCATTGTAATCTTAGGCATCGTTATCACTAAATCACAAACATCGGTTGATATGCCGTGGTATACGAAGTATCTGCCTTCTTCCCTGAAGACCTTGTAAGCTTTTATAACTTTTTCTTCTGCACCGGCATCCAGCTGTGCAAGGTATTCCGTTATGGATCTTTTAGATGGCATGTTCATGTCGTGGTTTGAAGCAGAATGAAGCACTATAACATCGTCGAACCCCTTTTTCTTAAAATGCTCAGCAATAACTTCTGTTATGTTGTAGCTTCCAACACCTTTAAAGGGCCCCGGATGAACGGGAGGTATTATTATACAGCTGTTTGAACCGTTCTTTTTTAGTTTTATACAGTAGGTTTTTGTTTTGATTTTTATCGAATTTGATTCAAGCAGTTTCTCGAAGCCTTCAGTGTATTCCACCATCCATGCGTCCAGAACCCTCTGCGTTATTTTTGAAAGCTTTACACCAAGCTTGTTTAATGTCATTCTGTCAACGCTGTAATAAAAAGCAGCGGTTATTACTAGTGCTGCAACCCAGAAGTAAAGCTCTATGTAGTTAAAGCTTTTTTCTATAACTCTGTAAATCGGCAGTAACAGAAAAAAATAATAAAAAAGCAGGCTTATGAGTGGTTCAAGGCGTCCTTCAAGAAATTCTCCTCTTAGGATTACATAGGAAAAACTGAAAACTGCTGATAATGCGCTAATAAAAGAGTATAAAGGCCTTGACAAAAGCACCAAAATAACTGTAGCTAAAAAAGTTAACACGAGGAAAAAAGAATGCGTTGCAGAAACCCTTCTTATTGTGGAAAAAGATACCCTTTTCCCTGTCAGGTAACGCAGTACAAGAAGATAAAAAATAACGCCAACAAAGCCAAAAGGTATAAGGTAAGGATTTCCTTTATAGGCAAAAGTAATTATTGCCTGAATTATTACAAACAGTACGAGGTGAAATCCAGGAAGAACAAACCTGTTAGAAGGCAGGCTGAACAGTATTTTAAATAATGTAGAAACATTCTGGTTTGTTTTTTGCAATTCTTTACACTGGCTTCAGTATAAGGAGGACTATTGAAATAACTATAAAGCTTATCGTTAAAGCCAGAATAGCTGTAGGAGTTACCTTTATTCCTGGTTGGTCTGTATTATAGAATGACATAAGCCCAGCGCTAGACATTGGCATAACAGTTTTTTTCTTTTTAGAGCTCATTGAAAAAATTACCTACCAGCACCTATATATTTTTTTCCTATGATGTTAAACCATCTGTAGTGCTCAGAAATCTTCGTGAATTACTCAAATCCTTTAGATTCCCGGTTCATCGCCGATTTTGCAAAAGTTTGTTGCTTTAGATCATGCCGCGAGCTTCTGGATTTTCTGGTTTTCAGATCTTTCTTCAGTAGAGCCTTTTAACCTGTTCCTCCACTCTTTACAGGGTTGGGCATTAGTCAATAAAATAATATATGCTTTAAAAAACCGTTTCCATACTGGGTTATTAATTTCTTATTTTTCAAAAGCGATCTTCAATACCCTTACCTGCCAGCAGGTTATAATCTTCTTCAGTCAGCCTCCATCCCATAGCTCCTGCATCTTCTTTTATGTGCTCAGGCTTTTCAGCTTTAGGTATTGCTATAACGGGTTCCCTGTATATTAACCAGTTAAGCGCAACTTGGACGGCGGTCTTCCCGTACTTTTTTCCTATTTCACTCAGGTATTTGTTGCTGGCTAAAGAACCCTTTTCTACAGGCGTATAAGCTATAAGGGCTATCTTTTCTCTTTCGCAGTAAGGCAAAAGTTCTTTTTCCGGTTCCCTGTACCATAAGCTGTATCTGACTTCGTCCGCCACTATATCGCTTCTGGGCATTTCTTCCCTTGCCTTTTTAAGCAGTTGAAGGTCAAAGTTGCTGACGCCTGCATACCTTATCTTACCTTTGTCTATCAGTTCCTGCATTGCAGATAAAGTTTCTCTTAAAGGTACTCTTTCGTTGGGCCAGTGTATCAGATAAAGATCGATGTAGCTTAAAGATAGCCTCTTCAGCGATCTTTCAGCGGCCTGAAGCACCTGCTCCCTTTCCAGATGTGTGTACCAGACTTTGCTTATTATGAAAACATTATCTCTCCCAAAATTTTTTATTGCCTCCCCCACGAGTTCTTCAGCGTGCCCCTGTGCGTAAAATTCAGCAGTATCGATTAGCCACATTCCGTTTTCCACAGCATACCTTATGGCTTCAACCCATTCTTTATCTTTTGAATGATCCGGCATCGTTTTTCCTCCTATTCCCCATGTTCCAAATCCTACAGCAGGAACCATGTGATCGCCTATTTTTTTGAGGTCCCTAAAACTCATAGATTATATATTGAGGTCCAGAATCTTAAACTTTTTTAAAATAAATATCCAGCAAGCTTTCACTTTTTTGTTCCCTTAACCCCGAATTTTCTTTAAAATCACAGCATCATTTACAGAAAGGTTTTTATTTTGAGGAATTTATCTCTCATGCGATTGA
>JAGDXJ010000010.1 GCA_023256355.1 Nitrososphaerales archaeon | reverse complement strand
GGCGATCGCCAGCGCCCGAGGCTGGCAGCCTAGACCAGGCTAGCCGACAGCCCCTTTGAAATATTTGCCCGTGCTGTTGAGCATTGTCATCAAGCACGCTTTGCATTTGTTCGATTTGCAAAGCAATACCGGCAAACAATCTATCTTTAGCTTAGCTTATAAACATATTTATTTTAATGAGGATTCTTTTAAAATCAAAAAATCAGATCCCGCTGATTTAGCCATAAAGGTTGAACGCTGGGTCAACTGTTTTCAAAAACTTTCTCAGTTCTTCCTTTGTAGGACTTCCTCTTGGATCATCACGTGAAACTTTATAAGCTGCTGCATAATTGGCAAGTTTCAGGGAATCCTTTTCATCGTAACCCATAGCTAACGCTGCAGCAAAGGCGCCAGCAAATGCATCCCCAGCTCCAGCTGAACTGCTGGGCTTCAATCCAAATTTTTCAAGGTTGACTCCTTCAACGTAGATCCTCTTTTCTCCAGCTATTTCAGCGCCATTCTTTCCGAGGGTCCTGACTATTTTTGGACCCCTGCACCCCTTTAAATATTCACTTTCGCTTTCGTTGACTATAAAATAGTCGGCTTTGACAGAACATGCATTTTTAACGTGTGTAGCTGGAATGTATACCTTTATTCCGTAAGAATGCTTGAACAACTTTTCAGCGAGTTCCGGAACCACGTTGGCTGCTACGACCAGCTTACTTTTTGAAAGTTCATTCAGGAGCTTATCGTCAGCTATTTCAGGTGTAAGCATTGAGTTTGCTCCAGGGTATGAGATTATCATGTTTTCGCCACTATTTTCATCAACCAGAACGTAGGAAGTTCCGCTCTCAACGTCATTGTAAATCTTTATATAATCTGTGCTTATGTTGAGGTCTTTAAAGTAGTTAAGATGAATCCTCGCAGCTTCATCGTTCCCGAGAGCCCCAAGAAAAGAAGCTCCGCCTACTAGTTTTGCAAAAGCAGTTGCTACGTTTCCTCCCTTTCCCCCAAGAGCCCTCTTTAATCTGGTAACTTTGGTTTCTCCACCTGGCTTTGGAAGCGACATAACGAAAAGCGTTATATCATAGTTAAGAGTGCCGGCGATCAGATAATCCATGGTATCGATTTTTTAGAAGCCCCTTTTTAAGTTTACCAATGTTCATGAATGATTAATTACCTCAACGTCGTAAACTGCCTGCACAGTTCTTGGACCGACTTCCCTCACAGCCCTGTAGTAAATTACTTTACCTGAAGGGATCTGTTCGGCTCCTCTTTTTATTGCTTCCTTTTCATCAGAACCTTTTGAATAGCTGATGTGAAGGTAGACGTGAATAAAACCATGCGGCTTTAAGGATTTTAAAGCGTACTCAAAATATTCTATGGCTTTTTCAGGAAGAGGCATAAGCACCCTGTCGGCCTTACCCTGAAGCTCTCCTGCAACTTCTGCTGCATCTTTAAGATAGGGGATTACGTTCCCTTTTAGCTTGTTCAGCTTTATGTTCTCCAGCATATATTCATAGGCGTACGGGTTAATTTCTGAACTGTGAACCGTTGAGAACTTTTTTCTTGCTATCACTATCGAGAATGTTCCTACGCCGGCGAACATGTTGAAAACTGTTTCTCCATTTGAAACGAGCTCAGCTATTCTCTTCCTTTCCTGGCTGAGCCTTGGAGTAAAAAAAACCTTAGTTACATCAACCTTAAAGACGCATCCGTTTTCTCTGTAAAGCGTTTCGCTCCTGTTTTCTCCCGCTATATGAACAAGCTCCCTTACCCTGTAGTCCCCCTCAACTGGGCCTATCTGTGCCCAAACCGATTTTACGGTTTTGTTAACCTTCATAAGGGTTTCTCCTATTATTTCCGAATGCTCTCTGAGATCTTCAGGTATCCTGATCACGGCTATATCGCCTATAAGGTCAAAAGCGCCAACGGCGCTTGCTGCTCTTTCACCGATTATTCCTTTCAGAAGCTCTTTCAAAGGTCTGGGCATTTATCTATTATGTTTATATATAAATAAAAAATTTTATAGGATTTTTTCATCGGGCTGATGACATGAGTGAATTAATTGAAAAGGCCAAGATTGGCAGAATGCACGTTTACACTTTTATAGCTGTATCCATGGGCTTTTTCATATGGGGTATGCTTTCAACGTTTGCTCCGATAAGCACACTGATAAGCAAATTCATACCCAGTTCAATGTACGTTTTTGTACTTTCTGTACCCCTGATTTTTGCTCTTGTTGGAAATTTACTCATGGGGTTTATTGCTGACAGGATAGGAAGAAAAATGGCTTTTATCATAACCATGCTGAGCTACGGCGTAGGGGTTTTTCTCTTTATAATTTCTGAAAACATCAGCGTTTTGATGGCCTCCCTTTTCCTGACGCAGTTCGGTGTCGGCGGAGAAGAGCCGGCGTTACTTGCGCTTCTGAGCGAAAACATGCCTGTAAGGTACAGGGGTGCGATCCTCGGGGTCATGCCGAACTTTGCTAACATAGGTGCGGCTGTAGCTTCCGGAATAACAATACTCACGGGTGGCGCGTTTTTTCCAACAAAGGTCGCTATAGGTATCACAGCGCTTATAGCCATAGCAATACTGGTGTTTTCAAGGCTTTCCATGCCAGAATCGATCAGATGGCTTGAGGTTAAAGGTAAGGATAAAGAAGCAAGGAAATACGCCGCTTCTGTAAAAATTACAGAAGAAAAGGTTGAGGAGGTTTCTCCCACAACAGGCATTGGGTTCAGGTTTGTTTTTCTTGCTATAATAGGGATTTCTCAGTTCTTGAGCTTTGGACTGATGGCATATATCCTTGGCCCAGCTGAATTTCCTGAACTTACAGCTCAGATACTCTTTGTGGCAAACCTTGGAGCTTCAGCGGCTGGATTTTTAGGATCATACCTGGTCAACAGGTTCTCAAGAAAAAATTATCTGCTCTTCTCTTTTCTCGGAGGACTGATAACGATGTTCCTGATACTTCCTTATGCAAGCACTGAATCTTTGGTTATGTTTTATACGCTGCTGTTCCTCAACATGGCGTTCAGTGAGTTTGCCTGGATCTCGAGAACAGTTCTTGAACCGGAGCTGTTTCCCACGGGTTTAAGGGCAGGACTGATAGGTTTGATACGCACGATAACCTACGGAACTTACATAGCTTCCATATACCTCACTTTCAGCTTTTCTGTATCACAGTACATTTACTATAACATAGGGCTGTGGGCGCTGGGACTTATGGGCGCGCTCATGTGGTACCTGAAAGGTTTTGAAACAAACAGAAAGAGCTTGAAAAGTTTAGACTTAAAATAAGTTAAATTGTGAGCAAAGCGGCAACGAGACCAGTAAGGAATACGCCGTCGAAGATTCCCGCACCGCCTATGCTAACGAACGAAGCACCAAGCCTGTCAATCTTGTTCATGTTCAAAAGGTCAGCTCCTATGAGAGAACCCATTGTGCCAGCTATATAGGCTACAACAGGTGCCATTTGTCCTCCTAAAACTATGCCAAGAAGAGCTGCGAATATAGGAGGTATAAAAAACGGCGTTACGATGCCTAACCCTTTAACGGGCCTCGCGATTGCGTGTATAAAAAGAGTTGAAATTATAACTGAAATAAGTATTGGAAACCACATGTTTAAATGAAGCAAAAACAAATATACTGAAGCTAAAACTGGTATGATTGCCCCCCCAACGTTTACAGCTACAGTAACATTTTCATAAGAATAAAAAGGGACATAAAATTCCATTCCAAAAAAAGTATAGCTCTTGACCAGGACGATGGGTTCCCTGCTCCTTATTGTTGCTACCGGGATGTTTATGTTAGCTCCTATTAACGAAAGAAAGGTTATCAGGACAATCTGCACAGGGGTAAAACCCAGGATTTTGAATGAGTAAAACATTACAAAGAAAAGAACGAGCAACAATAGGATGGCAAAAATAAAATAAACGGCAAGCCTGTGCGACCTGTGAATTAAAGGCTTCAACAGATATACAATGCAGCGTTCAGTTTATATGTTTTGTTCTTTACTTATAATTAAGAGATGCAGGATGATAAAAACGACCTAAAGCTGCTTATACTTCGGCATCTTAAAACAGCCAACGTTGATTATGCTTTCAGCATAGCAAGAAACATCGGTATTGAAACCGAAGATGCCGTTGAAGAACTTGAAGAACTTGAAGATGAAGGTTTTGTGGTAAAAGTTTTTGGCAGAGGATTAAAGCGGACAAAGGCAAAGATGAAGAGGTCGCCAGAAGTAAGAAAGCATCATACATATTACACGCTGACA
Source organism: Nitrososphaerales archaeon (assembly GCA_023256355.1). Classification (GTDB taxonomy): domain Archaea; phylum Thermoproteota; class Nitrososphaeria; order Conexivisphaerales; family UBA164; genus CAYFFZ01. The sequence continues at coordinate 2,689 of JAGDXJ010000010.1, read as the reverse complement.
AAAAAGGGAAGAGAATATCTGAGAGAAAACGAAAAAAGTAAATCATGATCTGTTAATCATGCTCAGAATCTTTTGTGCTATTTCGCTCAGCTTTTTCTTCTCTTCCTCGTTCAGCCCTTCGCTTTCAATCCTTTTCGCTAACCTGTCAACGAGAACTTCCATCATGAATAAGATGCTCTTTACGTTTATGGCAAAAGGTATCGAGCTCATGTAATCTATTCCGTGAGGCGTCAGCCTGAGCTTCCCATCCTCGGTTCTTTCTATAAGTCCTTCCCTTTCAAGGTCCATAAGAAGAGGATAAAGAGAACCCGGAGAAGGTCTCCAGCCAAGAAGCCTTACCAGATCGTAAGCAATTTCGATGCCGTTCTTTGGAGATTCAAGAAGGCTGAACATGACATATGTCCTTAAGCCCAAGTGTCCCCTTCCCCTGCCTCTGTGCATGACATAGTTTTGCATCGGCAGCTTAAAAACATAAAGATTATGCGATCTATTTTTTTAAAATCAAAGACTTTAAAAATTTATGTTTTTAAACTAAAAATAAAAAATTTTTGAAGATTTATGCTTTAATATCGTGTCCGGCTAAACTCTTTCCTCCAGTTTCAAAGCCCTTGTAATACCAGTAGACTGAAGCCAGTAATCCGATCAGGAACACAACAGCAACCGCGGCAGATGAGTAATTAAAGAACGGCGTAAACTGAGATGGGCTTGTTGGATAGAAGTAAATCGAGAGAACCATCGTTATAGTACCGGCAATGATCCATACAAATGTCCTTGCCAGAGAAACCCATCTTCCTCTTGAAATTGTCGGAAATACTTCTGGTTCCAGCATGGCTCTGACACCCCATGTAAGCTCAACTGCAAAGAACTGTATAGCTATAATAGCAAGCAGAACAGTTCCGGATGTAACTCCTGTAGCGGCTACGTAAGCCCACAAAAGTAACCAGAGGATAAACTGGGAACCATAAGCAAGCAGAGCTGCGTTCTTTCTTGAGATTTTGTGTGCAAAAAAGATCCCGAACAGTATTCCAAGAATTGCCATGGCAAAACCTCCTATGACAGGAACGACGCTCGAGTAATCCGTAAAGTACAGAAAGCCTATATCATATGTGATCCATACGAAAGCTACGTCCTGAACTATTCCTATAAGAGTTATGAGGAACCATCTCATCGGTACGCCCATGGTAGGCCTGACGTGCTCTACAGCTTCCTGGTCTACTTTTTGCCATGCTTCTGTAACCGATTCTGGGGTCTTCTTTTCTGCAGCTTCCCAGGGTACAGACTCTTTAACCGAGAAAAAGCCTATTATCAGAGCTATTAAAGGAGCAAGGAGCAGCAGAGCGTATGCTACTTCATCCTGTATCGATGAAAATCCAAGAAGGGCTGGAATAAAAACAAGCGCAACACCTATGTTTCCAAAGTTCTGCACCACCACAAGAAGGTTTCCCCTGTACTTAGCCGGAACGCTTTCAGAAATCGCCGCAAGGATTGGCGTTTCAGCCCCAATAGCAGCCATACCAACGAGTATGAACGAAATTATGATGGCCGCTGCATTGTTCGGAGCTGCCAGATAGATTGCTATACCGATGACGATCATTGCTGCTGTTATCAGGAAAGCCTTCCTCCTTCCTAGGTAGTCGGTCATGTAACCCGCAAGCAGTGCGCCAAAACCTCCTGCTATGAAACCTGCGCTCAAACTGAGGTAATAATACTGCTCCGGAATTATGCTCGTAATCGCAAAGACTGGCCCGTAACTTTCAGCTACACCGTAAACAAGCATTCCCATTGCTAACGCGAATATCGCTAACCAGGGTATTCTGCTCTTTGTCTGAACCTGGTTTGCACCGGATTTGCCCGACGCATTGGTGATCCTTTGATCCTTTTTGTCGGGTTCTTTAGATAAGCTCATAAGTGATTATCTAATTAAACGCGTCTTATATAAGTGTTTCTTTACAGAAAAATACAAAACTTTTTTAATATCTTTTTTAAACCAGTAATTTCGCAAGTATAAAACTACATAGCGAATAGAAGCTTAACGAATAGGCATTAACAATTAACAGGCTTGAGCTATGATGCTTTTCTGTTAATAATGCCTTTATTTTTGTCTCAAATTTTGCCTATCAGCTATGGTTCAAGCTAAAGAACCTCCTCAAAAGTTCGCTAATTCTTTATTCTGGAGGCCCTGGTCCGCTTGCTGTTCCCTTTATCAAACCCTCTACAGCCTTCCTGAAGAGGTAAGCAGTTATCTCTCTGCATTTTATCGTCTCAGCTCTTGCTATGATCCATAAGTTGTAAATAATGTAACCAACCATGAAGTATATGACCCTCAGAGTGAAGTTCCTGCTCGTTGTCTTTGCCTCAAACTCATCTTCAACCCTGTATGATGTTTCAATTTCCCACCTGTACCTGTATTCTTCAGGTATTACGTCAACCATTTCTTGCGGATCGTCGAACTTTACATTGGTAACAAACGGTATGTATTTCTTGATCGGCTCATTTTCTTCTTCTTTCTTCTTCGCTATAACCATGTATACTTTTGCTCACATTTCATATTCAATTACAGCTGGTATCCTTCCGTGAATGTGATCATCGATGACCCTCTTTACCCTCTCGTTCAGTACAGCTGGAATTATGAACTTTATGCCCATTTCAGTAAGCAGTTTTATTATCTCTATGGTAAAGAAGCCCCTGT
>JAGDXJ010000057.1 GCA_023256355.1 Nitrososphaerales archaeon | reverse complement strand
GCTTTCACATGAGGAATGCTTTGTATTCCATTATGTTATTGTAAGATCATCCCCGACCGTGCTTGGCGATCTTTTCGGGGTAGTATATGTCTACAAAATGATGTGCAAAAGGCTAATAAAAGCACTTCTGTAAGGGGGCTAAAGTGCCCTTCCGTGAGCTGTGGATATCCCCTTAACCCCCGGTGAGTTAAAGCAAAAGACATATTATGTATTAAATAATTTCTAGATGGGTATGGAAAGGCCTAACGTCGTTCTGATCGTGCTTGATACGCTGAGAAAGGATGGCCTGAGCTGTTACAGCAATAAAACGAGGACTCCTTTTTTTGAAAGCTTCTGTTCTGAAGCCAATTTTTACAGAAATGCAATAGCACCTTCTCCATGGACCGTGCCTTCGCACGTGTCCTTTTTCACCGGAAAATACGCCTCAGACCACGGCGTTCACGAAGAAATAAAAGGAAATGTTTACCCTGACGTTTATGAGAAGCTTAAATCTTACAGCGACGAGCTCCTCGCGGAAAGGCTGAAGAAAAAAGGTTACAACACTTTAGGAATAACCTCCAACGACTGGATAGGCCCAGGAACCGGGTTTGACAGGGGGTTTAATGCCTATATGTACAACTCCGGCCCCGTTGACACGCTGCTCAACAGGATCGAAACGGAATTAAGGCCCGAAATGAAGAAGTACGGAAACAGCTTTTACGAAATAGCGAAGAACGCCGTTAAAGGAAAAATCAACCCTTTTAGCTTTTTTAAAGATTATCTTTACTACAGAAAGATGAACGGAAACCTCGAGGGCATGGGCTACCCTGAAAACAAAGATGGAGGTAATATGGTAAACATGCTGAAAAACGCTTCGCTCGAACAGCCTTTCTTCCTTTTCCTTAACTTTATGGAAGCGCATGAGCCTTACAGAACGTTATACAGAAAAAAGAAAAAGTACGCCAGCGTAGGGCTACTTGTCACTGCCCTCTATCTGGAAGGCAAGCTGAATCCGGATCTGCTTTCTGAAACTTTAAACGATTATTATAAACAGTCATTTCTCCTTGACAGGTTTGTTTCAGATATAGTACAGTATATCAAGGAAGAAGGTGCCTTCGAGAACACGCTTTTTATAGTGACTTCAGACCACGGACAGGAGCTCCTTGAAAAGGGCTTCTTTGGGCACGGCATATTTCTTCATGACGAAATCATAGATGTTCCGCTCATAATAAAGTACCCTGAGAATTATAAGCCTATCAAAGAAGCTGATGAAAAATACTTCAACATCAAGGATCTCTTTTTCCTTATTGACCAAATTACTGACGGAGAAAACCCTGAAGATGTGCAGAGAGATCTGAGCTTCTCAGAATCCTTTGGCTCAAACGTACAGGTTTCTGCGCTTTCTGCACTAGATGAAAGGATGAGAGGCAAGCTTGAGGGCTTGATAGCACCAAGAAAAGCGGTTTACAAAAGGGGTTACAAGCTAGTGGTAAACGGTCTAAAAGGGGAAGTTGAGGAGTTCAGAAAAGGGGAAAGTAAGAAAGATCCGAAAGATGAAAAAGAAACGTTTAACGAAATGCTTGATGAGCTTTACTTTTTTAAGGGAAAAGAAAAGTTTAAGCTTCCTCAAAAATTATAAAATTCGTTAGTCATTCATCAATATTTTGGGCAATGTGTAAAAATCCCTTAACTAAAAAGTACAGGAAGCGTTCTTCCTACCTGTGCAAGCTTATATCTAAAATATAACCAGTAAACCCTCGGATAACCCTTTCCCATTAAGTTTTTCCCAAGCCGTGAAAAAGTTAAGGCCCTTATCATTTTAAAAGTTTTCACATCTGTTATCGGGGTTGACATATGGTATTCATGCTCAGTACCAATTATCCATGGAACGTGTTTTATTCCGCTATAATAATAGATAAAACCCAGAGTTGTTTCATCGCTTATATAGTTTCTAAATCTGAGATCTATTTTTAGCAAAGAATCTTTTATATCCATCATAGCTTTTTTGTTCATCCTGTTCAGAATGCCTTTATCCAGCCTCACAGCCTGTTTTGGCCCAATAAAAAACATCATGTTGTACATACCGTAAATTTTATAGCTGTAAACAAAGCGGGTAATTCCGTCAGTTTTTATTTCCCCCACCTTTGCGTTTCTTTTACCAAGAGAATCAGGCTTCCAGCCTTTGTCTGCAACGTTATAAAAATTATATCCGGCCTTCTGCATTTCATCATCTATTCTTTGAAAATCATCAATCAGAACGTTATCGCTGTCTATTATAAGAACTTCAGAAGGCTCTTCAATCAGATCCTCCAATATCTGTATATAGCACAGGTTTCTATCGTTAAAGTTACAGGTCCTGATCTCTACGTAAGGAAAATGTTCCTTCAAAATACTTTTCTGAAATTCGTAATAAACGTTGTCTACATAAACTATGTTTTTTGACGTTCTAAGGTTGTTGATGTTAGTTTTAAAATACTCTTCTATTTCATTTATTCTGTAGAATGGCAAATAGGTTATCAGTTTATCTATCAATGTAGTTTTATATTTTAAGGTGAAAATAAAAATATTATGTTCACGCATCATTGTACTATATACTGCTATCTTGGAACTGAATCTAAGCTATAACGTAAACATAAATAAAAAAGTTTTAAGCTTTTTAAATACAGTTAATAAGTGAGTTAATTTGCAGGCAGATTTAGTTGTTCCAACTTATAAAGGGGCTAGGTACCTCCCTTTTTTGCTAAAGAGTATAGAAAACCAGTCTGAAAAACCAGAAAAAGTGATATTTGTTTTAAAAAGGTCAAACGATAGCTCTGAAGAAATTATAAATGAATTCAGAAAAAAAATTAACACCGAAATAATATTTCAGGAAAGTGGAAATATAGTTACAGCCTATCAGTTAGGGATACAAACTTCAGATGCAGAAATAATTACGTTTACTGATGATGACGCGATTCTCGAAAAAGGTTGGGTTGAAAAATATCTGAATTTTTTTAAAGAAAATAGTGATGCAGGCGGAGCAGGAGGTTTAACGCTGAAAGCAAATTTAGAAAAAACTGAATTAGTATTAACCGAAAATAATTTTTATGAAGAAAAGTTTACAAGAGAAACTTACTGGAGAAAGCCTTTGCCAGAAGTCTTTGAATACAATGAAGGCGTATCTATTTCAGGCTTTTTATACAGAAAGCGATTTGACGCAGATTCCAAGGTTCTTCTTTCTCTGCATTTAGCTGGAGCTAACATGGCTTTTAAAAAAGAAGCGATTAAAGGTATAAACTTGGACAAGCTATTTAAAAATAATAAAACTCGTGCCTACTGGTTTGAAAGCATACTCGCCTATTATGCTTTGAAGAATAATTTTAACGTTTACAGATTAAGAGAAAAAAGCATTGCCCCCATAGCATGGCATATCGAGAACAAGCCATCATTAACGAGGACAAAAGGTTTCTGGAACGAGTTCTGGATACACTATGATAGAGTAAAGATGTATTACAGGCTAAAAGAGTTAGGTGCAAGAGTTTCTTTTCCGGCTTATATTTTAGCGTGTTTGGCATCTTTAAGGAAGAGGCCATTTCCAAGGTTTCTTGCGGCTGTGTATGCGCAAATGTTTTAACGTTTTCATGAACAACCTTAACCTCGCAGTTGTAGCAGCTTCCAAATTAATTGCAGCGCAAGCTTTAACCTGATGAATACTTTGCAAGTATTCCTTCATGTTATTGCGAGATCATCCTAAAGCATCATGCATGCATTCCACAGGCAAGCCGTGTTTGGGCAAGTATCTTAATTTTGTCAAGCCTGTAAATTTATCGTGTTCTGTGAATGGTTCAACTTGTTAAATGGGACTTCAGCTCTCTCAACCCCTATAACGCTAAATTTACTCAGGCCTTAATATTTTTAGAATCTAAACTGTATTTTTTAACCGTCATACAGTTCCTGATGCGTAAAATTAGACATTATTTACATCAAAGCTCAGGCTTTTACCAAAAAGTTCAAGATGAGTTTAAAATACTTTGTAAGGTTGACCATTCCGAACTTGCAACTTTTTCCCAAGTATAATAAGAAGCATAAATCCTGCCATTCTTCCCCATCTCTGCCCATAGGTCGTTTTTCAAAACTTCTTTAGTTTTAGCTATAAGAGCTTCAAGATCCATAGGTCTTACCTTTGCAACGGCATCAGTCATATAGTTCATACGTATCGCTGGAATAGAATAAGAAATTACTGCAGTTCCACACGAAAGCGCTTCCAAAACCACCAGAGCGAAGGAATCCAACCTAGTAGGATAAACAAATACCTTTGACCTCATTAAGAGCTGCATGCCTTCCTCATGGGCAAGATTTACCATAAGCTTAACCTTATGGTTCAAATCATGCTGTATTAAGAAATTTTCAAGCCAGTTTTCCATATATTTTGACGCAAAACCCGCAATTACTGCACTATCAGGATTTAACTTCTGCACAAGTTTAAGAAAATCGTAGACCCCTTTTTCAGGTATCAGACGGGCATAGAATACGAGGTCTATGTCCCTATTTAAATTACCATTGCATGGGTCGACCCCGTTTCCCGGATTTATAACGTTTACATTAAGTTTTATTCCAATCTTTTCCATTTCATATTTTATTGATTCTGATACGGAAAGCAAAGGTATGCCCTTCGTTGCGAAGCTCAAAAGCAGGAGTCTGAAATATCCCTTAATAACCTTGGCGTTGCTGTAACCAAGGTTCAGTTTAAGATTCTTCATCAAAAGCCCGAATCCATTCCCATCTTCATCTATCAAAGATCCAACCACGGGAGACTGCTGTAACAGCTGCGTCCACTTTATTCCTGCTAGCCTGAAAGCGAGTGAAAAGTACTGATTACCGTAAGGAAAGTAAAGAAACTCTATGCCGTGTTTTTTTGCCTCAGCTGCGATTAAAGATCCATATTTTAAAATTCCTACAGGGCCCCTGTAACCGTTTAACGGCGGCAGGATTACGGCTCCCTCAAGGATTTCCATGAGCCTTTTATCATAAAGCGTTTCGGCTTTTTTCTTAAACGCCTCTAACCTGTCCTTAGGCATCATCAGCATAAACTCTGATGACGGAAAAAGCGGCATTGTCTTTGCTAGCCTGTAGTTTCCCCCGCTTAAATCTTCAGCATAAGAGAATATTCCTATAACCATGAATGTCAATATTAAAGAAAAAATCAAATATAAAACTTTTAGAAACGCTCGTCATTAATCTTAATATATTTACAAAAAGCTACAATAGGACGATATGGCTTTTGCAGTAATAGGGCACCATTACTGGGATAGACCCGGAGGAGGACAGCTTGTATGCGCTTCAGCAGCATATTCGTTTGAAAAAATCGGTTACGAGCCGATCCTCACTTCAACAACAAACTTCAGAGCTGAAAAATATTCAGAATGGTTTGGCATAGACCTGACAAAATACAAAAAGTACAGCTGGAACATGAACCTTAAGATGTTCGGGCTTTACTTGAGGCTTGTAGCTTCAAGGCCGATCATCAAAGCCATAAAAAAGTACAACGGCGAAATAGTCTTTACAGACGAATCTACGTACAAGCCCCTCATTAAAGAAAAGAGGAAGACGGGGTTTAAGCTGATCGAGTACATGCATTTCCCATATGAGGTATCTGTTGATCCCAGGTTCAAAAACACCGGGTTGAGCTATGGTGAAGACCCGTACATCATGGAAAGGTATGGAAAGTTTCCCATGAACCTGTACTGGAAAGTTTACGTTGGCCTTTTGCCATACTTTCTTAGAAAGAACCCGTTTCAGTCAGCCGACCTGGTTTTGACAAACTCAAACTGGACAGCTGAGCTCGCAAAGCAGGTCTACGGCGAAAGGCCTTACGTGCTCAACCCTCCAATCCCTCCAAACGTAGAAATAGTAAACAACCCAAAGCCTTTCGAAGAAAGGGAAAAAGCTTTAGTGATGCTGGGCAGGTTCAGCGAAGAAAAAAGGTACCACTGGGTTATAACGGAGGTCATGCCAAAGCTCCTTAAAGAAGTTCCTGATGCCAGGCTTTACATATTTGGAGGCGCAGGGACCAGGACATCCAAAATGTACATCGACAGGCTGAAAAATCTTATAAGCAACGCAAAACTTGAAGGAAGCGTGTTTTTGATACCTGACGCGCCAAGGTCGCAGATAAACGAAACAATGGATAAATCCCGGGCGTTTTTGCACGCAACTATAAACGAGCACTGGGGCATAGTCGTTGCGGAGGCCCTTGCGAGAAGGCTTCCGGTTGTTGTCCACAGGTCAGGGGGTGCCTGGTCTGACATAGCAGAAGAGGGAAAATACGGGCTTGGGTATGAAAGCGCTGATGAAGTAGTTGAATTACTCACAAAACTTTTGACAGATAATAAATTTTGGTCTAAATTTTCATCTTCAGAAAAAGTAAAGGACCTTACTTTAGATGTTTTTGTTGAAAAATTTTCAAGCCTTATAAAAAACCTTGAATGATACATTATAAATATAATTCCTAATCCTAGGTATGTTTATGGATGCTGATGTATGTATTAAAAGGTTAGGTTGAAAAGTGTTTGAAATTCCTTAAGGAAAAAGCATAACTGCGGGCTGTGGGAGTAATGCTACAAGCTAGGCTTGAAATTTTGTGCGCGATAAACAGATGGTTCCTTCTTTTACAAATTACCGTAAAATAATTGTTCTAGAAAAAACCTTTACTAAATTCAGTTTATCTGGGTCTCACATGCTCAGCAATACAGGAATGGTGCGCGCAAGCTGGACCATTTTATACCTGAAATAAAGCCAATAAACTCGGTCGTACCCTCTACCAAAGAGTCCCTTGCTTAACTTTACAAGTGTAATTGCCCTCATCATCCTGAACGTCCTTTTATCGGTTAGCGGTGAAGATGAATGATACATGTGCTCCGTGCCTATTATCCATGGCACATTTCTAATTCCACTGTAATAGTATATAAATCCGATAGTTGTTTCATCGCTTATATAATTTCTTAACCTCGTATCGGTGCCGTTAACTTAAGCTCATTCTGATCACCTCAGGCTTATCATCAATGTAATGATCCTCAA
>JAGDXJ010000008.1 GCA_023256355.1 Nitrososphaerales archaeon | reverse complement strand
GTGAAAGGAAGGGCTTTTCCTTTGTTGATATAAGGACCGGCGATACCGTTGAACTAGCTTCCGTAAATGGTGACGGCATCAGGTTTGGACGTTACAGGGTTAAAATAAAAAACATCGATGATTTTGTCCCCTGGGTAATTAAAAGGGCTGCAGAATACTCAAAGGTTATAGTTATAGATGAAATAGGACCCATGGAGCTTTTTAGCAATTCTTTCAGGAAAGCCGTTGGGGATCTGCTAAAGACAGATAAAGTTATAATTGCAGTTGTTCATAAATCATTTTCTCACGATCTTATGAAAGAAGTTTTAAAATCAGCCAAAGCTAAAATCGAAGTCACAGAATCAAACAGAGATGAGATTCCTGAACAGCTTTTCCAGATGCTCAAATCAGAACATGTTTTTTGATTTTCTTCATCTTCATTAATAAAAATATTTTTAACTCGATGAATATTGCAGGGCTTAAGTCCCATTATGCAAGGAAAAGCTATAATTACTTACTGAGTTTTCAAAACTCACAGAGCATGATTTTTTATCTTTATATTTTAAACCTGAAAAATCAAGCTCGGGTATCATAAACATATTAGCAAAAGCTTGACAGCAAGATAGTCAACGGGAATAATGACTTTTAGTGCGAGGAAGCTTACAAGAATTTATAAGCTCCCATTAAAAATTTATATCTGAGATGAGCGAGCTTAAAATAAAGAAGCTACAAAACGCTCTAAAAGGAGTCGCTGATTATGCCATAGTTAACGTTGGTCCTAACTTCTTTTACCTAACCGGCGTTTGGCCCCTTGCTTCAATGGAAAGGCCTTTTTTCCTAGTAGTACCTGCAGACAATGAACCATTTATCGTCGCACCAGAGTTGTACACCCCTGACATAAAAAATATAGAAGTAGAAAAAATACTCTACAAGGATGGCGAGAATCCGTTTTCAATATTAGCAAAAAGGCTCAAAAAAGGAATTGTGCTCATTGACGACATAATGACAGCGTCACACGCTTTAAGGATACAGATGAACCTTGACGGCTACTCGTTTGACCTGCTATCTTCTATAATATCAAAACTCAGGGCTGTTAAAAGCGAAGAGGAAGTCGAGCTTATAAAGAAAGCAACAAACATTGTCGACAAATCGTTCAAAAAAATAGTTCAGGAGATCTATTCGGGAATAACTGAAAATGAACTTGCACAAGTTTTAAACGAATATATGATGTACTATGGGGCAGATGGTTTGGCTTTCGAAACGATTGTTGCCTCAGGCCCTAACTCTGCGGAACCTCACCATCTAACCGGGAAAAGAAAGATAAGAAAAGGGGATGCGATAATCATCGATTATGGTGCTAGATACAGGGGCTATGTTTCTGACATAACTAGAACAGTATATTTTGGAAGCGTTGATACAAAGTTTTTAGAGGTTTATGAAACTGTAAAAAAAGCTCAGGAAGCAGCAGTAAACTTTGCAAAGCCCGGAGTTGAAGCGCGAGAAATAGATAGAGCCGCGAGGTCTGTTATAGAAGCTAACGGTTATGGTCCAAACTTTACACACAGGACTGGCCACGGAATCGGCGTAGAGGTACACGAACAGCCTTTTCTAGATTCTTACAACACCCTTAAGATAGAAAATGGTATGGTTTTTACAGTCGAACCTGGAATCTACATAGAAGGAAAATTTGGCGTCAGGATAGAGGACGATGTAATATTGAAAAACAGAGCTGAAAGGCTTACGAGATCTTCTAGGTCATTGATCACCATCTAAATCAAAAATTAACTCTAAAGGGTTTTCTGTGTTAGGTTTATATAATTGATGCATTCAGTAAAAAACATGAAAAGATGTTACGATTGTACATTCTTTTACGTTCATCCCATTTATTCTAACATTGGGTTTTGCAAAATTCATAAAAAGGTCGTTGATAAGGACTTTTACTGTGATGAGTTTAAGGAAGTAAAAGTTGAAGATCTGTTTAAGATATTAAAAGAAAGGGGGTGGGTCTACTGCTCGGACTGTAAAAAGCCTATATTCGATGAAGAAGAGCTAAAGAAACACTTAAACATGAACCATCATGTAACAGTAAGCTTTTTGAAAGATGCAGTAGCAAAAGAAGAATCTCCGGGTGCATTCTAGATTTATTTTCTTGTTTTTGTTAAAAGTTCCCTAGAACATCTATCTGCGTAGTAAAGAGGCCACGGCAAACCGTTTTCTGATGCGTTTTTTATAAAAACTTTCAAAGAATCATCGATGCTTATATAGTTACCTGGACTCACGTAAAATTTTTTGCCTTTTAAATTAACTCTCCAACCGACATGTCTTTCTTTAAAGAATACTTTATCATCTTTTTCTATAAAGCCCTTTAGAAGCTTGTTTGCAACCCCTACGCTGGGGATATTAAGCACCGTTCCAACATGTGAAGCAAAACCAAAACCTCGTGGGTGTATGATGCCATGAGCATTAACAAAGATAAGGTCAGGCTTTTCTTTTACAGTTTTAAAAAATACCTTTGATTCCCTTAGGTAGAAAAAACCCGGGATATAAGGGGGGATACCTTTTACAACTGAAAATTCAAAACTAATCCTTTTATCCGAACAGCAAATCGTTGCAAAGTAACATCCAGCTGCAATATCATTATAATAAGAAGCATCAAACCCGCCAACAACCGAATATTCTTCAGCTTCACTCTCAAGCTTAAGCTTCTTGGACAAAAGATCCTGTGCGTATGCTGCTTTGTTCAAATCCAGAGCTATCAAGAACCATTCAGCTTGGTACCGGTTCACCCCAGCCATAAACCCTGAGCTTGTTCGGCTGTGCGTTTACGTTCAAAAGTATAGCTTTACCGCTTACGAACGGTACCTCGTTTGATAGTACAAGCGTATCGTTTTTAAGTTCCCCAAAAATCTTCATTCCATATAAAAACGCATGCAGGCTCTGCGCCTCCTGAGCTATGCTGAGCCTGTGCACTTTTAACTTTGAGCTGAGCGAGCCAACGCCCTCGGTTACAGCTGCATAAGAAGCTTTTAGATCCTTTTCTTCTATACCTTTTAGAGCGAACCCGAACCTTATACCTGGCCCAACGTCTTCATAATCTTCATCGAGAACCTGTATAGATTTTATTTCAGCTTCCTTTAAAGATGGTAAAAGCCTTATCTTCTGATGGACCTTAAAGTTAGAAAAAGAAAAACCTAGAATTACCGGGCCAACGCCTTTTACTATAAATGCACTATCTATGAAAGCAAAACCTAAGTCCTTCGTGTATTGGACTCTATCCTCCTGAACTTTTTTATCAGAAAGTTTATTGATAATGTTAAACGTCGCAAAATATTTTTTAAAGGTGTCATCATCCTGAGATACAACACAACCGTCTTTGTTTGAGCTTTCAAGCAAAAGAGCCATCTCAGCTTCGTTTTTGTTAACTTCTCTATTTAGAAAGCAAAAATAGTCTGAAATAGAAACAGCTTCAGCTAAAGAAAAAATTTCGTCCGCTTTAGGTACGAGCACGCTTATGAGCTCTTCGCCTGATTTCTTGTAAAACTTACCCTCTTCCTTCTTCTTTCCAAGGCTTTCAGCGAAGCTTTCAGCCTCTTCGTGTTCAGCACTTATTATACTGATAATCTTTCCTTTAAGCACAACTTTAAATATACATTGTCAATAAAAGCGTTTCTGTTCCCTTAAAAATCATACATTTTCTGTTAAAAAGCTCCTGAGCAGCTTGACCTTTGGCAGCCTAAAAGCTCCTGCACTTGGATCTACAGCAATAGCTTTGAGTTCATCTATGTCTACTGTTGAATGAAAGAAAGGCGAGAGCAGCTCCTCCTTTGGTGTTATGTTTACTTCAACTCCCGAAGCTATAGGAGAAAAAGCTGGAAGACATATGAACTTATGTCCTAATTTATCCTTGCCATACAGTATTACGTGTACCTTAACTCTGTCATACCCGCTCCTTAAGACTACTGCTGGCTGTTCGTGTCCTATTACAACAGTTTGCACGCCATTATAATCATCAGGAAGCCTGTGCCCGTGAAGGAACAGATAACCTTTCTCTCTGTACTCTTCGATCACATTAAGCCCTATCTTGTTTGAAATTGTAAGGAGAAAGTTATCGTGATTTCCTCTTATTATTATTATTTCAGAGAAGAGCTTTTTTAGCTCCTCGCTAAGCTTTTTAACCTCATTCCATTCTTGATAAGTTGCCGTTTTAAACTCGTGCTTTAGATCTCCGTTTATAAGTATTCTTTTAGCTTTTGTTACATCTTTTATGAATCTTATTTCTTCGAGTATGATGCTTAGCTGTACCTGGGGCAGGTAAAGCTTTGCTTCTTCAGCCAGATATGTTTCTTCACCAAGCTGCAGATCAGAAATTGCTACAAGGTCAAGTTCTTCAAAGTAAACTGCCCTCCTTCCGTCAACAGTCTTTACGCCCTTAAATATCTGCATCCTTTTTCTTATTCTTTAAAAACTGTAATAACTTTTGATGCAGTTTTAGTATAAGCTTTCTTCTGTCCTCCATGAGTATTACGTCCGAAGACCCCCATGCCAGCATCTTGAAAGAAAACGGAGAAGGAACGTTTGACTTTTCAAGAACCAAAAATCTGTGTTCCCCGGATTCCAACTTTTTCAGGAACTCCTTTGCAGCTGAAATGTCCATATAGTCCTGCAGGATTTCCCTGTATGTTTCCTTTAAAAGGGGGAATCCTTCAACTTTCTGAACAACTTTTACAAGAAGGTCAGAATTAAACTGCTGTTTTCCAACGCTTATCGAATGTCCCTTGTAGTTTCTAAGTATCATGAAGCTCCTAGCGGCTACCTGTCTGAACTTTCTCCTGAAAAGCTCCGTGTTACTTACAGCTTTATGAAGAATTTGTTCTATGTTTTCAGAGCTCACGCTTTTTAGCAATTTTTTGACGTTTACTTTAACATCGTTATCAACCGAAAGCACAAAGCCATTGTCAGATACCATCACCCCTACTGATGAGCCTACCATTTCGGAAAGCATGTATCCAAAAGCTCTTGAAAGCGCATCGTTAGCTTTCCTTCCTAACAGAGTATGAAATACAAGGTTGAACTTATCTGTTTTGTACTGCTCAACAAGATAGTCTTTTTGATCTAGCTTTTCTAGCTTTCTGCTTTTTAGAAAGCCTGTCATAAGCGTCATGTATTCAGCTATTGCATTTTTTGCATTTTCGTCTGCAGGATAATTTCTTATTTTATCAAGCACTTCGTACTTTTGAAGCCCCAGCAGAGAAGCCCTGAAAGCCTGTATCTTGTTAGCCAGATCATAGCTTAGCGGTAACTCTTCCGAAAACCAGGCCGGCACAGTTGGCTTTGAGTCATCAGCTTTCTTTACGTATACCCTCATCCTTTTAGAGCTCATAAATTCATATATTTTTCCGGCAAGAACAAACCTGTCGCCGGGGCCTAAACGTTCAACAAACTCTTCTTCTAGAGTTCCTATTGGCCTTTTTCCTTCAAAAACAACTATCTTTGTTTCATCTGGTATCGTTCCCTGATTAAGGTAAAATATCATTCTCGCAGATTTCTTTCTTCCAAACTCTGCTTCTCGATCCTCATAGCTTAAGCTTTCAACCTTTTCTCCGTTCTTATAGAGCGAGATCTTTGAATAAACCCCCCTTTCTTCAAGGCTGTGATAAGCGCCAGCCAAGTAATTTATGACATCTATAAAATCGTTCCATTCTAAGCTTTCATAACTGTAACTTCTCTTTATTACGCTGTAAGCTTCAGAAACGTTCCACCTTTTTATCAACGACATGGAAACTATAGTCTGCGAAAGGACATCAAGGGCGTTCTTTATTATCTTTATTTTATCAAGCTCCCTTTTTAAAGCGTAGTACGCCATTACGGACGTTTCAACTATATCGTCATTATCGCTGGCAATTATAACCCCCTTTGAAATGCTGTTTATGCTGTGTCCAGACCTGCCGACCCTCTGGAGAAGCCTGATTATGCTCTTAGGGCTCCCAAGCTGGATTACAAGGTCGATATATCCTATGTCAATCCCGAGCTCAAGGGATGTTGAACTCACTATGGCTTTAAGCTGCCCATTCTTGAGCTTGTCTTCAAAATCCAGCCTCAGGTCCCTGCTCACCGAGCTGTGATGTGCCCCTATTGTTTCATCTGTGAAAATGTCAGGAAACTTTTTCTTCAGGTTCGCAACAACCCTTTCTGTGCCGCTCCTGGTATTTGTAAATATAAGGGCAGTCTTGCTCTTCTTTAAAAGGCCGTACAGCAATGAATAGGTTGATTCTGTTAGCTTCGTTTCGCTGACTCCGACTATGTCCTTAACAGGCGAAAGGACCTCTATCATCGTTTTCTTTTCAAACCTTGCATCGATAATCGTAACATCCCTGTTACTTCCAGCAAGAAACTTAGCTATCTCTTCTATGGGCGCAGTAGTTGCGCTCAACCCTATTCTCTGAAATTCAGCAAGCTCCTGCAGAAGCTCAAGCGTTAACGAAAGATAGGAACCTCTTTTTGATTCTGCAAGGGCATGAATTTCATCGACTATAACCCATTTTACAGTCCTGAGGTTTTCTTTGAACTTCGGGGCTGTTACAGCTATGGCTAGGCTTTCGGGCGTTGTACAAAGAATTGCAGGAGGCTTGATCAGCTGTTTTGCCTTTTCAGAGCTTGTGGTGTCGCTTGTCCTTATGCCAACATTTATTTGCGAGAGCCAATCTCTTTCAGGACCTGATTTCATCTCTTCCAGGGGCACAAGAAGGTTTTTCTTGATATCGTTTATCAGAGCTTTTAAAGGGGAAACATAAATAACTTTAATACCTTTATCATTATTTCCGTTTTTATAAAGCTGTATGAGCTGACTGATTATGTCCAAGAAAGCGGCAAACGTTTTGCCGGTACCTGTTGGTGAAGACACCAGGACATTTTCTTTATGATGAATATGATATATTGCATCGATCTGTGGTGGACTGAACTTTTTATATTTGCTTTTGAACCATTCAAGGACTATAGGATCAAGTATCTTTTCGGCTTCTTCCTGAGAATGTCTTTCAGCGTATTTTATCATTCAGTTAGACGAAACTGATTAGATTTTTTGGTTAAAAACATACCTCAAAAAGTTAAAAAGATTTTATTTTCAGTTATAAGCCGGAATAAAATTACTGTTTGCGATTTTAGTATTGATTTTGCCTAAAATGTGATAAAAAACGTATTTTTGTAAAAATATGTTGCCTGTTTGAACTTGTTTTTTTAGAAGATATGAATAAATAAACTGTAATTTTTTAAAAAATTTTAAAAAATATAGCGTTTATTTGTAAAATTATAAAGCTCATGTTAATAAAGAGGCGAATCTATCCTTATTATTTGAATTAGGTTGATAGAAGAAAGGCAAATCATATACAAAAAAGAGCTGGCTACCAACATTTACGAAATACTTGTTCAAGCTCCAAAAGTTGCCAGGGCTGCGCATGCAGGACAGTTTGTGCTTATCATGGTCGAGGAAAAAGGTGAAAGAATTCCAATGACGCTTGTAGACTGGAACCCTGAAGTAGGATGGATCAAGATGGTTTATCAGGAAGTAGGAACTTCCACTATAAAGCTATCTATGAAGAACGTTGGTGATGAGATTTACTATGTTGCGGGGCCTCTCGGCCATCCTTCTAGGGTTTCAAAATTTGGGAACGTTCTGATGGTTGGTGGGGGCGTGGGCATTCCTGCGCTTTATCCTATAGCGAGGGAGTTGAAAAGGCTTGGAAACAGAGTAATAACAGTAATAGGAGCCAAGACCTCGAATGCCCTTATTTATGAAAAAGAAATGTCTGAAGTCAGCGATGAAGTTCGCATAACAACTGATGACGGCTCAAAAGGACTTAAAGGGTTTACCGTTGATGCAGTAAAGCTTTTGCTAAATCAGGGTGAAAAGTTCGATGCTGTTTGGGCTGTTGGACCTGCATTGATGATGAAAGCTGTTGCAGAAGTTACAAACGGTAAAATACCTGTATCTTACTCAAGCTTGAACTCTCTTATGGTCTGCGGCGTTGGTATGTGCGGAGCGTGCAGGGTTACTGTAGGACACAAAACGGTCCTCACGTGTGTTGATGGTCCTGAATTTGATTCTTATCAAGTTAACTGGAAAGAGCTCGCAATAAGACTTCAGGCATACAAGAAAGAAGAAATGATTTCTCTTGAAATGTTAAAGGGGGCTGGTAAAGTATGAGCAAGATAGGTCACCGGTTAGAACCAAAGACGAGGCCTCCTGAGATAAGGAAGAAAGACTTCGAAGAGGTTGAGCTCACAGTATCACCAGAAGAAGCGATGAAAGAAGCTTCAAGAGACATCAAGTTCTGTGCAGCTCCTTGCAGCGTTAGAGGTTGCCCCGTGAGCGTAAATGTACCAGGTTTTCTTAAAAAAGTAAGTGAGGGGGACTTTAAAGAAGCGTACAAAATACTGATACAAAACACTCCAGTGCCTTCTATAACAGGAAGGGTATGCCAGCAAGAAATTCAGTGTGAAGGTCAATGTGTTCTACGTAGGGTTGGAGAACCAATTGCAATCGGTGCTGTTGAAAGGTTTGTCGGGGACTGGGCCCTAGACAACAACATAGAAATCCCGGTAACTGCCGAAAAGAAACACAAGAAAGTAGCCGTAGTGGGTTCTGGTCCTTCTGGAATTGTAGCTGCAGCGGATCTCGCTAGAATGGGTTATGACGTGACGATGTATGAAGCCTTCCACATACCTGGCGGCGTTCTGGCATATGGAATCCCGGAATTCAGACTGCCAAAAAGGATACTGAGAAAAGAGTTTGAAAGACTTCAGAATATGGGAGTGGACATAGAACTTGGAGTCGTTGTAGGGACTACATATACTATTCCCGAACTGTTAAAGGATTATAATGCTGTATTTCTTGGAGTCGGAGCTGGAAGACCCATGTTTTTGAACATACCTGGAGAAAATCTGGCTGGAATATACACTGCTAATGAATTTTTGACAAGGGTTAATCTCATGAAGGCTTATATGTTCCCAGAATACGATACGCCTATACATGTGGGCAAAAAAGTTGCAGTAATTGGTGCAGGAAATACAGCTATGGATGCTGCTAGGTCTGCACTGAGGTTAGGAGCCGATGTGTATGTAATTTACAGAAGAGGAAGAAATGAAGTATCTGCAAGAGCCGTTGAATTTAAACATGCAGAAGAGGAAGGAGTTAAATTTATTTTCTGGGCAGCGCCTGCTGAATTTCAATCAAACGATGGCGTAAACGTTTCCAATATTAAGCTCATGAAGATGAAACCCGGCGAACCTGACAGGAGTGGAAGGCCCAGACCAGTTCCTACAGGAGAAACATTTGATTTTGATACTGATATGGTCATAACAGCAATAGGATTTTATCCCAATCCTCTTATTCCTCAAATGACACCGGACCTTAAAGTTGATGATCATGGCAGGGTTGTCGTGGATATAGAAGGCAGAACCTCTATTCCTCACGTTTACGCCGGAGGAGATATAGTTACAGGAGAATCAACCGTGATCGAAGCTATGGGCTGGGGTAGAAGGGTCGCAAGAACAATCGATAAAGATCTTCAGAAAATTTAGTCTTTTTCTTTTAGCATGTCAGAAAGCGACAAACTTTTTCCATCTTTTACTATGGTTATCTTTGTCTCTAAGCTTACTGGTATTCCTATGTTTCTTAATATATAAAGCAGTTCGCTTCCGCTTATCTTTTCGTTTATAACCCCTTTTTTGATAAGTTCTGCAAGCTTTTTGACAAAAAGATTTGTTTCGTTTGGAAATTGAGATAAAGCTGCATCTAAAACTTCATTTCCCCTATCATATAGGTATGATTTAACTAACTTTACAGGATCATCATCGTCTTTTTTCTGCTGCTGTTTTTTCATTAACTCTAAAAGTTTCTTTTTAAGAAGCATTTCTTCTATTTCATCGCCGGAAGACATGAACATTTTTTTACAAAAGAAATATAAAACCTTTGCTCATAGAACATTTATTTGTTGATTTAACTGTGCAGCAATTAAAAAATTAAAAAAATCGACAGGCGTAAGACTTTTTTCTTATGCATAAAACATAATAAGACAGAACGTAAAATAAAAACCGATGACGGTTAATGAGTTAATCCAGTTCGTAAACGGAGTGGTTGTTGATACGTCAAATTTAGAGCGCGGCTTCTTGTTGGGGGCTGGTTATGATGGCGATAAAAAAGTCGCATATTTAAAAATACTTGATCCAGATACTCAGAAAGTTTATTATTACTATGACAAAACGTTTCACAAACCTTATTGTTTTAGCAAAAAGTCACCATCCGAGCTTGCGTATTTGAGAAAGAGAGACGATGTTGAGGATATCGTTGTTGAAGAAAAATGGGATCCACTAACAGACAGTATGATTAAAGTTTCTAAAATAATTACAAAGGATCCGCTAGCCGTTGGAGGACATCCAAGTGAGAAAAGTATAAGAAACATAGAAACGTGCTATGAGGCAGACATAAAGTACTATGAAAATTATCTTTATGACTTAGGTTTGATACCCGGAACCTTTGTTAAGTTAGAAAACAACAAAGTACAGGAAATACTGAACGAATTTTCAGAAGAAATGCAGACTGCTCTAAAGGAAGCCATGCGAGAGTCAGACGAATATTTAAAAAAATACATAGAAGAATATGCAGCATTACTTTCTCAGCCTTTCCCTCAAATAAAAAGGGCAGCAATAGACATAGAAGTTTTGACAGAGGTTGAAAACAGATTACCAGACCCTGAAAAGGCAACACAACCAATAATAAGTATAGCTCTGGCTGGAAATGATGGCAAAAAGGTTGTTTTTGCTATCAGAAGGAATGACGTAGAAACAGGATCAGCACCTGAGATGCCAAAAGACGTGGAGCTCAAATTTTTTGATGACGAAAAACAAATGCTTATAGAATTTTTTAAAGAAATAACAAATTATCCGATAATTGTTACGTTCAACGGTGATTCTTTTGATATGCCATATCTTTATCACAGGGCTCAGAACTTAAAGATTCCGAGGGATGCGATTCCTATTGTTTTAGGAAGGGAAATAGCCAGTATTGTACATGGTATTCACATTGATCTCTACAAGACTTTTGTAAACAAATCAATACAGGGCTATGCTTTTGGAAACAGATATAACGAACACACTTTGAACGCAATAAGCGAAGGTATACTGGGCGAAGAAAAAGTTGAGGTTGAAGGTTCAATAAACGACCTTCCCATGATGAATCTGGCTTTTTACAACTATACAGACGCCAAATTGACTCTTGAACTGACAAGCTACGATAACGATCTTCTCATGAAACTATTGATAACCCTTTCTAGAATAGCAAGAATGAATATTGAGGATACTTCGAGGCTAAGCGTTTCTAACTGGATAAGAAGCATGCTCATAAACGAACACCGAAGAAGAAACGCTTTAATCCCGAGGAAAGAAGAAATAGAACAAAAAGGACAGGAAGCATCTTCTAAGGCTATAATTAAAGGTAAAAAATATCAGGGGGGCTTTGTTGTAGAACCATTACCAGGAGTACATTTCCACGTAGTAGTGCTGGATTTTGCAAGCCTGTATCCGAGCATAATTAAAGTTTTTAACCTGAGTTACGAGACTGTCAAATGCCCTCATGAGGAGTGCAAGACCAACATACTACCCAATACGGCATACTGGGTATGTACCAAGATGAGAGGTATGACGTCATTATTAATAGGGGCATTGCGTGATATAAGGGTAAATTACTTTAAGAGACTAAGCAAAAAAGCAAAAAGCAAAGAAGAAAAAGAATTCTACAACGTAATATCCCAGGCATTAAAGGTTGTCCTTAATGCTTCTTACGGCGTTATGGGGTTCGAAAACTTTCCTTTTTACTGTTTGCCTGTAGCAGAATCAACAACGGCTTTGGGAAGATATTCCATTCAACAAACTATAGAAAAGGCAAAGTCGCTCGGCGTTACTGTAATTTATGGAGATACTGATAGCCTGTTCTTAAAAAATCCAACAGAAGATCAGGTAAAAGAAATCGTAGATTTTGCAAAAGAAAAGCTTGGTATTGATCTAGAAGTAGATAAGGTATACAGATATGTTGCTTTTAGCCAAAGAAAGAAAAACTATATCGGAGTTTACGAGGATGGTTCTGTTGAAGTTAAAGGTCTTTCTGGTAAGAAGAGCCACGTTCCAGATTTTATAAAGAACGTATTTTTCGATGTTATAAATATACTTGGAAAGGTAAAATCTCCACAGGATTTTGAAATCGCAAAAGAAGAAATCAGAAAAAGGATAAGAAAAGCTTACAATGACATAAAGAACAGAAACGTTCCATTAGAAGAACTTGCGTTTAAAGTCATGCTGAACAAACCTATTGAAAAATATACCGACACGACGCCACAGCACGTTAAAGCGGCGATGCTCTTGGCGCAGAAAAAGGAAGTTAAGCCGGGCGATATAATTGCGTTTGTAAAAACCACGACCAAAGATGGAGTAAAGCCAGTCGAAATGGCAAGAAAGGACGAAATAGACGTTGATAAATATATAGAGTTCATGGAAAGCACGTTTGAACAGCTTTTAGACGCCCTGGGTTTCAGCTTCGATGAAATTATAGGCGCGACCAAGCTGGAGGATTTTTTCAGCTTTTGATTTTAATATTCTTTGATGGCTTGTGTGAGCCAAAGAATCCTCGTGGTATAGCAACTTACGCTTATATAATAAAAGAAACTTCTGGAAAAAAGCTGGAGGAAGGGTTTGGACTGGCTGCAAGGCCGTTCTCGGAACAGAGCACGAACAACGTAGCTGAGTACGCTGGGGTTGTCTGTGGTTTAAAAGAAGGATTAAAGTATTCTAAGGATGCAACCGTTTTAGGAGACTCTGCTCTTGTAATAAAACAGCTCAAAAAAGAATATAAAATCAGGTCAAAAAAGCTTTTGCCGTATTATGAAGCTGCAAATAATCTTATTGCTAAATATTCTAGCTTAGAATTTAAATGGATACCAAGAGAAGAAAATGAAGAAGCCGATTCTTTAACAAGAAGAGCGTATGCTCTTTACAACCAAGGAAAATTAAGGTATCATGATTTTTTTAAAAGATGTCTTTTTAATTTTTTATAAATATATAAATAGATAAGTAATTTATTCATAAAAAGTGATAACATAAATGAAAGGAAATAACAGAATCCTGATCTTTACATCTTTAGGACACTTTATCAACGATAGCTTTCTCGTTCTTTTCCCCGTTCTCTCAATGTATTATCTAAGTCTGGGGATCAACGCAACGGCTATTGGTATACTAGGCGCTGTATACAACTTTTTATCTGGTTTTCTTGGAGCCCCCATAGGAAGGATAAGTGACAGAACAGGTAAGCATGCTGAATTAATGTTTATGGGGTTTTTACTTATTTTCTTATCGGGTATATTTTTTATCTTGTCTTTTTTCACTTCAGGTCTTCTTATAAAATACGTGACCGTTTCTATAGCTTCCTTATTCTTGGGTAGTGGACTTGCTTTTTACCATCCTTTAGGAGGCGCTATTTTGCAACTTTCATACGATAAGGATGAAGCTCCTAAAGCTTTAGGCATTAACGGATCCATGGGAAGTCTGGGTAGAGCTATTGCTCCTTATGTTTTGGTTGTGCTTTTCGACGATCTTGGAGTTTCTAAAGGACTTTTTGCTGTATCTATTGTTACGCTAATGTTAAGCTTTATTACATATTACGGATTAAAAGAGTTTAGTTTTAAACAAGAAAAAAATTTAGTCCACGAGGGTGAAATGGCTTCATTAAAGCCTTACATGTACATCTTGCTTCCTCTTACTGTAATAATTTTTGTAAGATCCATGTTCATTGCAGGGGTTCAACTTTTTGCACCGACTTATCTCTTCGAGCTTTATAAATCACATTACGTTGCAGGAGTTTTCCTGACGATTTCATATGCAACTGCAATAATAGGCCAGCCTTACTTTGGCAGGTTAACATCACAGAAGGGTGGAAGGTTTGTTGTAATTTTGACTACGTCTTTGTCTACTGTTTTTTACCTTATTTTTGTATATTTAAAGAATTATTATGTTCAGTTATTATCTTTTGCGCTTTTTGCCTTTTTTGCTTTTAGCGGTTTTCCAAACTTGCTTGGTTATGTATCCCAAGTCGTTGATAAAAAGGTTTTTGCCAGAGCAAACGGCGTCGTTTGGAGTTATGGAAACATGCTTGGTGGAGCTTTAGGGATGATTATAGGTGGACCGATTGCCGGCTCTTTTGGGTTTTTTTATGCCATGCTAACTTATGGCATGCTAGGCGTAGTTTCTTCCTTGCTTTTGATCTTTCTTCCTAAAACAAGAAAAGTTGAAACAGAGCCCTTAAGTGTTAAATAGTTGCAAATATTTTTGTATTAGTTTATATATTAATTCGTATTTTATATTTACAAGCGAATGATAATAGAAATAATGGATCCAATTTATGGTTTGCTTAAGCTTAACGATATGGAAAGAGAAATCATAGATACTGCAGAATTTCAAAGATTAAGGAGAATAAAACAGCTCTCATCAGCAAACTTTGTTTATCCGAGCGCAAATCATACGCGTTTTGAGCATTCGCTTGGAGCGATGCATTTAGCAGGTATAATGGGTGAAGTTTTAACAAACAAGGGTTATATATCATCTGATGAAATACAAAAATTAAGAGTGGCTGGCTTGTTACATGATGTTGGGCATGGTCCTTTTTCACATCTGTTTGAAGATGCCGTTTCAAAAAAATACAAAACAAATCATGAAGAAATAGGCAGAAGGATCATAACTGAGAGCGCTATATCTGACGTTATAAAAAAATACGGTTATGACCCAGTTGAAGTAGCGCAATTGGCAAATGGCATATACCCTAACAAGCCGTTCATGAACGCTATAGTAGCAGGACCGTTGAGCGCTGATCTGATGGATTACATTCAAAGAGATTCTTATTATACAGGAGCAATTTATGGCAGAGTTAATGTCACGAAAATAATAAATTCAATGCATGTATACACCAATCAGCTTTCTATCGAAAAAGATGCGGTATCTGCATTTGAAGGCATGACGATAGCCAGATATGAAATGTTTAAAGAAGTGTACTTTCATAAAACATCTAGAGCTGCTGATGTAATGTTAAGACACGCTATCGAGCTTTATGACAGCATAACAGGATTTGCTGATCCAAAGGATTTAAAAAATTATATAGAACTTACGGATGACATGCTTATAGTAACCATTCTTAAATCTGAAGAAAAAGAAGCACAAAATGCAAGGAATTTTGTAAAAGATTACCTAGCAAGGAATCTTTTAAAGCTGGTTTATGAAGAATCGTTCATAGGAAAGGACGCGTTTTTAGAAAAGCTGTTCAATCAAGAAATCCTGAGAGAGCGGTTAATTACACAGATTGAAGAAAAAGCATCTATTCCGCATGGAAATATTTTTATAGATCTACCGACGGTTCCTTCTGTTCCTAGGTCATTTGACAGAGAAGATTTAAAAAACATTCTTATCATGACAAAAGAAGGAATAAGAGAAATGTCAATTACAGATATACCTGTTATTGAAAGCATACAAGGCTATTATAACATCATGAGAATTTATTCAAGAAAAGAATACAGAGAAGCGGCAGAAAAAACAATAAAAGAGATATTCGGCTCTGGATACTATGCCAAAATATCTGTTTAAAAACCTCGCTTTCTAGTTCTGTTTAAAGATATCTTTAAATTTCTACTATTCTCTTATAATATTATATGACTGTTACTACCGAAGAAATGAGAAAGATTGAACAGTGGTCTGCTGAAAAAGGTTTTTCGACAACACTGATGATGGAGAATGCAGGTAGAGCTATTTCTGAAGTAATTCTAGAAAGATTTGACCCAAAAACTACTGGCAAAATATGCGTGATATGCGGAAAAGGAAATAATGGAGGAGATGCTTTAGCCGCCGCAAGACATTTGTTACTTTCAGGTTTTAATGTGGAAACATATATAATTGGAGGAACTGTAAAAGAAGGAGATGCTGTATTGATGCTGAAGCTCTATGAGTTGCTTAAAAAAGCTCATACTGAGCAGCTATCTTTAAACGAATTAAAAGGTTGCGAAATAATCGTAGATGGAATCTTTGGAACAGGCATTAAGGGCGAAGTAAAAGAGCCTTTTGCTTCAGCAATTCAAATGATTAATCAATCCCAAGCGTTTATAGTATCTGTTGATGTACCTAGCGGGTTGGACCCAGATAATGGAAGAGCTGCAAATGAAACTATTCAAGCTGATATAACCGTAACTTTACACGATGTAAAGCCAGGGCTTTTAAACAACAAATATGTTGGAAAGTTAGTCGTTAAAGAAATAGGCATACCTCTGATAAGCAGTAAACAATCTTAAAGTTTATTTTAAAAAGCCTTTAATTTTATGTAGTTAAGGGGGCGAAAGTTTCCTTCCGTGAGCTGTAGATAGCTTATGAAAATGTTTTTTGAAGACTTCAGCGCATTATTTTTACATACAGATGTCCAAATCCTAGAAATAATGTACGACTAAAAGAAAAGACATGCTTCTCAGGAGAAAACATCGGGATATAAAAACTTACGAGCTGAAGTTTGATAAAACAGGATCTCAAATAGCAGGTTAATGTGAAAGCAAGCGCGGCTATGAACCGGGAAGTCCTAGCCTTACAGTCAGGGTAGTTCACCTATAAATCCTCTAAGTTATTTAATAAAGCTTAAAAATTACATTTTTGTAGTATTGTTGGGCTAATGGGTATATCACAATTTATTAAAAGCGTAAAGGAAATTTTAAGCTACAGTAAGAAGTCTTCATGGAAAGAACTATCTGCTTATCTGAAGCTCTTTCTACTTGCTTTATTTTTAATAGGCGGAATAGGCACAATAATACACTTGGTAGCTTTCTGGCTGAGTTTAAGATGAGCCCTAAATTTTATGCAGTAAAGGTTGTTGGTGGACAAGAATCAAGTATAGCTGTGCTTTTGTTAAGCAGAGCTAAAATGAATAGTCTGCCTGTATATTCTATAATACACAGCGAAAACATGAAAGGATATTTAATCATTGAAGCCGATAATCAGGCAGCTGTAAGCAAGCTCATAAGCGATGTCAAGAATGTCAAGTCTATTGTACCAGGAGTACTAAGCATTAACGATGTAGCACCGTTGATAAAGGCTAAAACTGAAGAAATATCTTTACAGAATGAACAGGTAGTGGAAGTTATAAATGGCCCGTTCAAAGGAATGAAAGCTAAAGTGCTTAGATTTAATAAAGAGAAAAGGGAAGCAACAATAATGCTTTTAGAAACAGCCGTACCTATACAGATAAACGTTGATGCATCTTACCTGAAACCAATAAGTTAAAAGCGAAATTTTAAGGATTAACCTTTAATCTTACCGACTTTCCATCAGGTAATATTTTCCCTCTCCTTATGTCTGAAGATGAAATTTTATCTCCTGTTTCTGCTTTTACAAAATTTATTACATATATATTCATCGGTTTAAACCCGCTCTTTTTCCTTAATATATTTGCTATAAGCGCGTTTTTAAAGCTTTCAGGACTTACTACTATGAAATCTATTTCTTCTTTAAGCACAGGCCCATATGGATCATCCAGCAAAGCTATGTAAAATCTGTAGCTTTTTTGCGAAATTTCATCTATTTTTTCTTTTACCCTTAGTATCCTGTCCAGATACGGCGTTTCTATCTTTTTACCCATTTTTGTAACGAACTGATCGGATGTTACTCCTATAATTATCTCATCCCCAATTTCCAGAGCTTTTTTTAATAATTTAACGTGCCCCGCATGCAGAGCTTCGAAAGTTCCCCCTACAGCTACTTTCACGCCTTTATTTTCTTTTAATGGCTTAATATTTTTTCTGGATATTTGATCTTTTATAAAGAGCTCAAAATAAAAGATGCAAACCCAACAATCCCACCGATTGAAATTGCACCAGCCATAATCCAGTATACCCTTAACCTTTTACCTTTTAGCGCAAAACCTTTCATAAAACTGCAATCTGAAGCAATTTTCCCGAGAACTATAAGAAGCGGGATTAAAAGTACAGAATAAATTATCATAAGGCCTAGAATAAGTTGCAAGTAATCCCTAATCAAGATAGCTATTAGCAATGCAGGGACAGACTCTATTATGTAAATTATAGCATAATGTTTTGAGTTTAATTCTGCAGCTTCAACAACACCCCATGCAGAAGCCATGGAGATTACAACTAGGGCCAGAAGGCCTGAAGCTATAAATCCTATTCCCATAAGCAATTTCAACAGATAATTCATGTTTTGTATATACAACAAAATTCCAGCCAGTGAAGCGTTTGGATCTCTGAAAGAAATAACCCAGCCGTATATAACAACTACCGCCATGAGCACTTCTGAAACTATTGAACCTATTAGAGTTTCAAGCGACTCATATTTCATGTTTTTTATACCTATCTTTTTCCTTGCATCGGCCCCGCTGTGGAAAAAAAGCATCCACGGCATTATAACAGCGCCTATACTTGCAGCTATCAGATAGAAAAATGAAAGGTTTAGTTTAAAAGTTAGAAGTGAACGCGATAAAAGAGAAAAATCCGGTCTAAAAAGAAAAAGTTCAACAAAAAGGGTAGCAACCAGAAGAAAACTTAGCGGCAAAAGTATTATTTCGGCATCTCGGTACTTTTTTGTAAATACTACTGTTAAATGAATAAAGTAAAAGATGAGCAAGCCTAACCATACTGGAAATCCCAGAAGAGTGAGCCCTATAGCTATTCCCGCAAACTCTGCAAGATACTCTAAAAAGTCGCTTAAAGCCATTGGCAGCGAAAGTATTATAGAAAATTTTTTCCCATATTTCTTTCTTATAGCTTCGCCAAATCCCACATTAGCAACAGAGCCCAGCCTGCCTGCTGCATCCTGTATAAAAAATAAAGGGGGTATCAAAACTAGCATTATCAAAACCATTATGGCGCCAGATACTGCGCCAGCTTCAATACCTTCTATTATAGAAGCTACGTCAACATCTGCTATCATAACGAGCCAAGCAGGTCCAAAGACACTAAGAAATCTCTTTAGGTCTTCACTCAACTAACATTTCACGATTCAGATTAAATTTAAACATTGTTAAATTTTTAGCACGTTAAAAAATTGCATGTATTAGATGTATAATTGCAGAACAAAAATAATAACTTGTGCAAAAACGTTTTATACCATAATCTATATACTATATGTGATCTTAAATGGTGAGACCTGTACCTTTTAAATCAAAACCAATAGATCCTGATTTTCAGAAAAAACCCGATGAATATCCAGTAACTGGTGAACACGCTGGGCACAAAGTTTTTGCGGAAGGTAAGCAAAGGTTAGATGCTGATGGAAAACCGTATCCTACCAAACTTGGCATTCACGGAAGTATAGTAGCTGTAGACTTTGATTGTTGCATAGCTGATGGTGCGTGCATGGATGTATGCCCTGTTAACGTTTTCGAATGGTTGTTAAATCCTGGAAAATCCGGATCTGGAAATGATAAATGGCCACTTAGTTCAGAAGAACAGCCAAAATATTATACTGATAAAGCTGACCCCTTAAGAGAAAAAGACTGTATATTCTGTATGGCTTGCGAAACGGCCTGCCCAGTTGGAGCTATAAAAATAACTCCACCTTAACCAACAAACTTTTCTTTAAATATTTTTGCGTTTTCAAACATTTTTATGTTGTTGAACATTACGTAAACACGATCATAATTTTTTACTATATTGTAAAGCTCAAAAAGATCGTTGTCTGTATAATTGTAGCCATAGTTAACTTCGCCAGAACCTTTCCCGTGCAATCTGAAGTACTGCAATCCAAAGGCTTTTATTGGCTTCTTTTTAAAAGGATCAACTATATGAATTAAGCTTAGATCCTCAAATATTTTTAAAAGCAGTTGTAGATTTTCATAAGCCTTTCCTCTTGGTTCCCATCCAATTCTTGCTTCGCCGTTTATTTCTTTAAAAAAACTGTATGCCTGTTTAAGCTGGTCTTCACTTCCAAAGCTAGGAGGCGTTTGAAAAACATATATGACCGGGTTAAGTACAGAAGTCTGTTTCTTAAAATTCTCCCAAAGTTCTAGGTTTTCTTTTGTGTCCTTAAGCAGGCCAACATTTGCATTTGGTGTGAAATTTTTTGCCTTTTTCATAGTAGGAGAATTAAAGCCATGAGTTATACCCTGAAAAACTTTTACCGAAAAATCAAAATTCTCGGGCGCTTCGATACGTAATTTTTTCATTTTTTCAGTGTTTGGCATACTGTAAAAGGTTTCCTGAAGTTCAACCGCGTCAAGCGTGCTGTAGATAAGCTCCTTTTTAGCAGAAAAACCGCAGATCCCTGTTTTTATCATATAAGGTTCCTCGAGAGCAAAATAATTTTTGCGCTTTTTTCAACCGAAATTGTCCTCATAACGGCAACGTCTAAAGTTTCTCCGACGCTTACAAGTCCATGATCCTTCAAAACCACAGCTTCATAACCCTTTTGTATGTATGAAGTAACTTTATCGGCCAGTTCCTGAGTTCCGGGTTCTATGAGAGGTAGAACTGGAACTTCCTTTGAAAAATAAAGTTTTCCTTCTGTAATAACTATCGGTATAAAACTATAGCGTTGAGATAAAGCAAGAGTGTAAACAGGATGTGTATGAACTATAAAGTTTACATTCTTAACATTTTTGTATATCGTTGTGTGCAACCTAAATTCTGAAGAAGGAGGTTTGCCGTAGATCAGGTTACCTTCCAAGTCAATGTATGAAAAATCTTCTGGAGTCGCAAACGCCATAAATACGTTTGTTGCCTTTATGAGGGCACCGTTACCAACCCTTTCACTTAAATTGCCTTCTCTACCTTCTACGTAACCCATTGATGCCAAGTACTGACCGATTTTAGCAAGATCATAACCAGTCATATCAGCTCAGCAGGATATGATCCGAGCAGCTTAATAAAAGTTGTAACCTTTTTTAAATCTTCTATAGCACCTTTTACCTTTTGATCGTTTATGTGTCCAACAAAATCAACAAAAAAATAATATTCCCAAGGTTTTGCCTTTGTTGGTCTGCTTTCAATTTTGGTTAGGTTTATTTCTTTGTCAGCAAAAACCTTTAGAGCTTTATAAAGGGACCCAGGGCTGTGGGGTGTTCCAAATATTATAGATGTTTTGCTTTTTTCAGTTCTTTTTACTTCAGTCTTGCCAAGCACGATGAACCTTGTAAAGTTGTTTTCTGAGTCTTCAATTCCTTCTTTTATTACCCTTAGGTTATAAAATGATGCCGCCCTACATGATGCTATGGCTCCAGCTGTGAGCACACCTTTTTCTGAAATTACCTTTGCGCTTCCTGCCGTATCGTAAAAAGGTACTGGTTTTAGTTTCATTTTTTCTATGAACATTCTGCATTGAGAAAGGGCCTGAGGGTGAGACCATACTTCTTTTACTTTAGATAGTTCTGCGTCTGGATGAATCATAAAGCAATGTCTGACTCTAAGAATGGACTCTCCAACTATCTTTACGTCGCTTTTTAAAAGAAGATCATATGTTTCGCTTACGCTTCCTTCTAAAGAATTTTCTATGGGTACCACAGAATAGTCTGCCTTTTCTGATTCAACACTTTTAAAAACGTCTGAAAGATAAGGTAATGGTAAAAACTCAACGTCATTTCCGAAAAAATTTATGACAGCTTCCTCGCTGTAAGCTCCTCTTTCCCCCTGAAAGCTCACTCTTACCATACAGCTTCAAGCCATTTAAGATACTTATCAACTTTTCCCTGGGTTACTGAAAAGAAGTATTCTTTTAATTTTTTAGAAATAGGACCAACCTTTCCATCCCCAATCTGTCTTCCATCAACCTTCAATATCGGGGTTATTTCTGCGGCTGTTCCCACAAAGAACAGCTCGTCTGCTGTATAAAGCTCTCCGCGATCTATATCTTTTTCAATAACTTTCAATCCAAGATCCGGAGCGAATTCTATTATGCTTCTCCTGGTTATCCCATCAAGTATTCCTGCAGAAATAGGAGGCGTATAGATTATACCATCTTTAATCATCATAATGTTTTCGCCGGTTCCTTCGCAAACTTTTCCTTCTTCATTAAGAAGAATTGCATCGTCATAACCTTTGTTCAGAGCATCAAGCTTTGCAAGGACGCTGTTAGAGTAATGACCAGTAACTTTTGCTAACACCGGTAAAGTTTGAGAACTTATCCTTCTCCAAGAAGACACAAGTACTTCTATACCTTCTTTTTCAAAGTACCTGCCATAAGGCATTGCTATTATAAAGACGTCAGTTTTTAGCTTCCTGACATCAAGGCCTATGGGACCATAGCCCTTTATTGCTAGTGGTCTAATGTATACATCTGTCCTTAGCTCATTTTTCCTCAGAGTTTCCTTTATTCCTTCTGAAATCTGGTCTTTACTGAAGTCTATTCCGAAGTTGTAGATTTTTATAGAATTGAAAAATCTGTTTACATGATCCTGTAAGCGAAAGATGTAAAGCTGCTTACCGTTCCAGTAAGCCCGTATCCCTTCAAAAACACCGGTACCATAGTGCAGAGCGTTTGTCATAACATGAACCTTTGCTTCCTGCCACGGGACAAATGAGCCGTTCTGCCAGATAAAACTACTCTCAAAGCTTTTGCTCATAAAAATTATATGTTATTTAGCTTATTTAATGTTTTCCAACTTAATCGAATAGCATGAAACATGTCAGGCTTGTCTTTTAAACTTTTTAAAAATTTCAAAGTTTTAGGGTCTGAAGGATATCCAGAACCAAAATTACCATACACACTGTGAAGTTTTTCGATTTCTTTATCTCTTACTACTTTAGCCACAATGCTTGCAGCCGATACAACTGAGTAAAGATCATCTGCATGGTGAGAACTTATCAAGATTACATTTCTTCTTACGTTTTTTAGAACATTTTTTAAGAAAAGAGATTCGCTTACATCCGCCGCATCAACAACTGTATAATTGCCAGGCAGTCTGTTGATGATCTTTGCCATGTAAAAAGCCTCAAGGTAGTTTAAGTTTATGCTCTTAACGTTTGACCAAACATAAGAATCTATCAGCTGAGGACTCAGTTTATAAATTAAAACCGACGAACACTCAAGTTTTTTAAGCTTTACGTACAGCTCTGTCCTTTTGGCAGGGGTTAGCTTTTTGGAATCTTTAACCCCCAGCTCTTTAAGTCGTGATATAAAAATGTATGGAATAGAAAATCCAGCTATCACCAGAGGCCCGATAAAGCTGCCTCGTCCAGCCTCATCTATGCCGATCACCATTTCTTGAATCTTTTGAAGCTTTATACAGTTCATTTGCGTTGCTAAATTATGGATAAAAATACAGGTATTAATTCTTAACTTAATCAAAAAATGGTGAAGGTTTTATATCATTGGATTTAAAGTTAGCTTAATGAAGGAAGTGTAAAACTTCGTAGCAAAACAAGGATGTATAGCTCATAAGAGCAGGGTATTTTATTAACGCAAGATGCTCAATGTGTTCGCGAACTACTCCAACCTCGCGGTTGAAGCTTCCCGGTTCATCGTCCCGCTTGCTTTCACATAAGGAATGCTTTTAGATCCTGTTTTATCAAACTTCAGCCAATACGTTCTGGTTTTTTGATATTTCTCATTTTGGGGTTACTTTTTTTGAATTTCAAGTTCTAAGCCTGCAATGTCAGCACTGAGAACTCAGAAAGATATCCTGTAAGTAACCATCGGCTTACAAAAAAAGAGTTCCTCCGATTAACCTTAGTAATTTAAAATGACACTTTAAACAAATACTCAAAACAAATCAATTTATTTTTATTACTAATGCATCCTGCAAAGTAGCAATATCTTTTGGTGATATTTTAAGAGAAGATCCCAGAGATCCTCCCCCAGCATAAATGTAATCAGAGTCCATTATATCATCGTCAATTATGGTCTTTATCTTTTGCTTATGAGCTACAGGCGGCAAAGTTCCCGGTTCGTAGCCTGTTATGTTTCGAAGTTCATCGGCGGTAGCAAGTCTCAGCTTTTTATACCCTAGCACCTTTGCCATCTTGGTTTGATCAACTCTCTTATCTCCTCTAACTATTATGATTACAGGATCTTTATTGTCAGCTATAAAAAGTATAGTTTTGACTATATTTTTAATATCTATGTTCAGCTCTCTGCTAGCTTCGTCAGCTCTGTAAGAAGAACCATGCTGTATTATTTCAAATATTATTCCTTTGTTCTCTAAATATTTTTTAAGATCTAACTGGTTCAACTATTAGATTACGAACGTAAACGCGTTTAAAAATTTTCTTCTAATTCAACAGGTTTAAGTTGACCTTCTTTGAGCTTCTGAAGAGCGATCTTATAATCTTTATCATCCGATAAATAGACCTCGACCCCTGCTCCAAAAAGTGCAAGTAACATAGGGGTCTCTATTCTGTTAGTTATCACTATACTTGCGTTATGTTCTTTGATAAAGTTTACCAACGCTGGTAGCTTTCTTCTCTCAACCTTTACTATGGGGTTATCAAAAGTTGAAATCTTTTCGCTTTCAATGTCTGATAAAACGATCGTTGGCGCCTGAGCAAAATTTGAAACTTCATTATTTGCGTTGACCGGTATTATTATACGCGTTAGTTTCTTAATTTCACTAGGTTCAACGTGGGGATTAAATAACACTACTAAGGGTTCTTTTTCCTTAATCTTTTTTTCTAACTCATCGGTTATCTTATCTGCTTTTCTCACGCTTACGTTTGGTGGTAATTCAAGGTGCAGCTCAATAAAATAATAAGGTCCTGCTTTTCTCACCCTTAAATCGTGATAACCATTTATTTCTTTGATCTCCTTAATCGATTCATCTACTATTTTTTCCAAACGTTTATCTGTAGCGTCTAGTAAGGCTAAGGTTGAATCTTTCAAAATAACGATGACCTGATAAAGTATTATTAAAATCGTGACCACAAGAACAACATAATAAGGATATTTTAGACCGAAATTAAGCATGACAATACCTATAAGAACTATAAAGCTTAAAATTGAATCTTCATAGTTATGCAAAGTTTCTGCGTTTATCAAGCTTACCTGTTTTAATTTCATGTTGCCCATCCAAACAGCAAGAGCAAAATCAACAACTATGCTAAAACATTGAACAGTTATCCCTATGACTGGATATTTGGGGATGGTAAACTTGATGCTTTCTATAAATATTTCGTAAACTGCATAAATAATGAAAAGGCTCATTACAAATGCTGAAAGATTTTCAGCTTTGTAAAGCCCGTATCTAAAGTTTTTTGTTGGGCCTAACAGAGAGAGCCTAAGGCCAACATATGCCGCAATGAACATGAGAAAATCAGCAAAATTATGAACACCATCAGCTACAAGGATCGGAAGCCCGCTAAAGTAACCAAAGAATATCTTCACAAGAGAAAATACAAGAAATACAAAAGCGCTTATAAGAGTCCTTGAAGCTGCAACTCCGATCTTGTGCTTTATTTCCATCAACTTAAAGTTTCAAGTTTTGCTTATAAACATATCGATTTATCGATATAACGATATACTCCTAAGAATTTTAATTATATGGAGGTTAAAGGGGCGGAAGTCCCCTTTCACAAGTTTTAGATAGCCCCTTATGGAAATGTTTTTTGAAGCTTTTAGCGCATGATCCTTGCAGACATACACTGCCCCGAAAGCCGTGCAGAATTCGGTCGGGGAAATCCGCGATGCATCGCGAAAGCAATCGCGGGGATGAACTGGAGGCCATGAACGCAAGGTAAAGGGTAGTTCACTTATATGTTTGGATGCGTTGCATTTTAGCTGGTAAACAAAAACTTATTAATTTGAGTTGTTCTAGATCATCCGGATTGTCAGCTTATCATGGTATGAAGTTAAGGTTGCCTCCGAGGATTAAGGTTTTAGAAGCGATATCTTCGATATCAGCAGGTAGAATAAAAAAGGAAAGCAATGGAGTATATAAAATCAGATCTTCAAGAGGGGAAAAAGAGTACATAGTTATAATCAAAAACAGTACTGCTTACAGCGATGACAACGGAACAATTTTTAAAGGATACATAGGTTACCCAATAATAGCAGCTTTGATGATTGAAGGAATTCTCCCAAAGAACGAAAAAATAGGAGAGGCTATAAAGGGCATCCCTTGGGCAGATCTTAACGAGAGCTTAAAGAGTTACAAAAAAGTTGAAGAAAAAGTCAAAGAAGAAGCAAAAAAGAATGGGGTTCAGCCTGATGAAATCGATGAGTATGTTGAAAGCGTTATGGAAGCCCTTAAAATGATAACGTTAAAGTTTAAAGATATGAGACAACTAGGTTTAGAGTAATGAAGATATTAAACTACAGAGTAAAAGGGCTTAAAAAAGTTGGTATGTATGTTGACGGAAAAGTTTATGATTTAACTTCTGCTTTATCTAAATACGGTTCAGACATAAAATCTGTAGAAGATATACTGGCAATGGGTTATTTAGATGAGCTGGATGATGCCATAAACGAATCCTCTGAAGTGTATGAACTGCAGGATGTGAAGGTTGACCCAACCATTAGAAACCCTCAAAAAATATTTTTGGCGGCTGTAAATTATTATTCTCATTCAAAAGAAGGGAATCTTGCAAAACCTTTGCAACCATATCTGTTTACAAAGTTTACAAACGCGCTTAAAGGTCCATATGACGAAATAAGGAAGCCTCGATCATCAAACAAAATGGATTACGAAGGAGAACTTGCGGTTATTATAGGTAAGAAGTGCAAGTACATATCTGCGCAGGAGGCCAGATCATGTATATCTGGCTATACAGTAGCTGATGATATAAGCTTCAGAGACTGGCAATTTCCTGCAGACTGGCCCAGAGTTCAGACGCCATACGGATTTAACTGGGTTATGGGTAAAATGCTGGATGACGCGTTACCCATTGGACCTTGGCTTGTTACAACAGACGAAATAGAAGATCTTTATGACCTTAACATAAGAACAGCTGTTAACGGTGAAATCAGACAGAACGGTTCAACTTCCGATATGATATTTAAGATAGAGGAGATAGTATCATACTTAACTCAGGGTATAACTCTTTATCCGGGTGATATAATATCGACAGGAACACCGGAAGGGGTTGCTGCTTTTACTGGCGAACGATATCTTAAAGCTGGAGATGTCGTAACCGTAGAAATAGAAGGTATAGGTAAAATTTCAAATAAAATAGTAGAAGAATGACAATAATAATTAATACCGACCCAATAAATTTTAAAACTGAAGATATATTTCCAGCAGGCAATGCTATAAAAGATGGAGGAACTGTAGCGTTTCCTACAGAAACAGTATACGGACTGGGGGCGGATGCTTTTAATGGACCGAGTTGTTTGAAAATATTCCAAATAAAAAAGAGACAGCCAGACAACCCGCTGATAGTCCATATAAATTCTTTTGAACAGCTTTATGCGGTTGCAGAAAAAATAGTAATGGAAGATATTCTAAAAAAAATATGGCCTGGGCCATTGACTGTAATACTGAAGAAAAACAAAAGAGTACCGAACGAGGTTACTGCAGGTCTTGATACAGTAGCTGTAAGAATGCCGGCTCATCCGATAGCATTAAAGCTCATAGAAATTTCTGAAACACCAATAGCAGCACCTAGCGCTAATATCTCAGGCAAACCAAGCCCAACTAACGGTAGCACAGTTATAGAAGAATTAAACGGTAAGGTAGATGTCATAATAGATGCGGGCGAAACATTTTTTGGAGTAGAGTCCACTATAGTTGATATTACCAGAAACCCTCCCGTATTGCTAAGACCGGGCCCTTTTACTATTGAAGAACTGCGTAGCGTATTTACTACAATTAAAGTGCCACCTGAAGTTTCCGGATTGCATGATTTTGAAAAACCCTTAGCGCCTGGAATGAAATATAAACACTACGCACCTGAAAAAGACCTTTATTTACTTCTAGATAATTCGTCTTTACCAGAAATAGTTAGAAAAATCGATAAACGCGTCGCTGTTTTGGTTACAGAAGAAAATTATGAAAAAATAAAAAATTTAGCTTCAAAAAATGTAACTTTCATAATATTGGGAACAGAATATAATCTTTATACCGTAGCTAGAAATTTGTTTGAATCGTTAAGGAAGATAGATAAGCTAGACGTAGAGTTTGCGATCATACAATCCTTTAAAGAAGAAGGTATAGGTTTGGCAATAATGAACAGAATTAGAAAGGCATCCGGCAGAAAGTTCATAACCAACTACCCGTTTGAGATGTGATTTTTAATTGTTTATTATTAAAAATGTTAGATGCAAATTTTAAACATGTGTTAGCTTTAATTTGGCAGATTTTTTAAGCCCATGGCATCTCATACCGTAAAATTGCACAGGCCTGTCGTTTATTTTATTACAGCAGATAACAATTTATCATGGAGTTCTTCATCTTCAGCAATGCCTTTTAGTATCAGAACCAAAACATTATCTTTTTTATTAGCGGCTTCTTTTATGTATTTTTCATATATCTGGTACGCTAATTCTTCGCCCTTCTCTAGTTCTCTGAGCTTTTCAAAAATGGCTTCTACAGACATATTTTTAATGCTTTCACTTAATTTTACTGCTTCTTCAGAAAGAGAGTTACATAAAGTTATCATTTCATCATCAACCAAGACTTCATATTCATCGAGTTTATTCTCAAGCAATCTTAAAAGTTCTTCGTGTTCCATTGAATCCATTGCTATTTTTTGAAATGCTGTTTTAGCGTTTATACCAAAATAACTTAGTTTAAACAAAGTTGAATATAATCCCGCTAAACTGCTTTCTAATTTTCTTAATGCAAAAATAGCTTTGCCCATTTATATTTATATATTAAAAAACCGGTTTAAAAACTTTGAATAATTTTCATTTATTCTAAAATTTGAATTCGTCTGCAAAATTAGAAAAGTTTTAAAGCTATCGTTTTATTACCTTTTATCATGCTTGCAAAATATCATCACTTTCCACCAACTCACGATTCTTTTACAGATGCGCCATCTAAAGATTTTTATGAAACAATCATAGTTGGAGGCGGTGGCGGTGGGTATCACGGCGGCTTCCAACTCTCCGACAGCAAAAAAAGTGCAATTTTAATAGACGATAAAGGCAACTTGGGGGGTAACTGCCTGTATGAAGGTTGCATACCTTCAAAAGCTGTATATATGACGATATATTTGTTGGAAAAAACAAAAAAGATAGCAGAGCTTAACGGTTCAGTTAATATACGCTTAATCCAGGATATCTGGGAAAAAGCTGTTGAACATAAAGATTGGGTACAAAGCATTAGGTATCAGCAACATATAAAAGAAATACTTGAACACGAAAATCTTGAATTTGTAAAAGCTATTGCAAAACCTACAAAATGCTGTGAGGTTGAAGTTCAAAGTTTGGACGGTTCGTGGAAAAAAACTGTAAAAGGAAAGTACATGCTTTTAGCAACTGGTTCAGTCCCGGTTAAACCTCCAATTAAAGGATCTGAACTCACAATAGGATCTGAAGAACTTTTTGGATACAACACTGATTATAAAAGATTAAAAAAATCCTTCGTTATAATAGGAGGAGGTTATATAGGAGTGGA
This sequence comes from Nitrososphaerales archaeon, assembly GCA_023256355.1. GTDB lineage: Archaea > Thermoproteota > Nitrososphaeria > Conexivisphaerales > UBA164 > CAYFFZ01. The sequence goes on along the minus strand of JAGDXJ010000008.1, from coordinate 14,468 downwards.
AGCTGCATCTGCAATCAGCAGGCTTTCAACTGACGTAACAATCATTGAAATGCTGCCTCATATAATGAACGGTTGGGACGAAGATGCAGTAGAAGAAATAAAATCAACTTTAGAAGAAAACAATGTAAAAATAAAAACCAATGCAAAGGTAACACTTATAGAAAAAGCAGGGAACCAAAAAACTGTCTATTACGTTGATGACTCTGGAGAAACCAGATCAATAACCGCAGACGAAGTTATCATGGCTGTTGGAAGGTCTCCATATGTAGAAGGACTCGATAATTTAGGAGTAGTCGAAGACAGAAAGGTTGCAGTTGATAGCCACATGAGAACAAAGATACCAAATATTTATGCTGCTGGCGACGTTATAGGAAAATACATGCTATTTCATTCTGCTGTTAAGGAATCTACCATAGCAGCGTGGAATATAATTGCAGAAAGACCGCTTTATGAAGTAAACTTCAGAAGTATACCTATTACTGTATTTACAGAGCCTGAGGTAGCAAGTGTTGGGATCACACCTGCAGAAGCCATTAAACTTGGTATACCGCATGAAGTAGTTTCATATCATTTAGAAGATGATGCTTATGCACAAATCATGAAAATGAGAAAAGGCTGGGTCAAAATAGTAGTTGAAAAAGAAACTCAGAGAATTATAGGAGGCCTGATCGTTGGTGAAGCTGCATCGTTGATAATAAACGAAATAGCGTTAGCAGTTTCAGTTAACGCAAGAGTAAAAGACATAGGCTTGCTTGCGCATCAGCACCCAACAATATTTGAATCGATAGATAGAGCTGCCGTAAATTGCTGTAAAATTTAAAATGCATTTAAATAAAAAATTTTTATGATATAAATTTACTTCATTTATTACATTTTAAAAGATAATCGGTTTGATTTAAACATAAAAAAAGTTATAATTATATTTTATAAACTCCATTGATTGTGTAAATGTAAAATTGGAAATACGCAGGGCTTTAAATGAATACAAAAATCTCAGGGAAGATACAAGGAGGCTTGCTTTTTATAGCTTTGCAAACAGTTTAGCATCTAATTTAGGCGGATTTATAATGATTTTTTACGTAATATACCTAGGTTATGGTGTAGTTTTCTACGGTATCTTAAGCGCTATAGGAGGATTTACCTTTGTTTTTTTGTTGATACCATCTTCGATATTAACATATGTTAGAGGTTCCAAGCATACGGTTTTAACAGGCAGCATTTTTCAGGCAATTTCATACACTATTATATTTCTTTATCCATCAAAAACAACTTTTTTAGTATCTTCTATAATTGGCTCAGCAGGTTCAAGTATGAATTCCGCAGCTCTAAACCCTCTTATATCTAAAAGCGAGACGCTATTAAACAGAACAAAAGCATTTTCTTTAACCTATTTTTTAAATTCCATAGGCGCATTTATAGGAACAGCTTTTTCAGGTTCTATTGTTGACATTCTCAAAAATTATTTAGGTTACTATGCATCATATAAGTTAATTTATTTGATTTCTATGGGTGTATTCCTTTCTTCATCTTACATTATCTACAAAGTTAAGACAGATCTTAAACCACTCCCGCCAAAAATAGATTTAAAGAACGAAAATCTTCGCATAATCTACAAGCTAGCAATTCCTGCAGGTCTAATTGGCGCAGGTGCTGGGTTTTTGATCCCTTATTTTCCGCTTCAATTTAAATACAGATTCAATCTAAGCATGACCGTCATATCGGTTATATTTTCCATTACAAACCTGTTCATGGCCTTTCTTGCTTTATACATGCCAGAGATTGAAAGAAAAAGAGGATCTCTCAGATCCATAATAGGTTCGTGGGTAACTGCTACCACATTTATGGTATTTATGCCGATTGTTGGATTTCTTGGAAACGGTATTTTAGCTGTAACATTTTTTTCGGCGTTTTATCTTATAAGGACCGTAATGATGAACGCGATAAGCCCTGTGCAGTCATCTTTCGAGCTTTCCCTTCTAAATGACGAATATAAAAGCATAGGTTCCAGCATAGAAACCCTTACCTGGAACGCAATGAATTCACTAACGGTTATATTTGGAGCTTTGCTAATTAAAGAATCTTTAAACGCTCCTTTCTTTATTTGTGCAGTATTTTATTATGTATCTGCAATAGTTTATTATAAATTCTTTTCAAACGTTTCTAAAAAAGAATAAGTTTTTCTGTTTTAAAACCTTCACATCATAAATAGTTAAATAAAAAATCAGTTTAAATAAACAATAATGATAAAGCAAATATGTTTACTACCTCATGGCGATGAAGTTTTAAAAACCGATGATCAAGATGTTAAGGAAATAAGAAAAATAATGATAGAATGTGGCAATAGACATCATGGAGAAACACTTATCGTTGTGTCCCCTCACTCCATACGGGTACCAGATCAAATTTCTTTATTATATGCTGAAAGAATATGTAAAAACAGCAAATGCTACATTACAGATAGAAGTCTTGCCGATGAACTTTACAATATCTCAAAGAGCAATAATTTACCTGTCATAAAAGTTAATTATGGTACAGATTCAGGAGAACTTTCTTCATTACCCCTGGATTGGGGATCGGAAATCCCTCTGAGCTTCTTTTTAAAAGCGAATAAAGTTCTTATAATAGGACCAGGAAGACAAGTTAAAAGACGGGAACTTTTCAAATTTGGTTCTTTTATTGGAAAGCTTAAAAATGAATTTTCGGTAATAATAAGTGCCGATCAAGCTCATACGCATTCATATAATGGCCCTTATGGATTCTCATTTTTTGCAAAGATGTATGATAAAATTGCTAAAAAATTAGTTAAAGAAAACGATCTTAAGAATTTAATGTATTTAGATAAAGAAATAATAGAAAGGGCAAAGCCTGACAGCTTTTGGCAGCTGTTAATTTTAGCAGGAATATTAAGCGTTGTTAACGCAAAACCCGAAAAAATAGCTTATACCATAAAAAATTACTACAGCATGCTCGCTGCTTCTTATATTAAACTTTAAATTTTCAACAGCCCTGTTTTTATAAGCGAATTTTCCAAGTTTTTCTTAACAGCCTTGATAAAGGTCTGAGTATCTACAACCGCACTTATTGGAGGATCTGCAACGTTTGCAACATCCTGGGTCATTATTTTATCAGTTTCAATCGTTTTCTTAACAGCTTCTTCCAGTAATTCTGAGAATTTATATAACTCCTGGTTTCCATCCAACTCGGCTCTTCTCTTTAGACCTCTTGTCCAAGCAAATATTATGGCGGTAGGATTGGTTGAAACTTTTTCGCCTTTTAAATACCTGTAATAGTGCCTTTGAACGGTTCCATGCGCTGCTTCAGACTCATAATATCCTTCTGGTGACATAAGTTCTGATGTCATCAATGCCAACGTTCCAACAAAAGCTGTTGAAACAAAATCTGAGAAAACGTCCCCTTCATAGTTTTTGCATGCCCATACAAAACCTCCTTCTGACCTGACAGCCCTTGCCAACGCATCATCGATAAGATAGTAATTGTAGTGTATCCCACTTGATTCAAAAAGATTTTTATACTCTTTTTCATATATATCGTTGAAAATTTCTTTAAACCGAGCATCATAAACCTTTGATATTGTATCCTTGGAGGCAAACCACAGATCTAGTTTAACCATTAACGCATAAGAAAATGAAGCTCTTGCAAAACCCATGATTGATCTATCTATGTTGTACTTTGCTTCTATAATACCTGAGCCATTAAATTTAGGGAATTTGTAGTTAGCAACGTTTCCGTCTTTTTTCTTTATTATAAGCTCTGCTTCACTTCCTTCTTCAAACTTTGCACTTACCGCATCATAAATATCTCCAAAAGCGTGCCTTGCTATTATTATTGGTTTTTTCCAGAATCTTATAGCAGGTTTTACGTTGTTTACAAGTATTGGTGCTCTGAAAATAGTCCCATCAAGTATTTTCCTTATGGTTGCGTTCGGGCTTGGCCATTCTTTTTTAAGGTTATATTCTTTAACTCTTTCTGCATTGGGAGTTATAGTAGCGCACTTGACACCGACCTTCCATCTTTTTATGGCTTCCGCTGCCTGTATAGTTATCTGATCATTAGTTTCGTCTCTTTTCTTTACGTGCAGGTCATAATATTCTGTTTTAAGATCAACATAAGGTAAAAGAAGTTCTTCTTTGACCCATGCCCACATGATTCTTGTCATTTCATCTCCGTCAATTTCCACTACAGGATTTGACATTCTGATTTTTTCCATGGCAATCTAATTAAATCAGAAAAATTTAACCTTTATACTTATACCTTGTTAGCAATTTATTTTTGAAAATAGAATTTTAACCTTAATGGTTAAGGAGGACGAGAAATCCCTCAGCAAACTGTAGACATCGCCACTCATGAATGCTTTTTAAAAAGCCTTTGGTGTATGATTTTTAGTTAGAATAATGAGCAATTATTAAAACAAAAAAGGATTGGTTTGAAGAATATATATTAAATAAAGATCAAAAAATAAGAACATAAAAAGCTAGATATAAACAGGTTTTCAAATTAGGCGTTCATGTGAAAGCAAGCGTGGCGTTAAACTAAGAAGCCCTGAGCTTGTTGTCAGGGTAGTTCACTTTACTCGAAGTACTGCAGTAGGTAAGTATACTCCTCTTTGCCAGTAATATCTGCGAGCTTCTTTATCATGTCTTTTACGTTCCTAAGCCCAAACTCCTTTCCCATCTGAATTATTCCTTTTGGATAGCCCAACCCTAGCATTGAAGCCGTATTTATGTCACTTTCGGAAGCTATATCATTTTTTACAAGCCAAAGTGCTTCACCAACTTCTGGTGAAACTACTAACCATGGATCAAATTTAGATCCTGCTTCAGGTGGTATATCTGGTTTCTTGTAAATCCATTTGCCGGGATAGTTGTAAAATCCATGTCCAGTTTTCACGCCAAATTTCCCATCTTCGTACATCTTTTCAAAGGTCTTGCAAAAATCACCTAAAAAGCCCCTTTCCTTCATGGCCCTAAAAACAAGATAAAACACGTCGATGCCACTATAGTCAGCTAGTTCAAATACCCCCATGGGGAAACCCAACTTGTACTTTAAAGCCGAATCTATTTCGACGATACTAGCTACATTATTTTCTACTATTTGGCATGAAGCATTCATGAGTCTTGCTAAAAGTCTGTTAACGATAAACCCTGGTACGTCCTTTTTTACGATGACAGGTACCTTATTTAGCCTTTTACCAAATATAACAGCTTTGTTTAAAGTTTCTTCTGAAGTGTAATTTCCTTTTATTATTTCAACCAGTTTCATGAGCTGCGGAGGATTAAAAAAATGAATACCTACAACCTTTTGTTTTAAAGTTAATTGTCTAGAAATTTCTGAGATGGGAAGGCTGCTGGTATTTGTTCCAAAAAATTCAGCATCAGGTATTATACTTTCAGCTTTTTTAAATATTTGCAGCTTTAAGTCTAAAATTTCAGGAACCGCTTCTATCATATAATTAGAATTTTTTAGTGCTTCTTCCAAGGAAGTGGTTTTGTTAATTCTTGATAAAACTTGGTTTATGTCGCTGATAACCCCTTTTGTTTTGAACTTCTCTAAACTTTGTTTTATCTTTTCTATCGCATTAAAAAGTATTTCTTCTTTTATATCATAAATCCACACTTCAAAACCTGACATGGCAGAGATCTGCGCAATGCCATGTCCCATAGTTCCTGCCCCTATTATGCTTATTTTTTCATTCAACCTATATCCACGCTCCTTGATGCTAGCTTTAAAAGCGTTTTAGCTATAGTTAGCTTTTGAATATCGTTTGTACCTTCATATATTGTAGTTATAACTGAGTCTCTAAGGTACCTTTCAACGCCTGTTGCTGAATCAACCCCTGCACCTCCATGTATTTTTATAGCCATATCTGATAATTCTTCAGCAACTTCAGTAGCGTAGGTTTTTGCCATTGAAGATGCCATTAAAAACAACGGTTTCTGCATATCTGCAAGGTATGCTGCCCAGTAAACAAGAAGCCTTGCGGCTTCGAGCTTTATCAGCATGTCAGAAATCCTGAAGGCTACGCCTTCAAACCCGATGATGGGTTTTTCGAAAGCTTTTCTTTCTACCGAATAATTAAACGCCAGCTCAAGAACCCCTTGTGCGATACCAAGAGCCTGAGCCGCTATGATTATTCTTGAATAATCATATGTTGTCACAATAACTTTGAAACCTTCCCCTACTCTTCCTACTATGTTTTCTTCAGGAACGTTAAGATTATTAAAGATAACTTCATTAGGCTGTTCTCCCCTTAGTCCAATAACCTTAAACTTTTGCCCTATTTCAAGACCGGGCATACCTTTTTCTGCTATAAAGGTTGTTATACCTTTCCATCTTTTGCCCTGTTCAGGAGGCGATGTTCTTGCAGAGATTATAAAATATTGTGCTCTGTCAGAATTTGTGATAAATATTTTCCTTCCATTAATAGTGTACCCGTTATTATTTTTTTCTGCCCTAGTCTGAATTCCTGCAACATCGCTTCCTGCACCTGGTTCTGTGTTGGCATGTGCAGCAAATTTTTCGCCTTTTGCAACTGGTGGTATGTACTTGAGCTTTTGTTCTTCCGTTCCAAAAATCATCAAAGGAACTAAAAAAAGATGGTTTACAGTAACCATTGTACCCAGAGATGGGAGAACTCTCGAAAGTTCTTCTGTAAGTATAGCTAAAGTTCTCATATCACCTCCTTGTCCTCCATATTTTTCAGGAACCCCTACTCCGTAAAGCCCCAGTTCTCTTGCGCCATCTATAATAGTCTGCGGTATTTCGTTTGTTTCCTCAACCTTCTGAACGTAAGGCCTCACCTTGCTTTCTGCAAACTCTCTTACTGATTTCCTGAAAAGTTCGTGCTCGTCCGTCATTTCTATTTTAAAATCCATTACCTCACTAAAAGGGAACATTGATTATATATTAAAAGGAGAAGAATTTAAATTTTATTTTTCGAATCTAATGTTAAAAATTTCTTAAAAATAGTTTGTATATTTTCTAAATTTCATTTCTTTAATAAATAAAAAATAAATATTACTTAAATCATCATAATTGATATGAATAAAGAACTTTACCCGCTTTACTATCCCGAATCTATTTCTGTTATAGGCGTTTCACCACGTGAAGACAATTTTGCTACAATAATATTTAAAAATCTAATAAAGGCAAAAGATGAAAGAACGCTTAATGCTGAAATTTATCCAGTAAACCCTCTATATGAAGAATGTATGGGATATAAATGCTTGAAGGAAGTACCAGGAACAGATTTGACGATAATTTCAGTACCATCAAGCCTGGTGTGGGAATACCTAAAAGAAGCTGATAAAAGAGGAACAAAAACCGCCATTGTTATTTCTGGAGGCTTTACAGAATCTGGAGCTGGAAAACTGCTCAAAGAAAAGCTGAAAATCAGAGTGCTTGGCCCTAACACCATAGGTATAGTTAATACACATAACGGGTTAAATACCCTGTTTCTGCCGGAAAAAAAAGCAACTAAAGATGGAAAATTTTTAGAATCGCTTCCAAAGTTAAAAAAAGGTAAAGTGGCAATTATAACTCAAAGCGGGGGGGTCAGCGTTTCTATTCTTGATGAACTTTTAACCAGCAACATAGGTATCAGTTCTCTTACTTGCTTGGGAAATTCTGAAGACATTACAATCTCAGATACGCTGGAATTTTTATCTTTTGATGAAAATACTGAAGCTATAGCTATGTACATTGAAGGAATCAAGGATGGTAAAAAATTTATGAAAATAGCTTCTGATTTAACAAAGAAGAAAAAAGCCTTCGCTCTGCTCGCCGGAGTTACACAGGTAGGAAAAAGAGCGACGATGTCTCACACCGCTTCTATGATGAGCGACTATGAAACATATTCGTCTGCATTAAAGCAGACAGGAATAATACAGGTTTATACGCTCAGGGAACTTATAGATGTTATAAAAACATATGAAATGAATGGTTTACCAAGGTCTGATAAGGCTATTGTGCTGACCAATAGCGGAGGCGCGGGCGTTCTTGCTGCAGATAATGTTGCAAAACAAGGAGTAAACGTGCCTGATGTATCAGGAATTTTAAGCGAATTAAAGGCAACCGGTAAAGTTCCTAAAATTGCAAGTCTTGCTAATCCTATAGATGTTAGCGCTTCAGGAACTGATGAAAGCATTATTGAGGTTTACAAAAAATTGAGCGAGAACGGCTTTTCAAATTTTATAATAATAAGTACCCATTATCCTCCTGGAATTACTGATAAACTTCCAGAAGCCATAAAACAGATTTCTGATATTTATAAAAACTTTAACATAGGGGTAGAACTAGGCAATACTGAATGGTCTGAACATTTGAGAGATGCTTTCTGGCAAATAGGTATACCTGCTTTTAATTCTCCCGAAGAAGCTTCAATTACAATGTCATATCTTGTAAAATCATCAAAGGTACAACCAACCTGGCATTTTTCTGTTAGAAAAGAACCCGAAATAAGTTTTAAAGGTATAGTTATAGATCCAGAAAGTTCTGAATTTTTAAAAGAATTTGGGTTTGTTACACCTCCGTGGGGATGGATAGATAAATCTGATCTTAATAAATTGCCATATCCGATTGTGCTAAAAGTTTACAGAAAAGACCTAATTCACAAAACCGAACAAAACGCTGTAAGGGTAAATATTTTGAACGCTCAAGAAGCATTGATCGCTATTGAAGATTTGAACAAAAACTTTCCAGATGGCAGGATTTATTACCAACAAATGATCAACGGTAAAGAAATAAGGTTAGGTTTTGTAAAGGATGAATCTTTCGGAGCTGTGGTAAGCGTTGGAGCTGGAGGAACACTGACAGAGCTCTACAGGATAACATCAAACTATGTTTGTCCTGTTACATCTGATGAAGCTGTAAACATGCTTAAAGAAACAAAGATATTTGATCTCTTAAAAGGTTACAGAAGTAAAACCATTTATGATCCTGAAAAGTTTGCAAGAACAATATCGGAACTTTCTAAATGGGTATATGATAAAGAAAATTTAATAGAACTGGAAATTAACCCTCTTATTATAAATGAAAACGGGCCTCATATAATAGATCTCAGAATAAACTTTGAGTGATGGTCTTTTCATTTTGTTAACAAAGCACCCAAATTATATTATTTATAAATTTATTTAATATATTTTTTAAAAAATAAAAATAATCAACGTTTAATTTTAGTTATATTTAAGGCAAATTTTTTTATAATATTAAAGTTATTATAAATTTTTTTACAAAAATAAACATATGCTCTTAAAATGTGTAAACTAATATATATAATTAATTAAATTATTTTTTTCATAATTTAGAGAAATTTTTTGAAAAAAATTTTCATTTTTAAAAGAAATTTTATTAAAAACACATAAATATTTAGCATTTCATATAAATCATAGAGATGTACCAAGTTGTGCATTCCAAATGGGAAGTTGTCATCAATAGGGAAAGGTGCAAAGGCTGTGAAATATGCATAAACGCATGCCCTCAACAAAATCTTTCGCTTAGCGAAAATGTAAATTCCCAAGGCTATCATTATGTAGAGTTTTCTGAAATGGGGAAAAAAGGAGAATGCACTGGTTGTAAGATATGCTGGTGGGTTTGTCCCGAATACGCTATTTTGGAGGTGAAAAAGATTGAAAAGGCTGATAATGGGAGCTAAAGCTATAGCCGAGGCGGCTGTTAGTTCGGGACTTGAAGCTTATTTTGGTTATCCCATAACTCCTAGTAGTGAAATTATGGAAAATATATCTGTACTTTACGGAGAAAGAAAATACCCGTGGTTCAAGGTTTTTTTGCAGAGTGCAAGCGAAATAGAATCAGTAAACATGCTTTTTGGTGCAGGAGCGGCGGGGTACGTTTCTATGACAGCAACTTCAGGCCCAGGACTCAGCCTTATGGCAGAAGGCATTTCTTATGCATATGCCTCAGAGGCTCCTTTTTTGATTATAGATGTTAACAGGGGTGGTCCTGGTTTGGGAAATGTTGCGCCTGAACAAAGCGATATTTCGTTTGTTTTAAATTCTCTGGGGCACGGCGGCGTAAAGCCGATTGTTCTGACCCCTCACACCGTACAGGAATCCATGGAACATGTTCACAAGGGGTTTGAGCTTGCATTTACATACAGAACTCCGGTTATCCTGCTCACTGACGCGCTTATAGTTCACATGTATGATACCGTAGAATGGGAACCACCTTACATAGTAAAACCAAAAGTTGACTGGGCAGCAAGAGGGAGAAACTATGGACAAAGGCATATAATAAACAGCATCTACCTTGATCCTCCAGAACTTAAGGCAAACAAAGAAAGGCTGCTTCAGAAACAGAAAGAAATAGACAAGATAGCCGAATCTGAATGCTTTATGTGCGATGAGAATCTCGACGTCCTTTACATAGCTATAGGTATTTCAGCCAGAATATCGAAAGAAGCCGTTTTAAGGTTAAGAGAAAACGGAGTTAAAGCGGGGCTCTTCAGGCCGATAACCTTAAGCCCTCTAGATAAGGATAACCTTTTAAAATATTCTTCCCGCGCAGAAAAAATTGTATCTGTTGAGATGAACGAAGGGCAGCTTGCGCAGGAAATAATGCGCATAACGAGGAGGGACGTAGATGTTCTGCCGTATCTTGGCGGGTACATCCCTGACGTTGAGGAGGTGGCTGAAGCATGGAAGTAAAACAGTTTTCAAGCATTTATGAAAACGGCGTAACGACCTACTGTCCGGGCTGTGAGCACGGGCTTCTTTTGAAATTCATAGGTATGGCATTAGATGAACTTGGAATTACAGAAAAGGCGATAATGGTTGGGTCCGTCGGCTGTTCCACATTAGCCTATAAATTTTTGAACGTTGATTATGTGCAGGCTCCACACGGCAGAGCACCAGCTATAATGTCTGCTATTAAACTGCTTGAAAAGGACAAAGTTGTCTTTAGCATCCAGGGTGATGGAGATGCCCTTTCAATCGGCATAGCTGAACTCATACATGCCGCTAACAGAGGAATACCTATAACAGTATTTATGTATAACAACATGGTCTTTGGAATGACAGGAGGTCAGATGGCTCCTACAACTCCAGAAGGCATGAAAACTACAACAACTCCTTTTGGAAGAGATATAAAGCAGATGGGACCTCCTTTAGATGTATGCAAAGTTTTATCTGCTTTTCCACAAATATCTTATCTGAAGAGGGTCGTTATAACGCCCAAACCGATATACACAAAGGACAGGATCATGTATTCTTCAAAAGAAGCTATGGATTCATATAAAGCTGTATTAAACGCTTTAAAAACGCAGCTCATGGGAGGTTTCAGCTTTGTAGAGTTTATCGGTACATGCAACGTCAACTGGAAGATGACGATTCTTGACTCCAAAAAATATGTACACGACGTTGGAGTAAAAGTTTACCCGCCAGGTCTATGCAGGGATGCTTTTGGAGTTGATAAAAAATGAAGACCTCGATAATTAATTCTGGAAGGGGAGGTCTTGGGGTAGTAGAGCTTGGCGAGATGTTTGGATGGTATTTTATAAACCTTGGCTACAAGGCTACAAGTGTGCCGAACTACGGGCCACAAACAAGGGGTGGTTACGTTGAAAGCGTTGTTGTCGCCAGCGATACAGAAGTCCTTAATCCTATTCCACACAACTTTGATATAGCTAACATACTTGACGGCCTTGGCATCTATGCGGTAAAAAAGATAAAGAATGGAGGTAAAGTTATCATAAATTCTACACTAATAAGAGAAAAAGTGGAAGCAAACGGAATGATCTTCTATCTGCCGGCTACAAAGATTGCAGAAGAAGCTTCAAAGGGCAAGTTGAGGGAACCGAGGGTTGCTTCAAACTCAGCCGTATTTGGATTCCTTGTGAGAGAACTCGGCGGTGATGAAAACCTTCTGGAGAAAGCTATTCAAGACGCACTGAGCGACAAACCTTCAAACGTTATACAAATAAACATCGATATAGCTAAAAAAGCCTATCATGGGTATAAAGATCTCTTAGAAAAGTGATTTTTAACCTTCGAAATAATAGGTAAAATTTTCATAATAAAAAAGGTTTTTATAGCTATTTGCTAATGCGGTAAACTTTACAGTTCGAAAAGCGACCTAAGGACGAGGATTATATTGCTAGCTTCTCTGAACCTTCTCCTCGCGTAATCAACCCATTTTTCTCCATAAGGAACATAAAGCGCTTTTTTTATATTGCCTTCGTTTAAATTAAAGATGAATTTGTTCTTTATTCCAAGTAGCATGGCAACAGTAACTTTCTTATTGTACTGTTTGTTCAGTTCTACAGCTTCTTTAACAAGCTTCAGGTCATGAGTTGCAATGGTAAACTCTGGCGCGTTTTCGAACAGGTAATGCATTATTCTTCTGTAATTTTCTGTCTTTTCTTTCCAAGTAGTATAAGCTATCTCAGGGGGCTCTTTGTAGGCTCCTTTAACTAGCCTTATGATGCCGTTTCTTTTTACTATCTCTTCCACGTCTTTGTTGCTTCTTTTTAAATAAGACTGTATGGCTATCCCCTCCCTCGAAACCAGAAGGCCTTCAAAGTAAAGCTTTATTGTCGGCTCCACGTAATTAGAAGCTTCCATATCCAGCCATACAAAAACATCGTTAACCTTGGCATACCTTAATATTTTCATATAATTTTCTCTAGCCTTTTCATAGCTTAAGCTCAAACCTATCTGAGTGGGTTTGACTGCTATATCGCCTATGAGCTTTTTTTCTGCTATTTCGTCTATAAGCTCAAAATAATTTTCGACGTTTGCTGTTATTTCGTTATCTTCTTTTAGCTCTTCTCCCAGATAGTTGAGTATAACCCCAACATTTTTTTCGTTCAGCTTTTTTGCGACCTTTACAGCGTCATCAATAGTTGGACCTGCTATCCATTTTCTCGCAAAAATTCTTTCTATATTTTCAAACAATTTACAATTTAATATTTAATTAAACCATATAATTAAGTTTTTTATGATAACAAAATTCTTTTTTCAGAAACGGCTTAACGTTTTTTAAATAAGTACGATTTATTAATTATACTAAAAATTAAACGAAAAATCGTTTATTTGTGTTTTTAGCTTTATAGTGGTTAAGTTGCCAGAAGCCCCTTCCTCAAGCTTTGGACAGCTCTTTATACAAATGTTTTTAAATGCTTCAGCACGAGATCTTTACAGGCTGATGCTAACTCTGAAAATAATGCAAGATTATAGAAAAATTACAGCTCAAAAGCGCAGCGATGAACGGGAAGCTTTAACCGTAAGTTCAGGGTAGTTCACAATCAAAAACAAGCTCAACGTGCAGCGCATAATAATGCAAAAGCCGTTCAGAAAACATTAATATGCTTTTTAGATAAATGCTCTGTGGAATGAAATCTTCTATAATAGTGCTTTCTGTGTTTGGTTTCACTCTTTCATCACTGCTTTTCATAACCCTCTCATTATTTACGCTGACTGCGGGAGAGCTTTATGCCCACGTACGTCCGGCTATCAGCCTCAATTATTTTTCTTATGTCATAACTATAGCATACTTTGCAGGTATGCCCATTGGGAAGATAATCGGAAGGACTTTGGGCTTGCACAGGCATTCATCGGTTTCTGTTTTTCTGATAATAGCTTTTATTGCGTTAACCATCCCCATTACCTATCTGACGTCTAACTTTTATCTGCTGATTATTTTAAGAACAGTTCAGGGGACATCAACGTTTCTAATGGAAATTTTTTCGATTGAATATTCTAAAATTCTAGATTTTGAAAAAAGAATAATCCCGTCCACAATTTCGATCGGCGGTATTCCTACAGGAGTAGCTCTTGGAAGCTTTTTAGTAAGGTACATATCAGTTAAAAATCTCTTTATTCTTGATCTAGCAATCGTGTGTACGGGAACTATTTTTTCTTTAGTGATGAATTATATAAAAAATGAAAACCGGGCTGAGCAAAAGACAAAGATAAAAACTGGTCATAATTTTAAAAATCCGTTAACTTGGTTCATGGGATTGATTTGGATGTCAATAGCTGGTTTTAATCTGAGCCTGGCAGTTATACTACCGCTTTATTTGATACGTAAAAACCCCGGGTTGATCATTTCAGCAATGAACGTATTTGGTTATTCAGCAGCAATTTTCACCTTTGTTGGTGGAATACTAGCATATTTTATCTATGAAAGAATTAAAAAAGAATCCGCAGCCTTCTTGATCCCTGTTGGGGCATACATCTTTACAGCTTTAGGGTTTTTGATCATAATTTTTAGCGGAACGCTTTACCTTCTTGAAGCAATTTTGTTGATCAATGTCGAAGCTACGTGCATAGGTATAATTTATTCAATTCCTAGGGAACTCTTTGGGGATTTGAACTATGCAAACGCTACGTGGGAATTTTCTTTCATAGGAAGCACTGGGCATATCATAGTTCCCCTCCTTTTGATCCCGCTTGCATATTTGTTGGGTTTCAGGTATGTTTTTATAATTTACG
>JAGDXJ010000034.1 GCA_023256355.1 Nitrososphaerales archaeon | reverse complement strand
ACTTTAACCGGTTTTATGTATATCAAAACCCTTTTTTCATCTTCAGAATTTTTTGTATATTTTTCAGCGCCGGTATATTTTTTTGCCATCTGGTTTATGTGCTCTTCAGCGCCGTCAAAAGTTTGCTTCACTACTTTTCCTTTTATTAGCGCATACCTGTAAGGGTTTGAAGGATTTGAAATCTCGATTGAAACCGGCTTTCCCTCTTCCGCAAGCCTCTGTTTCTTCCTCCCCCGCGCCGTGTTTACTATCACGTGTTCGCCATCCGTGTCAACCCACACGGGAGTAACGTGAGGAAACCCATCGCTGTCTATAAACGCAATATGACCAAAGCTCTTTTCCTTTATAAGAGAGACTACCTTTTCATGTAAAACCATAAGTTTTAATATTTACTTTTAAACGTTAAAATGTTATTAGATTTTTTTCGGTTTTTTAATCTTTTTATGAAAAAAATTTCGAACATTACCTTTATATATTTAATAAATAAAAACGTATTACGCGAAGTATATTGTATGCTATTACGAAAATCGATACATTTTATAATACAACTTTGTTTAAGGGCCAGGCTCGCTGCACGGCTGACAAAAGTTCTTTTTAGCTTTCATCGAAAGTTACATGGACTGAAAGCTTCGCCCTTCCGGGCGTGAGAGGGGTCAGAGAAAGATGAGCGTATAGCTGTTCATTTATTAAACAAAAAATTGTTAAATTTAAATTTATTGGGCTGTATAGCCTCCGTCAACAACCACTTCTGAACCTGTCATAAATGAAGCGTCATCGGAAAGCAGGAAAACGATTACGCTTGCTACTTCTTCCGGTTTTCCAAGGCGTCCAAGCGGGTGCAACTTTTTTAAAGCTTCGTAAACGGCTTCTTTGTTTCCCGTGCTTTCAGCAAAACCCCTTACCATCGGTGTATCTATAAAACCCGGGTGTACAGAATTTACCCTTATGTTATATTTTGCGTAAAAAAGCGCATCAGTCTTTGTCATTAACCTCACAGCGCCTTTTGAAGCGTGATATGGTGGTACATCCTGCGCCCCTACCAGCCCGTAAATAGATGAAAGGTTAACTATGCTTCCGGATCTATTTTTAATCATATAAGGCACGGCGTATTTTGTGCACAAAAATACACCATTGACGTTTATGCTCATCACTTTATTCCACTCTTCCAGCGTTATTTCATGTGTAGGTTTACTGACTCCCGCTATTCCTGCATTGTTTACCAGGCCGTATATATCTCCAAGCTCTTTTCCTATTTTTTCAAACACGTTTTTTACCTGTTCTTCATTTGATACATCAAGGTAATAAAATCTGGCCTTTCCTCCCATTTTGTTTATTTCTTCAACAGTTTTATTTCCTTCAACCTGGTTAACATCGCACACAGCAACAACTGCTCCTTCTTTTGCAGCTGCCAGAGCTGTGGCTTTACCTATTCCCATCGCGCCACCAGTAACTACTATAACTTTTCCATCCAGTTTTCCTTTCATCATTATTTAAATTAGACAATCTTTTAAATAAACATTATTTCAAAAATAGTGTGTATAACCTTCTCCTAACCTTTAAAAGCGAAGTTTTTTGATCCTAACCATCTTCTTATAACCGTATGTTCTAGAAAGACTGCACTTTTTTGGTGATATTGAATGATAAGCCTTTAATGAAAATTTAACCGATCGAATGCGGACTGAAAATTTATATTGTTATTTTTATTTAAGCCGATCATTTTCTGAGGCTTCACGAGAATTTAGGTTAAAAATAACGATTTTGTTTTCTGGAAGCACTCAGGAATAACAACCGGCTAAAAGGTTAAGTCGTGTAAAAACTTGTGTATTTTTTGTGATTCAAAAACCCCAGCAATTCTTTTATCGGATTTAATTTATTTTTAAAACTATGTCTTCTGATGAGAGAGGTTCCAGATTAAGCGATCTTTTCAGCGAGCTCAGCGATCTTATAAAGAAGCTGTACATAGAAAACGTTCCTTCCTATGGAAACAGCTTCTGGTTTCAGCTCGGGTTTTATATAATAGTGCTCGGAATATTCCTGGGTATAACAGGAGGTATAATGCTGATTTTCGGCCCTTACTGGTGGAACTACACTGAAGCTGGTATTATAGTAAGCCAGATACATTTCTGGACCGCTGAGATACTGATGACGCTTCTCATTTTGCACCTCTTCGTAAACTTTTCAACATCCGCATACAAGAAAAGAAAGGATTCATGGGTTATAGGCGTCCTGCTTTTTGTCCTTACAATGCTGACATATGTTTTTGGTGTAGGGCTTAACAACAACATAGTTGCACAGTACAACGACAAAAGCGGAGCTGGCTTCTGGAATTCTATTCTGCTGGGCTGGATAATAAACCCTGAAAATTTTGGAGCCGTACTGGGCTGGCATGTGATGATAATACCGGCAATTCTTCTTTTGCTCGTTAGCGTTCACTTTGTTCTTGCCTGGAGGCGGGGTCTCACAACCCCTCACATAAAGAGCATAAAGTTCAGTATAGTAAAAGCTGATCACAGAAAGATGTTTGTGAGAGCTTCAGCCGTTGTCGTTGTTGCGATAGCGGCGGGCTTTGTTCTCGGGCCTTACTGGGCTTATCCATTTGTACCGGCGTTAAATGCGCAATGGGCAGCCCAGCACTATCCGGATACGTTCGCGGCAACACTTCTGCAGGAACTGAACAGCACGTCTGGAACTGCAACGTATTCCAAGTTCTCACCCTTAGGTGATGTAAACCCCTATGCGGACAGCAACGATCAGATATCCTATGTCAACACAAGCCAGGTTTACGTAATAGGGCCCTATAACATGTTATTGAACTCTACTGGTGGCAGGAACTATCTGCAAGAATACCTAGCTGAGAACAGCACTCAAAGGATTAACCAGCTTAACAGCGCATATTCATTTTTTACAAACGGAGGTTCGATTCAGCTGGGTTTAAAGTCCAGCAACCCTGTGGAGGTTGCTGTATCGCAGCTTACGTTAATGGCAAAATCCGGGCTGTACGACGGTGCGCTTTATTTGGAAACGTACGATCACAGCAGTCTTGATCAGACTTACACTATAAGGCTCTTGTCAGACATGGGTCTAATTCATACCGTTGAGGGCATACAGTATAGGCTTAACGAAAAATACTTTGGCATGCTGAAGTTCAACGTTGAACCGTGGCAGATAGGGGCGTACTGGATGCTGCCCTATGACTTGCTCGAAGCATGGGGCGACACTATACCATGGTGGCATTCGCTTTATAATGAACTAATCCTTGGCGCATTTACGCTGATAATTCTTTTGCTCCCATGGATACCTGGTTTAAGGGATATACCCGATCATCTGAAGCTATACAAACTTTTCTGGAACAGATACACTATACCAGAAATGAAGCAAAAACATCATGATTGAACCACGTAAAGAAGAGAAGCAAGCCCGGCTAGCTCAAAAATCATTAAAAGCATAAGCGGTATAGCTACAGAAGCGTCGTAAAAGTGTGCAAAATAGTAAAATATAAGAGTTGATACTGCGCTCTGAAGCAGAAACGCAAAAGAGAAAGCAAACAATGCCATGGTGAACCTTGACCTCTGCTTTATCGCTGTTCCCGCATAAAAAACGAAAACGGCCGCCGCTATAAAAGTGCTAATTAGCGAAAGCACTATGTCTATAGACCAGTATATTCCTATCACGGCCTCCTCACCCTTTCCGTTATTTTCTCGAAAAGATCAAAATTTTTCATGAAGAGGTCAGTCAAAAAGTAAACCTTTCCATATTTGGGTCCTTCAGACTTTACTATGCCATTTTCTTCTAATATGTTAAGGTGGTGCATTACTGTTCTGTAATTAACCCCGAGGTTCTGTGCAAGCTGGTTCGCGTTCTGCGGAAAATCTTTAAGGCTGATCACTATCTTCATCCTCATGACTCCTCCTTTTGACCCGACAAATATCCACCAGAACATGTGGGTCGCAGACTCAAACTCCAATCCTCACTTTTATGGTTCATCAACTTTATATTAATTTTACTTTTTTTAAAGCAGTAAATATAAAAAATAAAATTCAAAAAAATACCTTTAATATTCATTCTAAGAGTACACCGGAGTGCTGTATCCTGGGGCTGCTGAGCTTATGGGTGCGGGTGCAACTTTCCAGGTCTCGTGTACAAGCATCCAGCTTCCGGAGCTGAACTGGTATGTCAGCGTGTCGTTGACGTTCAGCAGTATTGCGTGTGGCGTTGGGTTTGACGAAGTTGGGAACGGAAAGACTATAAACTGAAGCTGTGCGCTCACCGTTGCAGACGTTCCAGATACGCTTAATGCAGGCGGTTCTTCAGCGTACCATACAACGTACTCATAGAAGTTAACGAACTTCGTCCAGGTTGTGTTTATTGCTGTTACCCCGTTGTAGGTTCCGTTCAGCGGTCCACCCAGCCACACAAGCTGTGCGTTAGGAGCGTACTCCTGCATTATCAGGCTGGTGTTTTCTATAGCTATGTTGTTCCAGTGGGCGTATGCGTTAGCAAGAAGTTCGTCATTTACGAGAACGTTCTGTCCAGGGTATCCAGCTATTACATCTGTCAAAGGAAGTGGCTTTACTGTCCATACTTCATTCTGTATCAGGAATCCAGTTGGAGCGCTTGTGCTGGCTGCGAGGCCCAGGGTCTCGGTAACGTTCAGAACGAATATGTTTTCGGGGTTGCTTGTGGGCGCTACGAAAAACTGAACGGGCGCTGAAACCATATAGTACGATGAGTTTACCTGCATAACCTTGGGCGGCACTATGGTGTACCAGTAAACTGTTTCATAAAGGTTTGTGAACTTGTTCCATACGGAGCTTATCTGAGATGTCCCTGAATATGTTCCGCTGAGCGGGCCTCCTACCCACTTTAATGCAGCATTTGGAGCATAATTCTGCATTATCAGGCTGGTGTTTTCTATAGCTATGTTGTTCCAGTGCGACATCGCGGTTGCAAGGGCCCCCTGTTCCATATAACCTGCAAGCTCGCTTGAAAGAGAGCTTATTTTGCTGTTGTCAGATGAAACCTGGCTTGTTAAGGTGCTTATTTCTGAGTTTTTTGAAGAAATTTCTGCTGAATAAGCTGACATTGAAGAGTAGTACATCGATGCGTAAACTCCAGTAGTTATTATGAAGATCACCGCAATCACTGTTAGAGCAACTGTTGACGTTTTCATTTTGTTATGTTAGATATTATAACGATGTTATATTAACGTTTTTCAAAATAATATGCAAATTATATGCAAATTATTACAGAATTATCACGGCAATAACGGCCGGCTGATGTCAAAAATTAATTCTAAAAACGTTAAGCTTTATTTTTTAAATCCTGTATGTTTTGAACGCTTTCAATCCATTCAAAAACTGGAATAAGCAGATCTCTTAATTTCTTACCTTTTTCAGTAAGCGAATATTCCGTGTTCACAGGAATACCGGGGATTACTCTTCTCGAAACAAGCCCGGCTTCTTCGAGTTCCTTAAGCCTTTTTGAAAGCAGATTGGGCCTCGGATTTCCTACGTTTCTTGCAATTTCGTTGAAACCAGATTTTTCTTTGTTGCCCAGCAAGCCTATTATGAGAAGCGTGTATTCTTTCCCCAGAACTCTCATGATCTTTTGTGCCGGGTAGATACAGATCTCTCTATCGCCGTAGACAATCATGCATGCTTTTTTTGACACATTTCATTGTATTCAGTTTAATTATTTAAAGCTGGTTTAAAAATTTAAATTACCTCGCTTATAAACCTGATTTATTTTTAAAAAATCATGAATAAAAAAGCAACCATAAGGGTATTTGGAATGACTTGCGATGATTGTGCTGTAACTGTTAAGAAAGGGCTTCTGAGCGCTGAAGGTGTAAAAGATGCCCGCGTTTACCTGAAAGATGGAATTGCCGAAGTTCTGCTTGACGATGCTATTGTTAATCCAGAAGGGCTTGTCAAGCTCCCCGTTTTTTCAGGCAAATCAAGGTACAGGGCTCAGCTGAGGGAAGTTTTCTGAAAGACTACGACCTGGCAATAATAGGTAACGGCGCAGCAGCTTTTTCTGCCGCGATAAGAGCTTCAGAAATAACTTCGCATCAGGCAAAGATAGCCATGATAGGATATGGCCCTCTTGGGGGCACATGCGTTAACGTCGGATGCGTTCCTTCTAAATATTTGATAGAAGCGGCTTCAGCGTTCAGGAATGCAAGAGACCCCCTTTTTCCCGGGATCTCTTCTATGGGAACTTTGAACTTTAAACTGCTGGTTGACTCGCTGAGGGACTTGGTTAACGGCGAAAGAAAAGCCAAGTACGAAGATGTCCTTTCAAAGTACGAAAACGTGGAATACTACAGCGGTTATGCCTCTTTCATAAACGATAAAACTGTAGCTGTGACGAACGGAGATAACGAAAAGGAAATTTCAGCATATAATTTTCTGATCGCAACAGGCTCCAGACCAAGCGTTCCCCCAATAAAGGGGATTGAAAACTCAGGTTTTTTAACCAGCAACGATATATGGAGCCTCGAAGATCTACCTTCAAAAATAACCGTACTGGGGGCTGGAGCAGTGGGTCTTGAACTCGGGCAGGCATTCCTGAGGCTTGGATCAGAGGTAACAGTTGTAGAAGCGCTGCCTCACATACTGTATGGCTCAGAGCCTGAAGTTTCAGAAACGATGCTTGATACGTTAAAAGCAGAAGGCATAAAATTTTATACTGGCGCTTCCGTAGAAAGAGTTGAAAAAGCGGCTCTGTACATAAAATCGGAGGGCCAGGTAAAAAAAGTCGATCATGATACACTGCTTGTTGCAACAGGAAGAACCCCTAACCTTGAAAAGCTAGCGCTAGAAAATGCCGGCGTTGAGTATTCGACAAAGGGCATAAAGGTTAACGAGAAGCTCGTGACCTCGAACCCGAGGATCTACGCAGCTGGGGACGTTGTTGATCAGAGGCTGAAACTTGAAACTGTTGCGGCGAAAGAGGGGGCTATCGCTGTAGAGAACATGTACGAACATGCGGAAAAAAGCATAGACCTTAAAGCGGTCCCATTTGTCGTTTTTACTGATCCGCAGGTTGCATCGGTCGGGCTTAAAGAAAGCGAATGTCAAGGCTGTACTTCTAAAATTATACCGGTTTCGTCTGTTGCAAAGGCAAGGATAATAAGAAAAGAAAGCGGGATCGTAAAGATGGTAGCGGACAAAGACGAAAGTATAAGAGGAGTTCACGTAGTTTCTCCATACGCTTCAGAAATAATAATAGAAGGCGTATATGCGGTAAAGCTTGGATTAACGGTTGAAGACATCATAGAGACCGCTCATGTGTTTCCCACAATCTCTGAATCGATAAAGCTGGCAGCACAGTCGTTCAGGAGAGACATTTCAATGATGAGCTGCTG
>JAGDXJ010000037.1 GCA_023256355.1 Nitrososphaerales archaeon | reverse complement strand
TATTATGAAGTGAACAGATGTAACAAAATCAACCCCTGCATATACCCTACAAATTCTAAGAGTTAAGGATTAAAATCTTTTGGCTTGAACTGTTTAACTATGTTGTTATATTATTTTGCTTAATAATCAAAAGAAAGCTTTTTTGTTAAAACGCTATGCCATAAAAACGTCAAGAGTGACTTCAAGAGAGGGGTTTATATTTAACGGTGACAGTACCGTTTCAGCTGCTCTGAAAATCATTTTTGAATATTTTTTCCAATCATATTCATTTTTATCTAAAGAAGGTTTATCTTTTCCTAATACAAAAGAAATTTTTGCTCCGGCTTTAGCACCAAGAATAAGGCCCAAGAGTTTCTGCGGCGTTTTTACTCTGTATCTTTCAGGGTCTTTTCCTAACTTTCTGTTTATCACCAAAGAACTCGTATCTACAAATTTTTCTCTTAACATCTTTATGTATTTATTTAAAATGATTGGCGCTACATTCAAAGCTTTGTTTTTAGCGTCAATATAGCTATCACATGAATAAACAGCCTTTATCAGATCTTCTTGGAAAGACTTTACTAGATCCGGCGTATCAAACCTTCTAAGTTCTATTCCGCGAACCTCAATTTCCCCATCTAATGTTATCCCAAAGTACCGCTTTATAGCTGTTAAGCCTTTAACGCTTTTCGTCTCTGTGAAAGCGAGAGATCTGAAAATTTTATCCAGTGTTGCAGGTATCCCAGCATTTTCTGCAATGGCATTAGCTAGCTCTTTATAATCGTTTTCTTTTGCGCCTTTTTTATGAACAAAAACGGAGTCAACATCTCCGTATATTACTGAAAAACCCTTACTTTCTGCTGTTTCTTTTGCCTTTATCAGAGTTTTTCTAGAAACTCGATTTATTTCTTCAAACGCAAAATGGTTGCCGAACCTGTTTAAAGAACATCCAGAAATCCCATATTCGCTTACCAGAAGGATTTTAAGCGAATCAGATCTAGCTTTGTAGAGCGCTTTCCTGTTTTGATCCTTCTCCAGCTTCGCGAGATTTTTAAATTCAAGTCTTCGCTTTATCCACTCTGATATAACTTCAGGCATCAACCATCCATGACCTTCATAGCTTATACCTTCTTTTACTATTATGTTTGGATATTCTGACTCAAAATCGATCACTCCAACGTTAAAATACACGCCAGTAGATGGTGGGGGTATCGTGTAACCACCTCTATCCATATAAAGGAAATCGCCTAGCTTTTCTTCAGGCTCTGTATAGTTAATTTCTGGAATTGCATAACCTTTTGAAATAAGAGTAAATATGTTACGCGAATCTATAACAAGGTTACTGCTCCACCTTGCCGCTAGGCCTAGTGGCAGAAATGCAAAAACGCTTCTTTCAAGCAGGTAAGCCAGCCCTTCTTTAGAACAATCGAACCACACAGCATTTTTATCCATCGAAATTCTGCCGGCACATGATCCCTGATATGAATCTACAGGATCATCACTCCTTTTTAATACATCATTACATCCAACATAGCACGCTATGTCGGCTTCAGGATCTTTTCCTATGTATAAAGGCATAGGATCGGGCTCAAGGTTTTGGGGTATAGGTTTTAAACTGCCCAGTTCTATCCTTCTTCCAGGTTCTACCTTAAGCTCATTGAACAAAAACTTTTGAACGGGTCTTATTTTATCATAAAGCTTAGCTCTTTTATCTGATCTTAAGAGCCTGTTAATTTTTTCATAAAGATCCCAAGGAGGCCTTATCAAAATCATATCTTTTTCTCCTCCTTTTAATACCTTTTTTCTCACAATTTCAACCTGAAACGCTTCTGAAAGATCCTTTACGAGCGACCATTCTAAAGGTTCTATAAGTATATATGGATTATAATCTAAAACCTTTTTTTCAAAAGTACCCCCTTCGCTGAAAGACCAGATGTAAATTTTACCATTACTGTAATATACATCAAAAAGCCAGCCATTCATTTCTTATTGTTTTCTATTTCTCTTTTTAATTTTTCCAGCTCCTGCATGAGCCTTATGACTGCTATGAAAGTCATTGCATCCGAAACCTGTACTGTCATCAAAGAGCTCATGGATGCCATTTCTGAGCTCCATATCTTTTTAAGTTCTTCAAAAGCTTCTTTTGTTTCGCCCCTTAGAAGCGGTTTAACTTCCTTTTCTAAAAACGACAAGTATTCTTCGTACCTTTCTCTGAAAGGCTTAGTCAACCTTCCCATCTCTTCCCACCCGTAAATTTTTTGAAAACGAAAAGGTTTCAAAAAATTTATCAAAATACCTTTTTTCTCTGAGAATAACCCTATTACGTAGTTTGCAGAAGAAATCATAAGATCTGTAGCTACGGGTTCTTTTTCTCCTTTTGTAATCGATAAAAAAGGAGAGTTTGAAAAAACTGCAGTTTTAAAAACTCTTGAGTAAGCTTCATCTGAAATTTCCCTTTTATCTATAAACGAATGAAGACCATGCAATACATAAAGCGTAAAACCTTGTTTGACGTGAGTTTTAACGGCAAGCAAAAGCCTCTCAGGACTGTATGCAGAAACTTCATATATTTCGTCCAGAACGGACTTTACATCAAGACCTAGAGTTTTTGAAACAGATCCTATGATTTCCTGATCTATCAAGTTCCTTTCAGAATAATAATCTGTAGAATTTATGTAGAGAACAGACCCAAGCCTAGTAGCGCTTATCATGTAGCTGTACATTGCTAAAGCGGCTGCATCTCCAAAAATTATGTAAGAAGAACCCGCGTTTAAACCTCCTAAAAAATCGTCCACCGGAAAAAATCCGTCTATCCTTCTAATTCTTATTTCTGAAGCCTTTTTAAAGCTCATTCCACACCACCTGCTACAACATAAAACTCTGTTTCGTACTGGGGAAGGCTTGGACTATCAACCAACCTTGCAAACCTCTTTTCGCCTCTCCTGTAGAGGAAAACCCTGTGTGTTGTAGCGTGTGCCATCACGTTTCCGCCAGCCGCCCTTATACGCTCATCTACAAACGGGTTTGGATTTGAGCTTACCTGGTTTGTAACTACTGCAGCAAGCCCATAAACTTCCGAAATAGTCTTTAGCTTATAAAGAACAGCGTTGAGCCTTTGTTGTCTCTCTTGCAGATTTTCTCTTCCTAAAAATTCTGCCCTAAAAGGCGCAATCAAGCTGTCAACAACTATTAGTTTAATTTCCTGATCTTTGATAAATTTTATCGAGTTCGCTAAAGCTTCTTCAAGATTTGATACATCGATAGCCCTTACATAAAATATTCCATCTAGCACGACTTTGGGGTCAAAACCTCTAGCGTCCGCTATTTCCGACACTCTATCTGGTCTGAAAGTACCTTCTGTGTCTATGTATATAACGCCACCATTTAGTCCTCCTTCTTCTCTTTTACTCTGACAGGTCACGCTAAGCGTCATGCATATCTGGGATTTTCCAGAAGAGTATTCACCGTAAAACTCTGTTATCGCAGAGGTTTCTATACCTCCTCCTAACAGAGTATCCAAACTTTTGCTTCCTGTAGAACATTTGGGAGCCATGACAAGCCTCTTGTAGTACTCTGAAGCACGCTCAAAATATTTTATGTCTTCAAAACTTTCAAGCGCCTGAGTTTTTATGTGAACCCCACGTGTAATATTACTAAAAACTGGTTTGTATTCATAATCTTTAAGAGCAAAAATTGAATCTGATGTTAAATAGTTAGGCTTTTTAAAAAAAGTAAATCCTTCATTAAGTAAAATGGAATATCGTTCCATCAAGTTTTATTTTTTAAGCTTATATTTAAACAAAGGAACATAAAAAGGGGGAGGGGGGTCTTATTAACCAGCTTTATGTCTAATTAATTTATTTTGCTGGTAATCTCAATGTTTTTATGGTTAATAAAAGTTTTTTATATTAAGATAAAAATTATTTCAACCATAAAAAATTTAATATGTGCAAGGTTTAACGAGTATTATGACTTCTCAAGTTGGAATAAAAGGCTTAAAGCTGAGCTGTAAAATAGGAGTCGATACTGGTGAAGATCTGTTCAAAAGGGTCATAAGTGTTGACATTAAAGCAAAACTTAAAGGGGATTATAAAGGAGACATAAGCACTACAGTAAGTTACAGTGAGATTGCTAAAAAAATAAAGGAAAACGTTGAAGGAAAAGAATTTAAGTTGATAGAAGACGTAGCAGCTACGGTTGCAAAAATCGTTTCTTCTTTTGATAAGGTGAGTTCTGTACGCGTTAAGGTTATCAAGTATGCAGTCCCAGCTGGAGCGGATTATGCTTATTTTGTTTATAGTGTTAGGAAGGCCTGAATTTTAACTTTTGAATATATTGATTAACAAATACGTTTATAGACGCTAAAAATATATTTTCTGTATGAAAAAACCTAGCCTCTTTAAAAATATCCCAGATAAAGACGTCAATAACATAATATACGCGATAAAGGATGACAAATACTGGAAAGTTTCTGAACAGGATAAAAGGTACTATTATGTAATAATACTCAGCAGAGGTAGAACACCCTCATTTAGAGGTCGGTTTGTCAGAGTTACTGGTTTTAAAGCTGTAGAAGCTGACGATAAAATTGCCTGGTTCTGTAGAAAATACAGAGTTGGTATAGTTGACGCCAAGGAAAAAAGGCTCATTGGCGTTCTTACATGGAGCGCTTTTAAAAGACTTATTCAGAACGGAGAAAAGATTTTAGGGCTGATTAGAAACCAATCATTGCCTCCTTATATAAACAAAGAAGCAGTCACAAATATTATAAGAGACTAACGGTATCTTTCTATATCAGTCAGTATCTTTTTAGAGATAATTGTCATTTTCTCCAAAAAATTCTTATGCTCAAACAGAAGCCTTTTTCCGTTTTCTGTTATCGTGTAAAGTCTTACTGTCCTTTTGTTTGATTTTTTAAGCCTTGACCTTACACAATCTTTCCTTTCTAAGTGTTTAAGAATAACGTAGATATATCCGTTAGGAATCGGTTCATTGATTTCTTCTAAAAGCTTTTTTCTGATGGCATAACCATAGAGCTCACTTTCTAACAAGATATCAAGTATTAGTAAAGAAACAATACCCCTTATAAGCATTTTTTCCCGTTGCATAAACTAATTTAAATACTATAAAATATAACCTTTGGACCTTTATTTACGCTAATTTTTTACAAAACGTTTAATACATAAATAATTTATCCATATACTATGCATCATTTTCATCATGGGGGATACGGCAATTTTGTGTATGATATAAATGAAATAATAAATTTTTTGGATTTAAAAGAAGGCATGAAGGTTGCTGACCTTGGAGCTGGAGACGGCCGCTTTTCATACGCTTTTAAAGAAAAAGGGGCTGTCGTGTATGCATTTGATGTAGACGATTATTACTTTAAAGAAATGGAAAAAAAGGGAATAAAAACTGTTAAGGTAAACCTTTGTGAGAAAATAGATGGTGAGTTTGATCTGGTTTTTATGGCAAACGTTTACCACGATCTTGTCAGAGAATGCAAAGATTCTATACTTGAGAACTTGAAAAGAATAGCTAAATCAATCGCTATACTTGATTTTAACGAGAAACGGGTTTTTGGCCCGCCATGGAGGGTTAAAAAGGAAGAAGTTATAGATGACATGAAAAAAATATGTTTTGAGCTCGTTAAACAGAAAGACCTAACATATCATTATTTATTGCTTTTTAATAAAAAATAAATTTTTATAGATCTAGCCCTGAAAGGCTTTTTCCTGCAGTTTCAAAACCTTTTATCTGCCAAGCTAGAGTAAAAGCAAAACCTGTAATAAAAATGGCCATTACTATTGCTGATGATACGTTAAACGGCAAGACTATATAAGATAAAACCATAGTTATTAAGCCAGTTATTATCCAGACCAAAGTCCTTACTATAGAAACATAAGTTCCTCTCTGTTCTGTCCTGAAAAGTTCAGGGGTCAACATTGCTCTTGTACCCCATGTGAGTTCAGTGGGAACAAACAAAAAGGTCATGAGTGCAAGCAGCAGCAATCCTGATGAACTCTTTGTAAGAGCAACATAAGCCCATAAAATAGCCCAAAGCGCAACTAAGAGTCCATATGAAAATGTGGTGGCCGATTTTCTTGAAAATTTGTGTGCAAAGAATATTCCAAAAGATATACCAACAACCATCATCGTAATTCCTCCTATAACTGGCACTATATCTGCTACGCTGCTAGCAAAGTAGTAATAAGCAACATCGTATGTTATCCAGACAAAAGCAACGTCTTGTACAATACCAATCACTGTAATGAACAAAAGCCTGAACCAGAGAGGTGAAGTTGGCTTTACTGACTCAACGTGACCTTTGTCAACGTTCTCCCAAGCCTTTTTTACCTCCTCTTTAGAACCCTCCTTTGCTGACTTCCATGGAAGACTTTCTTTTACTCCCCAGTATCCTATTAACATAGCTGCAAGGGGAGCGATAAAAAGAATTCCGTACGCAAGGTCTGATTGTGCCGCTGTAAAACCTAGCAATGCAGGGATAAAAACCAAAGCAACGCCAAGGTTTCCAAAGTTTTGAACAACAACTTCGACATTACCTCTCCATTTTGCTGGTACGACTTCAGATATTGCGGTAATTATTGGTGTTTCTAAACCTATTGCAGCCATTCCTATAAGGATAAAAGATATTATTAAAGCTGCTGTGCTAGTTGGGAATGCTAAGAATATTATCACTCCAATTATTATCATCGATGCTACAGTAAGGAAGGAGTTTCGCCTTCCGAGCCTGTCCGTCATAATGCCTGCAAAAAGAGATCCTATACCGCCTGCTATATAAGGTAAACCGAAACCCAGGTAAGAAAATTTAGAAGGAATTATGCTACTTATAGCTGCAACTGGACCATAACTTTCTGCTATTCCATAAACTAGCATGCCCATACCCAATGCCAAAATTGCTAACCAAGGAACTGAAGCACTTTTTTTAATGGAGGAAACGCTTATGGCTGACCTTTTTTCTTCCTCCTTTTTTTCATACATGCCGACTAGCCTAACGTTTTGATATATTTATATTTTTTTGATACGAAATATAAATCCGGAAAAAAATTAAGAAAAAAGTTATAATCAAATATAAAAGTGCTAAAATTAACTTTATGAAGGGTAAGCTAAAAATACCCCAACTTTGTAGCGTAATTTTTAGCAGATTTTAAAAACGCTTATAAGCAAATTTAAGATAGATTATCTGCCCGATAGGGCTTAGCCTGTTAAACACAGGCGAAATTCCCGGTGATGGTCGCGCCACAAATAGGGCACGATTATGAACCGAGAAGCTCCAATCACGAGGTTGGGGCAGTTAACACAGTAAAACCTAAAAATGCATGATATAAAATAAAAATAGCTCCGGTCGTATAGACTGGCCAAGTATGTCGGCCTCTCGAGCC
>JAGDXJ010000025.1 GCA_023256355.1 Nitrososphaerales archaeon | reverse complement strand
AACTTATAGTTGAAGCTCCTTGCTTAATCATTCAGGATTCGCAACCGTAAAAGCTATAATGGTACTATGAGCGTTTAACCTTCGTTTAGCATGTAAAGTATTGCTGTACAACCAAAAATATTCTGTCCAGCAAGTAAATTTGTAGCGCTCTGTAAGGAGCTGTCTCCAACTTGCAAAAGAGAAAATCCGAGCAATCCCATATAAGTTAAAAATTTTAGAAAACAAAACGTATTTATTTTTGAAAAATAAAAAATTAGTTATGTTGAAGATAGGAGATGAAGCCCCCGATTTTGAGCTTCAAAATCAAAACGGCAATGCGGTCAAACTTAGAGATTTTAGGGGAAAAACAGTAGTGATCTATTTCTACCCAAAAGATTTTACGACCGGTTGTACTGCAGAAGCAAAGGATTTTAATCAAAACATAGAATACATTATATCCAAAGGTGTAAAGGTTCTTGGAATAAGTTCTGATTCTGTAGATTCACACAGGAAGTTTAGCCAGAAACTTGGTTTAAAATTTGACCTGCTTTCGGATCCGGAAAGAAAAGTGATCAAAGCTTATGGAGCTCAAGTTGGTAATAGAACGAGGAGAATTACATATATTATAGACAAAGACGGAAAAGTAGCGTTTGTATTTCCAAAGGTTGTTCCGGTAGGTCACAGCCAAGAAGTTTTAAAGAAGCTGGAGGAACTGAAATTAGTTTAAGCTGATTTTTTACGAAAAAACATATATTTTTAAAAGTTTAAAAATAATAAATGAAAGTTCCGCCAGATTTTAAATACCTGAGAACATACACTTTAGATGAATATTACGAAAAAGCAAATCAGTTATCTTTACCTCTTATAATTTCTGGAGGAACAGTTGCTGTATTAATGCTAAAGAATCGCATAATCAGGCCCGAAGCTGTAATAGATATAAGCCAGATTCCAGAGCTAAATATGTTAAAAATAGATAAAGATGATGTATTTATAGGAGCTAATACAAAACTCTATAAATTAAAGAACGTATTGCCAAACGATTCTGCTAGTGAGCTAATAGTGAAATCGGCTTCAACTATAGGAGACATTGCTATTAGATCCATGGGATCTGTTGGTGGAAACGTATGTTTGGGTGATCCAAGTAATGACTTACCTGTGGCCTTAACTGCAATAGATGCACAGGCTGTAATAGGAAAAAAAGATGGTATAACCTATACGCCAATAACAAGTTTTTACATTAAGCCTTTTAAAACCATATTAAACAAAGGCGAAATATTACTTGGAGTTAATTATAAAATGTTAAATGGATACAGAACGTCATATAAAAAACATTTTATAAATTTCCTCGACCATTATGTGGGAATCGTTGCCGCAATTGCGAAAATTGAAGAAAATACCATAAAAGATTTCAGAATGGCTATGGCAGGGGAAGCTGTTGGAAAACCTGTTAAATTTGATCTCTCCGAATTTTCAAAAGTAGATGAAATTAAAACGATCAAAGAAAGACTCTTTGATTACGTTAACACAATACACGTGGAAAATAACCGTTTTGGTACGGCTAACTATAAAAAGAAGGTTCTTTATACTTTGATTTCTCGCGCTATCGATGAGGTGCTAAAGTTTTGAAAATAAAATTAAACATAAACGGGACAGATTACGAATCAGAAGAAGAACCGAGAATGCTTCTTGTTGATTTTATAAGGGATGTAGCTGGACTGAAAGGTACCCACGTAGGTTGCGAAACAGGATCTTGCGGCGCCTGTATGGTACTTTTAGATGGAATGCCTGTCAAATCCTGTTTGATGCTTGCCGTGCAGGCAGAAGGCAAAAAAATTATAACTATCGAGGGATTGTCTGAAAAAAACGGTTTAAATAAGGTACAAAAAGCGCTTTCTGAAAAGAAGGCTCTACAATGCGGATTTTGCGCTGCAGGCTTCTCGATAATAGGCACTTGGATTTCTGAAAATGAAAAAAATATAGATGATAAAAAAGTTAAGGAGGGCTTGGCCGGAGTTGTTTGCAGGTGCTCAGGATATGACACTATAATAAAAACGATAACAGAGGTCGCAAAAAATGAGTGAAAGGACGGAAAAATTTCTCAAAGGAAAAGGAAACTTTATAGATGATATAACTTTCCCAGACATGCTTTACCTAGAAATAGTTAGATCAAGAAAAGCTCATGCCAAACTTTTAAAAGTAAAAGGGGGTTTAACTGCTGATAATTTAGATTTAACGTTAATTTCAACAGGAGAATCTTACAGAAAAGGTAAAAATTATGAGGTTGAGCCAGTACTTGCAAAAGAAAAAGTCCTTTACTATGGACAACCTGTATCTGCGGTTTATGATAAAGATAGGTACAAAGCTAAAGATCTGGCAGAAACTGTAGAAATTTCTTATGAAGAATTAAAACCAGTTTTAACTATTGAAGATTCATTGTCTTCAAAACCTATACATGATAGCAAAAAAGATAATATAGTTTCAAGTTTTGAAGTTGGAAAAAAGTTTTCCCTTGGATCTAAAATAAAATTATCTGATGAACTCTTTATGGAAAGAGTTTTACCAAACCCGCTAGAAACAAGGGGCATAGTGGCGTTTTATAACAGTGGGAAATTGAACGTTTGGATCTCTACGCAGTCAGTTTATTCTATAAAAAATGGGCTGACCAGAATTTTGGGCTTAAATCCTGAAGACATAAATGTATACCAGTCAGATACCGGTGGGGCGTTCGGTTCAAAAAGCGCCGTTTATCCAGAATACGTCATAGCTTCATACTTAAGCATAAAAACAAAAAAGCCAATTAAATGGATCGAAAGTCGTGAAGAACACATTTCAAGTACAAGGCCAGGAAGAGGTGCTAAAGCACAGCTGAAAATATACGGCGATGAAAAAGGAAAGATAGAGGGCATTGAAGGAAAGATCCTAGTAGATGTTGGAGCTTTTGCTGATGATCTTTCATCAACATCCCCTTCCTGGATAGGATACCAAATAACAGGGCCTTATATGATTGAAAACGTTTTTATAGAAGGCTATTCGGTATACACCAACAAAGCACCCTTAGGACCTTATAGAGGAGCGGGAAGGCCAGAAGCTACTTTCTTTATAGAACGAATGATTGATCTGTACGCAGATTATTTGGGATTAGATCCTGTAGATGTGCGATTAAAAAACCTGCCAGAAAAATTGTTTGAATCACCTACTGGATTAAAAGTCCTTCCATCTAAAGCATTTTTTGAAGAGGGAATTAAAAAATTGAACTATGCTGAATTAAAAAAGAATAAGGCAGGAGTTTCCTTTGGCATTCTTATTCCCGCTGTTTATGGAGGAGAAAGTGCAAAAATTAAAATTGAGAGCGGTGCAGTCAAAGTATGGCTTGGAGGTAATGCGCACTGGCAAAGACATGAATTATTTGTAAAAAGAATAATAAAAGAAGTTCTAGGCATACCTGAAGATAAGGTTATTCTTATGAATGGTAATACGAGTGAACTGGAAAAAGGTATAGGAACCTGGGGAAGCAGGTCAGCAATAACTGCTGGTTACGCGCTTTATAAAGCAGCTCTTGCGCTAAAAGAGAAGGTTGAAAAAATGGGTCTAAAAGAACCTCAACAAGTTCTAAGTTCTGAATTAAGCTCAGAATATTATGAAAACATGCAACTGGATCCATCTATGATATCGTTTTTGCTTACAGCGGCTATAGCAGAAATCGATGAAGGGATAAAACCAGCTATAAAAGAAATATTAGCATATTATGATGTGGGTGAACCATTATCATCAGAAGCTATATATGGACAAATTACTGGAGGCCTGCTTATGGGAATTCAGGAAGTTCTTACAGAAGCGCTAAAATATGATGAAAAAGGTAAGCCAGTTGCAGAAACTCTTTCTGCTACAGGAATAGCGTATTCGATAAATGCTCCCAAATATGATGTGCAAATAACCAGTTTTGGACGTTCAAGCGCCCCTCACGGCGCAAAAGGAGTAGGAGAAGCCGGTACTGTAGGAGCACCCCCAGCATCTGCCAGGGCAATAGAAAATCTGATTAAAAAACGAATAAACAGTTTGCCCATTAACCTAGACCTTTTAGCGTGATTGCATTAGCATAAAAACTTTATTTATAGCAATTTAAATATAATTAACATGTCCAAGTATGTTTGTAAAAAATGCGGTTTTGAAGCAGATACCGATAAGTGGATGTGGAGATGCCCTTCTTGTGGTAGCGTGCTAGACATAACAGGAAAAGTTGAAGCTCCAAAAATAACCCTTGGAGAAGGGGATACACCGATCGTTAATCTTTTTGGCTTTGGAGGGAATGTATATTTTAAACTGGAATATCTGAATCCAACGGGATCTTTTAAAGATAGAGGATCGGCTATGGCCCTGTCACAGGCTCAGAAGCTAGGTATAGGCTGTATTGTTGAAGATTCTAGTGGTAATGCCGGCATATCAGTTGCAGCTTATGCGGCTGCTGCAGGGATGTGGGCAACCATAGTCGTCCCTCAAGGGTGTGCACCCGGTAAAAGACAGCTGATTGAAGCTCTAGGTGCTGAGATTGTAGAAGCCGAAGATAGGACTGCTGCAGGAAATAGAGCAAGAGAGCTAGAAACTAGAGGATGCGCATACATCGGACATCAGTGGAACCCATGGTTCATAAAAGGAATGGAAAAAATTGCTTCAGAAATAAGGGCACAGCTGAAAGGAATACCTGATGCTATAATAACCCCCGTTAGTTCTGGTACCTTGCTGTTGGGGCTCTATAATGGATTTAAAAAATATAAAAAAATTCCAAAGCTTTATGCTGTTCAGGCTTCTGGTTATTCACCTTTGTATGAGGCGCTACATGAAAAAAATGGAGACAAACCTTCAAAACTTGCTGATGCTTTACAGGTATCAAACCCTCCAAGACTAGAACAGATGAAAGAAGCGGTTTTAAAAAGCGGAGGCGATGCCTTGGTTGTTAGCGATGAGGAAATAGTTATGGCTCTGTCAAAACTGTTAAAGGCAGGAGCCATAGTTGAACCTTCATCAGCAACAGCGCTGGCTGGATACATGCAACTAGTGAATTCTGACAAAATAAAAGATAAAGAAAAAATCGTAATCGTTTTAACTGGCAGCGGGCTCAAATATCCAGAAGTGCTTTCCCTAATTTCTCATTAAGCAAATTTTTTAATTTTAAAGCTTAATAAAAATGAAGACTAAACCAAATACATGATTAAATGGGTAATAAAAAGAGATGGAAGAACAGAAATTTTTTCAAAAGAAAAGCTGTTAAAAAGCTTGTTATGCTGTTTGGATGTTCAAAACGCAACCATGCTGATAGATCAAATAATAAATGAAATGCCTGAGACAATAAGGACTGAAGAGCTGTTTTTTAAAGTTAGGTCCGAAATGTGGAAAAAATTCCCTGAAGCTGCTGTTAAGTTCGGTTTAAGGGAAGATATGATGAAACTCGGTCCTGCTGGATACAATTTTGAAGATTTTTATGCAAAAATTCTGATTGATGTTGGCGTAAAAAACGTAAAGGTAAGACAAACTTACAGCGGAAAATGTGCCTTACACGAGCTGGATATCGTATACACAGGAAAAAATGGTAAAGAATTTGTCGAAATGAAATATCACAATCAGTTTGGTATATATACTGGACTTAAAGAAGCGCTGTACACATACATGAGGTTCATTGACCTTAATGATGCAGACAATGATTTTACAAAAGCTAACTTAGTAACTAACACTAAAATCTCCGAAGAAGCAATAAAATTTTCAAATTGTAAAAATATGGGAGTTGTAGCATGGAAGTATCCACCTAATAATGGTCTCGAGACGCTTATAGAAAGAACGGGTTCATACCCTGTTACTTCTTTGATAAACCTTTTAGATGAAGATATGATCAAACAACTGATGAATCTAAAGATAATAACGTTGAAAGATTTTGTTATCGCTTATAATACAAATGCTATTTCACAAAAATATGAAGAGGCATATAAAATTGCCGTAAGGCTTCTGAGTAAGTTGTAAACATCATCTATTCAAGATCTTTATAGCTCTTTATAGCTACTAATGATTGAAATATATAACACAATTGAAATAAAATTAATGCTTCAAAAAGTTCAGATTTGTTGATCCTGAACAATATTACCTTAATGAAAAAAATATGATATTTATTTTTAAAATTCTATAACACACAAAATTTGATAATGTTTTTAAATTTTTGAAAACTTTAACAATTTAAGCTTGTACAGAAAAGGTTTAGTCTCTGATTTTGGAGATGAAGTGGTCCCTCTATCAGAGATTGTTAAAATACTGAAGGCAAACCAGGAAGACGTGCTCGTTAGCATAGGAGATTTAAACGGATTTTACTCGATGGTTTTAAGAAAATACGTAAAAGAGATACATATAGTAATTCAAGAAGAGCTTTGGTTTCAATACGTAAAAAGATTATCTTTAAAATTCGGTGCAAGAAACATAATTCCTCATAAAGAAGATCCGTGTCAAAGTGCAAACTTTGAAAATTATACTAAATTTTTTATAAAAACAAGAGGAATAAGTTTAAAATGCATGAATAATGTTTCAAAAAACCTTGGCGAAAAAAATTCAATAAAAACGGGGCTTATACTTGGTGCAAGTTCACCTCCTTTTTTTAATTCTAACGATTTGAGCAAAGATGTTATTATTGATCTTTTTAATAAGTCAGGGTTCACTGAAATAACAGAAATAGATTTCAGGTATCACTATGCTTTACTGGCCATTAAATAACGCGTTAATTTGTTAGCAATATTTATTATTTCCACGGTTTATAACTTTATACATTGAAAACAGTCTGTGAAGAAGTAGTAAGATATGTATTGCCTGCATACAGAAGTCTGATTGCCAAGAAATTAGTTAACGATTATGGGTTAACACAGGAAGAAGTATCCAAATTGATGGGTATTTCACAGGCTGTCGTTAGTTATTATGTTTCCAATAAAAGAGGTAAAGGAATATCCAAATATGAAAAAATTGAATTACTGCAAAAAGAGGCTGAAAAGGCTGCCGAAAGGCTAGCAAATGGCGAAAGTTCAGCAAAAGTCGCAAGAGAATTTTGTAATATATGCAAAACTCTAAGGACAAACAACGTAATTAAAGAAGAAGAATTAATCGTAACTTGCGATAAAAAATAAAAGCTAGCTTCTTGTGTATAAAACCTTTAGGCTTTTTATATTGATGGTTTTTAAGAATTATAATAATTATTCGCACTTTTTAGATTCTTAACTCGAGACCTAAATATATTTCATTTAAGTAATAGATAACCCTGTTTACTGCGCTATTTTTATGTTTAAATGAGTGAACCACCACAACTTGCGGTTGGAGCTTCCCGCTTTATACAGGCAGAGCCCCGTTATCGCTGATTCAGCTAGATCGGAGTGCTAGCCTTCCGCTTCAAGGCATCTCGGATTCCCTTAGATCTGCGATCTTTTCGGAGCAGTGTATGTCTGCAAAAATCATGACCAGAAGGCTTCAAAAACATTTCTGTAAGGGGCTATCTAAAGCT
>JAGDXJ010000061.1 GCA_023256355.1 Nitrososphaerales archaeon | reverse complement strand
GGGGGAATCCGGCACCCCGATCTAGCTGAATCAGCGATAAATGGGCTCTGCCTGTGGAACGCAGGCGAGACGCCCGGGGATGATCGTGTCAATACGATGGAATATCTGCTGAGTATTCCTCATGTGAAAGCGTGCCGATGAACCGGGAAGCCCTGACCTTCTAATGTAGTTCACAAATAGCCTAAATTATCATTTTATTTACAAAGTTATATGTGAGTTAAATTTTGATTTTTTTACTTAATACAGCAATAATTTTTTAAATATCGGTATTTATAACTTATTTTTTAAACAAAAGGCAGAAAAAATGCAAAATAATTGACAATTTAGATTCGGTAAAAATTATATTTGTTTTTTACGTATATAGTGATGTGAAAGAGCCTACAGTAACGCTTACTCTTGCAAGTGACATACAAAAAAGGGAAGAGATTTCTAAAAGACTTCTTAAGTTCGGTAGAGTTAAAATAATTGAAAAGTACGCCAATGCTCCGCAGGAAATAGAAGAGGCGGCCAATTTCGTTATAAATGTAGCTGAAAGAGCAGAAATAAGGCCCGAGTTAGGATACACAGAAATAATACAGGGAAAAACAATTAAGAAGTTTGAATTTAAAGGCTCTGATCTAAACGAAATTTTGAACGATGTAAAAAGGAAGGTATTAGGAGCGGCCTATAAGCTCAATGAGAAACTGCAGGAACTTGAAAAAGCTGAATCGGAACTGACAAATCTAAAAAACGAATATTCAAAGCTTTTACCTTTTAAGGGAATTTCGATAGATCTTACGTTTATAAGTAATTTAAAAAGGTTTGTAGTTAAGTTTTATTTGTCAAAAGAGCCCGTTACATTTGAGTGTTGCCTGAGTTCTGTTTTAGAACGGGGTAAAGAGGAATACCTGATTGTAGTTTCTGCAGAAGCTAATAAGGCAAAAGACATCGAACAAATAGCTTATTCCAAAGGTTTAATCGAGTTACAGCCGCCATCAGGATCGCCCGAAGCTAAGCTAAGCGAAATTTCAAAAAAGATAGATGACTTGCAAAGGAATTTTTTAAAGTTAAATGAAGAAGTTAAAGACTTAAAATTAGCTTTGGAAAACGAAATAAATGCAGCGCTCGAATCGTTACAAGTTTTAAGAGAAGTATCTGAAATAGGAAGACCGGAAGGCAGATTTATTATAAGTAAGGTTGAAATACTCAGGTCAGATATACGAAGGTTTTATGATAGCTTTAAAGATATAGCTATAATCGGAGGATTATCTGACGCTGACGAAGTGGAACTTAAGAATCCGATATACATGAAGAACTTTGATCCATTGACTGAAACGCAGGGAATTCCAGGGCCTTACGAGATAGATCCTACGCCTATAATTTCAATAATATTTCCTTTCTTTTTTGGATTTATGTTTCCAGACATGGGACAGGGTTTAGTATTGTTTATTCTAGGCTTTATTATTTACATAAAAGGCTGGAAGAACAAAAAGAAATGGGGCGCTATGCTTGCCTCATTTGGTGCTGCAGCAACAATAATGGGATTACTTTCTGGTGAAGTTTTTGGATTTGAAGCTTCCTCGATTCCGATTGTAGGATCGTTTCTTGAAAAATTGGCGGTTTTGAGGTCGTTCAGTTCTTTAACTACTGACGCAATTTTGACAATGCTTTCTGTGGCAATTTTGATAGGAATTTTTCATCTAACTTCAGGATATTTCCTAGACTTTAAACAGACTCTCAAAAGAGATAGAAAAGCGGCCTTTTTTGAAAAGCTTCCCGTATTGATAGCCTATATTGGCGCTGTTTTTATAGGCTTAAGCATAATAGGCAGCAATTATTCATTTAACCTATTTGCAGGAAGGGCTGCACTGATAAACGTTCCTAACTGGATACTTAGTTCGATTACAGTTCCGGTGACAGCCACTTCGGTATTTTTATTTTTGTTTTACACCGTAAAAAGGGAAAACCCTCTAGACGCTTCAATACAGTTTATGTTTATAATCATCGAATTTTTAGCAAATACAATAAGCTATAGCAGGCTTGCTATACTGTTTTTGGTTCATATAGTACTGATGAAAACTTTAAACGCGACCGTGACGATGGGAGCTATTTCGTTACCTCTTTTAATTTTTGGAAACCTAGGAATAATGGCTCTCGAAGGATTAATAGTATATATACAGTCACTGAGGCTTCATGTTTACGAGTGGTTTACAAAGTTTTACCTGGGAAATGGAACCAGGTTTAAAGGCATAACAGATAGCTTGACTCATGCATCTATTTACGTGCTGTAACTTCAATCAGGTTATTACTATTTTTACAGGTTCGACTTTTTCTTCATTAAGCACAAAGGCTTGCATTTTTAGATCAGTAATGGATATTATTATCCATACATATGGGTTTAATTTCATATATTTTATATCGATCGTTGAAGGTAGTGGCAATCCATGATGGCTGTGAACTATGGCAACGATATCTAAACCCTTTTCTTCAGCTCTTTTATATATACTTAGAAGTTCATCAGGCTCTACGTAAAATTCGGCCGGAGAATTTGCTGCATTTTTCACTTTAACAAGCTCATTAACAATATAAGTATCTTCCTTTATAAATCCTAAAAGAAAGCAAACAGCTTCGTTAGGTTTATTAATATAAATATAATTAATCAACTCATTCAGGATGTTTTTAGGTATTTTTATTATCAAATTATATTACGTATTTTATAAAATCAAAATTAAAAAGTTTTTCATAATAGACGTGCATGATAATTTATGAATACGCAGGCAGTTATCTTTATAAAATAAACTTTATCTAAGTTAGGTTTAAAATTCTTTAATAAAAAAGAGGATTTGTGACCCATTAACGTAATTGGTTTAAGTCGTAGATAGAGTTGTATGTCAGTAAGGATTCCTTTTGAACATATGTAAGATGTAAGATATGTTTAAGCCTTTATAAACAGGATTTCACAATCTTGTTTAAGTATTTTTAAGGAAAAGGTATAGCGATTAACTGAAGCGTTTAAATCTTAAAATTAAAATAATTTACAGAACGCCATAATCATTTAACTTTTTGGAGGTTAAGGGGGCTAAAGCCCTCTTCCTCAAGCTTTAGATAGCCTCCTTACAGAAATGTTTTTTGAAGCCTTCTGCACATTATTCTGCAGGCAAACACTGCAAAAAAAGATCGCCAAGCACGATCGGGGGAATCCGGCACCCCGATCTAGCTGAATCAGCGATAAATGGGCTCTGCCTGTGGAACGCAGGCGAGACGCCCGGGGATGATCGTGTCAATACGATGGAATATCTGCTGAGTATTCCTCATGTGAAAGCGTGCCGATGAACCGGGAAGCCCTGACCGCAAGGTAAAGGTAGTTCACAAGGAAACTTCAAAAAGTTTAATATATCCCATTACTTTCTAACATATGAAATGTCTGACGAGTGGAGCTTGGATAACATTGAAGGTGTAGGTCCTGTTACTAAACAAAAGCTTAACGAAGGTGGTATTTATAATGTGCTCGATCTAGCGGCCAGAAATATATCAGACGTTAGCGACATTTTAGGAGGCGATACAGAAAAAGCTGCCGATCTAGTTAACAAAGCTAGGACGTATTTAGTTCAAAAAGGTCTTCTGAGCAAAGATTTTGTTTCTGCAGCTGAGCTTTATAAAATAAGAAAAAGCGTAGAAAGAATAAGCACCGGATCCAAAAATTTAGATGAACTTTTTGGAGGTGGCATAGAAACTGGAGCTATTACTGAGCTTTATGGTGAATTTGGATCAGGCAAAACCCAGATATGTCACACTTTGGCGGTAATTGTGCAATTTCCAAAAGACAAAGGCGGGCTTGAAGGAGGCGTTATCTATTTGGACACTGAAAACACATTCAGGCCTGAAAGAATTTCAGAAATAGCCGAAAACAGAGGGCTTGACCCGCTCAAAGCTTTAAACAGAATTATAGTTGCAAAAGCTTACAACAGCTCGCATCAAGAGCTTCTTGTAAGAGAAATGGGAAAGTACATAGAAAGCGAAAAGATTAAACTGGTAGTAGTTGATTCAGCAGTTTCGCATTATCGTTCTGATTTTCCTGGAAGAGCAACCTTGGCAGAAAGACAGCAACGTCTAAACGCGTTTATGCATCAGTTGCTCAGAATTGCTGACATGTACAGGGTTGCTGTAGTTGTAACTAACCAGGTTCAGGCATCTCCTGATACATTTTTTGGCGATCCTACGAGACCGGTAGGTGGTCACGTAGTAGCCCATATGAGCACGTACAGAGTTTATCTCAGAAAATCAGCAAAAGTGAGAATAGCAAGAATGGTCGATAGCCCGTATTTGCCTGAAAGAGAAGCTGTATTTATAATAGATGAAAAAGGAGTAGACGATCCTCCAGAAGAAAAGAAAAAGGAAAAGTAAATTTTTATTAAGCCCCTTAACTTCTATTTTTAAGTTGAACGTCGAAGAAAGATTTAGATTAATTGCTAAAGAGCCAACAGAGGAGATAGTAACGCCTGAAGAACTTAAAAAACTTCTTGAAAGCGAAAATAAGATAAAGCACTATATAGGATTAGAAATATCGGGCCCTTTGCATCTGGGCAGTCTTCTGATAGTTGGTTTGAAATTAAGGGATTTTGTTCAAGCAGGAATAGACGTAACTGTATTTTTAGCTGACTGGCACAGTTATATAAATGAGAAGTTAGGGAAAGACCTTCAAAAAATTAGGGCAGTAGCAGAAAGTTATAAGAAAGCATTTTCAACGTTTGTTGGTTCAAATTTGAACTATATTTACGGTTCTGAACTTTACGGATCGTACAGATCCTACTGGGAAGATCTTTTAAAAGCTGCAACCAACCTTAACTTGACAAGAATCTCGAGAACGCTTACAGTAGCAGGAAGGGATGAGAAAGAAGAATTAACTTTTGCACAGTTTATATATCCTCTGATGCAGATCAGCGACATACATGCTTTAGGCGTTGATATAGCTCATGGTGGAACAGACCAGAGGAAAGCACATATGCTCGCAAGAGACATCTTTCCTAAACTCGGGTGGAAGGTTCCAGTAGCCGTTCATCATCATCTTCTTCCAGGATTGCAAAAACCGTCTGAGTTTAAAGATGAAAGTTTCAGCAAGATGAGCAAATCAAAGCCTTCTGGCGCTATATTCATACACGATAGTTATTCGCAAATAAAAGAAAAACTGCAAAAGGCATGGTGCCCTCCTGGAATAGTAGAGGGAAACCCGGTTTTGGAGATAATAAAATATATAATAATGCCGTTAAAAGGTGAATTCCTATTAAAAAGGGATCCTAAATACGGCGGTGATTATCTTTTTAAAAATTTTAACGAGCTTGGAGAAGCATACAAAGCTAACAAGATACATCCTTTTGACCTTAAATTATCTACAGCGGATCATATTTATGAAATCATCAAGCCAGTGAGAGAAACGCTGATAAACAGCGATGAATACATAAAAATAATGGAAAGCATCGGTTTCCGTATCGAAAGATAGAATATTTTTATATTTAAGAATTTATATTTGTAATGATTGTTTATAATTTTGATTTATTTTGAAAAAAGTTTATAAACAAAGCTTGAAATAAACAACATTGATGGAAATACTGTTTTTATCCCAAAATGAAGTTAAAGAACTGGTTTCGATGACAGAAGTTACAAACGCTGTTGAAGAAGCGTTCAGGGAAAAATCAAGGGGAAACGTTGAAATGCCACCAAAAACATACGTCTTTTTTAAAGAATTTGAAGGAGATTTCAGAGTGATGCCCGCATACATAAAATCTCTAAAAGCTGCAGGGGTAAAAGTCGTTAACGTTCACGTAAAAAACAGAGAAAAAGGTCTCCCTACAGTTATGGCTACAATACTGTTACTAAGTCCAGAAACGGGTCAACCATTAGCTGTTATTGATGGAACACTCTTGACTTCTATGAGAACAGGTGCGGCAGGGGGCATAGCCGCAAAATATCTAGCCAGAAAGGGTTCTAAAAAAGTAGCGTTTATTGGAGCTGGCACGCAAGCAAGATACCAGCTTCTTGGATTAAAAGAATTTTTCACAGGTTTAAAAGGAAAGGCATATGATGTATCAAAGGATTCGTTAGAAAGCTTTTTACAGTTTGCAAGATCAAATAACGTTGAACTTAATGCAGTTGAAAGCGTCAAAGAATGTGTTGCTGATGCGGACATTATTGTTACTACGACACCTGCAACTAAACCTGTTGTTATGCATGAATGGATA
This sequence comes from Nitrososphaerales archaeon, assembly GCA_023256355.1. Taxonomy (GTDB): domain Archaea; phylum Thermoproteota; class Nitrososphaeria; order Conexivisphaerales; family UBA164; genus CAYFFZ01. The sequence goes on along the minus strand of JAGDXJ010000061.1, from coordinate 1,440 downwards.
CCGGAAGGTTCTCATATAAATGCCATAGGTGCTGATGCGCCCGGAAAAGAAGAGCTAGACCCTCAAATATTGCTCAAAGCAAGAATAATAGTAGACGATATGGAACAGGCAGTACATTCAGGAGAGGTAAACGTCCCGATATCCAAAGGATTACTAAAGCCGCAGCAAATTATTGGCGAGCTAGGCGATGTATTGGAAGGTAAAATTAAGGGAAGAACTTCAGATAAAGACATAACTATATTTGATTCAACTGGCTTGGCAATACAGGACATAGCTTCTGCAAATGTCGTTTATACTAAAGCGAAAAAGGCTTCAAAAGGATCTTTGTTAAAGCTGTTTTAAAATTTATATTATACTAAAGAATATTTTTTATAAATGAAAACAGCGCTTATTTTGATCGTGTTGGCCGCTTTAGCTTTCAACGTTAACCCACACACTAATATAACAGTTTATCCAAATGGTTATGCAAGAGTAAATATAATGGAAAACGTGACTGAATTTGTACCGGTAAACATAACTCTAATGGGGGTTCCACAGGGATTGACAGTTTCTTACAGTAACGGCTCTCCAGCATACTATTCTTATTCAAACGGCGTCGTTAAAATTTTACCCGATGTTAACGGTACTATTAACGTTAATTATTATACATACACGATAATATTTAAAAATAACATTTCTTGGTTTATTAATTTCACTACTCCTTACTATACGATAGTCCAGCTACCTTACGGAGCGAGCCTGGTTTACATAAACGGCGTACCTTCTTCTGTTAAAGCCGTAAACGGCACTCTCTATATATTTGTGCCCGCCGGTAAATGGGATATAGGATACATTATGCCACCTCCGGCTACAAAATCATCTCCTCAAGTTTCTCTATCATTTTCGGAAGCACCTTTAATTTATGCGGTGTCTGGTGTTGTAATACTATTGCTGGCTGTAATAGTGACGTTTGCATACTCAAAAAGACATAAAGAGACAGATGTGGAAAGATCGCTGGACCATCAAATCCTTGAGTTCATTAAGAAAAAAGGAGGCACAGCAAAGGAAAGCGAAATAAGGGAATCTCTTGTTCTTCCAAAAACTACAGCTTGGAGAGCAATAAAAAGACTTGAACGACAGGGTCTAGTAAAAGTAGAAAAGAAGGGTAAAGAAAATTACGTAACGCTAACATGATCGCTAACTCAGACGTATTTTAGAACAGCTTCTAATCTCGTGGTAAAGTACTTCTGTTTCTTTTAACCATTTTAACTTAACTGTGGGTTAAAGAGGCCGGAAGTTTCATTCCGCGATCGAGGAGATAGCCCCTTTACAAGCATTTTTTTAAGGGTTGAGCATCAGCCTGTAAATATCGTGTTCTGAAGCCTTTATAAATATTTATTAAGGGTCCTTTGTTGCATAATATTGACTTTATTCATGATAGTTTTGGTTTCATGCTTACTT
>JAGDXJ010000039.1:6156-7928 GCA_023256355.1 Nitrososphaerales archaeon | reverse complement strand
CGAGTATAACAGAAGTAAACAAGGTTATTGACGATATTAGAAAAGCAAATGGCGTAATTAATACTAATACCGTCATAATTTTGAGAGAACTTTAATATTTTTTAACGAAAAACGTTATAAACTAAAGCGTTATAACCTCCTCATGCAGGATGAAAAACACGGTGATTTAGAAGAAAGTCTTGGATTTGCACAAATATATAACGGAGGTTTTTTTAACAAAAAAGTGAAGATACTTGATTCTACTTTGCGCGAAGGCGAACAGGCGCCTGGCATTTCTTTTACAAAAAGACAGCGATTGCAGATAGGTTGGATGCTAGATTATTTTGGAGTAAACGCGATCGAGATTTCTCCAATAATTTCGGATTCGCATTTTGATTCATGCAAAGAGCTGGTAAAAGCTAAGCTCAGCGCAACCATAGTAGCTCATGGCAGAGCTTTAAAGGAAGATATAGACGTTGCGTTAAATTGCGACGCATCATTTTACGCCATGTATCATTCTGTTTCCGATATACATTTAAGGTATAAACTAAATATCTCAAGAGAAGATGCACTAAACAGGACGCTTACAGCCCTTGATTATGCAAAATCTCATGGACTTCAAGTGAGGGTCACGCTTGAAGATGCCAGCAGGGCAGATCCGATATATTTAAGAGAATTCGCAAAAGCACTATATGAGGCAAACGTAGACAGGATAAGCGTTCCTGATACAGTTGGAGCCATGAAACCTAGCGGTATGTACAGGCTGGTAAAAAGCGTAAAAGAAGTTGCTCCAGTTCCCATTGATGTCCATTGCCATAACGATATGGGTCTCTCCCTTGCGAACGCGCTAGCTGGTTACGAAGCTGGAGCAGACCAGGTTCACACTACAGTGGGCGGGCTTGGCGAAAGGACGGGCATAACCGATCTGTCACAATTCGTATTAGCGCTTTATGTGCTTTATGGCGTAAAGCTCGATGTAAGGTATGAAATGCTGAACGATGTTTACAAGATATTGGAAGAGTACATCGATTATAAGATGCCTTCGAACCAGCCTATAATGGGGGAAAACGCTTACAAACATAAAGCTGGAACCCATATAGCGGCAATTTTAAACAACCCTATGGCTTATGAATTAGTTAGCCCTGAGTTCTTGGGAAGAAAAAGAAAAGTAGTTTTCAGCGAACTCATAGGTAAAAACGGCGCTTCTTTTCTCCTTAAAGTTTTAGGCGTAGAAAGTGATGAATCGCTTGCTAAAATGGTAGCACACGGTGTTAAAAGCCTTCAAATGGGGGATCTTTTTGAGCTAGAACTCAATGATGAAATAAAACAGAGAATCATAACTTCTGGCGAAGGAAAATGAAGATAGCAATACTTCACGATCTGATAAGATGGGAAGAAAAAGCTCTTTATCAAGCCTCTTTAAAAAGAGGCTATGAGGTTAGCCTTATAGATATAAAAGACGAACGCTTCGACATAACAAAAGATTATGACAGCAAGTTTGGAGATGTTGCATTGCAAAGAACAACGAGCTACTATAAAGGCCTTCATAGCGCGGCAATATTGGAGAGTTTAGGAGTACAGGTGATAAACAGCTCACAGATCCTTTTGATAACCGGTAACAAACTTTTTACTACTGTTAAGCTTAAAGAAAATAACGTGCCAACGCCAAGGACGATTGTGACGTTTTCCCCCGAAAAAGCCATTGAAGCTTTTAAAGAGCTAGGCGAAAAGGCCGTTATAAAACCAGTTGTAGGATCTTGGGGCAGAATGGTTGCGCTTCTTGACAGCTACTA